>NZ_QKZN01000006.1:0-408802 GCF_003254285.1 Cupriavidus phytorum
TGGCATCAAATTTACGGCGTTGCTTTGTCATCTGCTTTCCTCATCGATGGTGATTTTCCACCTATCGACCTGTCTGAGGAAATTGGACCACCACAACTCCCTCTCCCGCTTGCGGGAGAGGGTTGGGGTGAGGGCGGGAATATCGACGAAGTGAAGGCCGTCGCCAGTGCCATCGCAGGCCCTCACCCCCGGCCCCTCTCCCGCAAGCGGGAGAGGGGAGAAAACCCGCAGCGGCGTCATTGCCTAGGGCTTTCCAACTCCCACTTGCGTACTCCCTCTCCCGCTTGCGGGAGAGGGTTGGGGAGAGGGCGGGAATATCGACGAAGTGGAGGCCGTCGCAATTGCCGCCGCCGGCCCTCTCCCACGGCCCCTCTCCCGCAAGCGGGAGAGGGGAGAAAACATGCAGCGTGCACCGGCCCGAAGCCTAACCAGCCGCCAAACTAACCCCACCCACACCCGCCGCCGCCTTCCCATCCTTCCCATACAACCCCGCATCCCCGCCACTATGCTGGCGCAGCGCCTGGATGGCTTCACGGGTGAAGTCGAGATGGGCGTCCACCACCGCCCCGTTGAGCGCATTGGCGTCACGCGCGGTGCGGGCGGCGAAGATCAGGCGGCGCCAGGCGTCGGCCACGGCCGGATCGACCTGGCGGCCGAGCAGTTGGCCTTCGGGGCCCGCGCGCAGGCCCAGCGCGCCCATCTGGGCTTCGCGGGCCTTGAGCTGGCGGGACAGGGCCTGGCCCAGTTCTACCTTGCGCGTCAGCAGTCCGCTCAGGGACTGGAAGTCGCCCCGCTTGAGGGCGTCGCGCTCTTCGGCGAGGAGTTGGCCGAAGGCCTGGATGCCTTCGGTTTCGCGCTGCAGGGACTGGATCAGGCTCTGGCTCATGGTGGCTATTTGGCGTCGGCCTGGCCGAGCTCGCGCAGGGTGGCGAGCAGGCCGTCGGCAATCTTGCCCGGGTCGATGCGGATCCGGCCTTCGGCGATGGCCTGGCGGATTTCTTCGACCTTGGCGGTATCGATATCGTCGTCAGTCGGCTGGGCCAGCCGGGCGCTGATGTCGCGCACCTGGGCGGCCAGCGGGCTGACGCTCAGGCCGGCGGACGGCGCGGCATCAGTGGCGTCGGCGGCGGCGGCCGGGGCGGCCTGGGGCCGGGCGGCGTCGCCTGCGGCGGCGTCGGCGGGCCGGGACGAGGTGGAGTGGTTGATCTTCACGGGCGATCCTTGCTGGTTTCCTATGGCATTACGGACGCGCCGGCGAATTCTTTAGGGCGCCTGGCCCGGATTCGCTGCGCGGCGGCTGCGGCGGCATTTTCGCACGCCGCCGGCCCCGGAATTCCAGTCATTCCAGCCACGGTTACAGCACTTGCCGCGATGTCATTGCAGCACCACGGTGTCGCCGCTGCGCACCAGGCCATTGACCACCTGGCCGCTGCGCAGGCGCACCTGCACGGTGTTGCCGGTGGCGGCGTCGGCCAGCACCTTGCCTTCGCTGGTGATCTGGAAGGCCTCACCCTCGACCGCCACGGTGACGGTCTGGCCCTGGCGCACGGCGATGGCCTTGCGCAGCAGGTCGGTGCGCAGCGGCGAGCCGGCGGCGATGCGGTTGGCGGTGACGGCGCCGGCAAGCTGCGCCGGGTCGGTGATCACCGCGCGCGGCAGCGCGCCCAGGTCGCCCTGGCGGATCTCGACATCGGCCTGGCCGACCGGCTCGCCCGCGCCCAGCGCGCGCGCGGCCACGTAATAGTCGGTCAGCACCGACACGCGCGCCTGCATGTAGCGCACCCAGGGCCGCTCGCCGCCGCAGCGCACGCCTACCGAAACGCGTCCCCACGGCGAGGCGCCGGCGGGCAGGAACGGATCGGGCGCGATGCATTCGGGCGCGCGCCCGCCTGACGGCGGTGCCACCTGCACGCTGACCTTGCCCGGCAGGCCGGCGGTTTGCTGCTGCAGGAAGCGCTCGACCGCGACCCGCGCGGGGTCTTCGGTGAAGGGGCTGGCTGCACCGTGCGCGGCCGGCGCCTGCATGGCCACTGGCGTTACCTGCGCAGGCGCGGCGCCGATGGCGCCAGGCAGGCAAGCGCCCAGCAGGCAAGCGCCAAGCGTGGCTTGCGCCAGGCGGCGGGCGTTGCGGCAAAGGAGTTTCATCTGGACTTCCCGGCAAGGACGGCGCGCGGCCCCGTGACTGGCTGTGCGCGCCGTATACATCTGTCATCGGGGCCCATTGTAGGCAGCGCCCCGCGCGCGGGCGGGCCGAAATGCGCGGATTTCCCGTCCTTATTCATCCGATTGGCGTGACAGGTCCCCGCCTAAGATGCCAACCCTGAAGAACCCCGGTTCGCCCCGCTTATGGGGGCGCCTTGTCAGCAGGGAGATGCAGATGATTGACAGACTTGATGCGGCGCTACGTTTCCAGCAGGAAGCGCTGAGCCTGCGCAACCAGCGGCAGTCCGTGATTGCCTCGAACATCGCGCACGCGGACACGCCCGGCTACAAGGCGCGCGACTTTGATTTCTCCAGCACGCTGGCGCAGACCGTGGAGCGCGGCCACCGCAACGAGGGCATGTCGCTGTCGACCACCTCAGTGCGCCACCTGCCCGCGCAGGCGGCGGGGCGCGAGGAATTCGACCTGGCCTACCGCATCCCGCTGCAGTCCAGCGTCGACGGCAACACCGTGGAAATGGACACCGAACGCGTGGCCTTCGCCGACAACGCCGTGCACTTCGAGTCCGGCCTGACGGTGATGAATTCCAAGATCAAGACCATGCTGGCCGCGATCCAGCAGTAACGGGGGAGCGAACCCATGCCGGCAATGAACATCTTCGACGTCGCGGGCTCGGCCATGGCCGCGCAGTCGCAGCGCATGAACGTGACCGCGTCCAACCTGGCCAACGCCGACAGCGTGGTCAGCCCGGACGGGCAGGCCTACCGCGCCAAGCAGGTGGTGTTCGGCATGGCGCCCACGCCGGGCCAGACCGATATCGGCGGCGTGCAGGTGCAGGGCGTGAGCGAGGACCCGTCGCCCCCGCGCATGGTGCACAACCCCACCCATCCGATGGCCAATGCGCAGGGCTATGTGGTGATGCCCAACGTCAACCCGGTGGAGGAGATGGTCAACATGATCTCGGCCTCGCGCTCGTACCAGGCCAACGTGGAGGTGCTCAACACCGCCAAGAACATGATGCTCAAGACGCTGACGATCGGCCAGTGACACGCGCCGGCCCATCACGGCATCGGCTCCATCCGCACCTCGCACACAAGCAACTGACATGACCACCACCCCACCGGTAGGCAGCAACACGCAAGGCATCAACGACGCACTGAAGAGCGGCAGCGCCAGCGCTTCCGAGCTGCAGAACAACTTCCTGACCATGCTCGTCACGCAGATGAACAACCAGGATCCGCTCAACCCGATGGACAACGCGCAGCTGACCTCGCAGCTGGCGCAGATCAGCACGGTCAGCGGCATGCAGACCATGAACGCGACGCTGTCGCAGCTGCTGGGGCAGGTCAGCGCCAGCCGCGCGATGGATTCGGCCGCGCTGATCGGCCGTACCGTGATGGTGCCGGGCAAGCAGGTATCGGTGGAAGGCGGCGTGCCGGGCAAGATCGGCGTGGACCTGCCGTCGACCGCGGATGCGGTCACCGTCGACGTGCTCGACAAGGACGGCAACGTGGTGCGCACCATCGACATGAAGGGCCAGACCGCGGGCGTGCACAACATCGCGTGGGACGGCAAGAACAACGCCGGTGTGGCGGTGGCCGACGGCGACTACACCTTCAAGGTGACCGCCACCGCCAACGGGACCTCGGTGCAGCCGGTGGCTCTGGTGTACGGCAAGGTCGAGAGCATCAGCGGCGACGCCAGCGGCGTGCTGGTGGACCTGGGCGACGGCCAGACCGCCAACGTCGACGACGTGCGCCGCATTCTCTAATACGCAGATGCCGGCAGCGCGGGGGCGCCAACCGGCTTCAACCACAGCCTAGATAAAAGGAAGCAATCATGGGTTTCGGTCAAGGGGTAAGCGGCCTGAACGCCGCCGCGTCCAACCTGGACGTGATCGGCAACAACATCGCCAACGCCAACACGGTTGGCTACAAGCAATCGGCCGCGCAGTTCGCCGACGTCTACGCGGGCACCAAGATCGGCCTGGGCGTGCGCGTGAACTCGGTGGTGCAGTCGTTCAACCAGGGCAATATCGAAGCCTCGGGCCGGTCCCTGGACGTGGCCATTACCAACGGCAACGGCTTCTTCCGCATGACCAGCCCGGAAGGCGCGGTCTACTACTCGCGCAACGGCCAGTTCCAGCGCCAGGAAGACGGCCGCATCACCAACATGCAGGGCCTGCAAGTGACCGGCTATCCGGCCGGCGTGGCCGGCGGCGCGGGCGTGCAGCCGCAGCCGCTGGTGATCAGCAACGCGCAGATGGAGCCGCGCGCCACCAGCAGCATCACCGCCAAGTTCCAGCTGGATTCGCGCGCCACCGTGCCGACGCAGGCGTTTGCCAGCGCGCCCGGCGTGCCGCCGACCAGCAACATGTTCAACTACAGCACGGCGATCAACGTCTATGACTCGCTGGGCAACAAGCAGCAGCTGATGGCGTATTTCGCCAAGTCGGGCGCGGCGCCGACCGTGCCGGGCGGCACCGACTGGCAGATGTACGTGACCGACGTCAACGGCAACGCCGTCGGCGGCGCGCCGGTCACGCTGTCGTTCGACAACGCCGGCGCGCTGCAGGCACCCGGCGCGGGCGCGGTCACGCTGACCCAGCCGGCGGCCAACGGCGCGCAGGCCATGGCCATGCGCCTGGACCTGACCGGCACCACCCAGTTCGGCGCGGACAACGACGTCAAGCAGCTCAGCCAGAACGGCTACACCTCGGGCAGCCTGCTGGGCTTCTCGGTCAATGGCGACGGCACCATCACCGGCAGCTATTCCAATGAGCAGACCAAGCCGCTGGGCCAGATCGTGATGGCCGCGTTCGGCAACGTCGAAGGCCTGAAGCCGGAGGGCGACAACGTCTGGTCCGCCACCGGCGCATCCGGCCAGCCGCTGCTCGGCGTGGCCGGCGGCAGCCTGGGCACGCTGCGCTCGAACGCGGTGGAAGCGTCCAACGTGGACCTGTCCGGCCAGCTGGTGAACCTGATCGTGGCCCAGCGCAACTACCAGGCCAACGCGCAGACCATCAAGGCGCAGGACACGGTCATGCAGACCCTGGTCAACCTGTGACCGCCACGCTGAGCTGAGCCGCCGCCATGGACCGCATGATCTACACCGCCCTGTCGGGCGCCAAGCAGATACTCGACCAGCAAGCGGCGGTATCGAACAACCTCGCCAACGTCTCGACGCCGGCGTTCCGCGCGCAGGTGAACCTGTACCGCGCGGTGCCGGTGGTCGGGGCGGAGGCCGGCACGCGCGCCTTCACGCTGGCCTCCACGCCCGGTGCCGACATGCGCGCCGGCCCGCTCACCTACACCGGCCGCGCGCTCGACGTGGCGCTGCAGGGCAATGGCTGGCTGGTGGTGCAGGCGCCGGATGGCAGCGAGGCCTATACCCGCGCCGGTGCGCTGCAGGTGGCGCAGGACGGCCAGGTGCAGACCCGCTCCGGCCTGCCGGTGATGGGCGACGGCGGTCCGCTGGCGGTGCCGCCAGGCTCGCAAGTGACCATCGGCACCGACGGCACCATCACCGCGCGCGGCCCGGGCGAAGCCTCGGCCGGCCTGGCGCAGGTGGGCCGGCTGCGCGTGGTCAATCCGCCCAACGACGCCATCGCCCGCGGCGATGACGGCCTGTTCCGGCTGCGCCCCGGCGCGCAGCCACTCGAGGCCGATCCCACCGTGCGCGTGATCTCGGGCGCGCTCGAAGGCAGCAACGTCAACCCGACCGAAGCCATGGTCGAGATGATCGCCAATGCGCGCCGCTTCGAGATGCAGATGAAGATGATCCAGGGCGCCGACGGCAACGAGCAGCGCGCCAACCAGCTGCTCTCGACCAACTGAACCGAATGACCGGCCGGCACGGCACCACCGTGCCGGCCCCCAGCACCCACCAAGGACCCACATGATCCGCTCTCTCTGGATTGCCAAGACCGGCCTCGATGCGCAGCAGACGCAGATGGACGTGATCTCGAACAACCTGGCCAACGTCTCGACCAACGGCTTCAAGCGCGGCCGCGCGGTGTTCGAGGAACTGATGTACCAGACCATCCGCCAGCCCGGTGCGCTGTCGTCGGACCAGACCACGCTGCCCTCGGGCATGCAGCTGGGCACCGGCGTGCGCCCGGTGGCGACCGAGCGCATCCACACCCAGGGCAATCCGCAGCAGACCGGCAATGCCAAGGACGTGGCCATCCTCGGCCAGGGCTTCTTCCAGGTGGCGCTGCCCGACGGCACCACCGCCTATACCCGCGACGGCTCGTTCCAGGTGGACCAGAACGGCCAGCTGGTAACGTCCAGCGGCTTCGTGATCCAGCCCGCCATCACCATCCCGGCCAACACGCTGTCGATGACCATCGGCCGCGATGGCACGGTGTCGGTGACGCAGCCGGGCTCCAGCGCCAACGTGCAGGTGGGGCAGCTGCAGCTGGCCACCTTCATGAACCCGGCCGGCCTGGAAAGCATGGGCGAGAACCTGTACGTGCAGACCGACGCCTCGGGCGCGCCCAACACCACCGTGCCGGGCCTGAACGGCGCGGGCGTGGTGCAGCAGAACTATGTCGAGGCCTCCAACGTCAACGTGGTCGAGGAACTGGTCAGCATGATCCAGACGCAGCGCGCGTACGAGATCAACAGCAAGGCGGTGCAGGCATCCGACCAGATGCTGCAGCGCCTGTCGCAACTGGGTTGATTGGTGTGAACATGGCCACCTTGCTTTCCCGCCTGGGCGCGCGTGCGCTGGTTGGCCTGGCCGGCGTGGCAATGCTGGCCACCAGCGGCTGCGCGCTGATGCCGCGCGAGCCGCTGGTGCAGATGCCGACCACGGCGCGCGCGAAGCCGCGCCCGATGGGGCCGGCCTCGGGCTCGATCTACCAGTCGTCGTACGCCGGCAATCCGCTGTTCGAGGACCGCCGTCCGCGCAACGTGGGCGACATCCTGACCATCCTGATCACCGAGAACGTCAACGCCAGCAAGAACTCCGGCACCAACACCAGCCGCACCGGCAACGCCGCGCTGGCGTTCGACGCGGTGCCGCGCGCGCTGGGCGGACTGTTCGGCACCAGCCAGAACGCCAACATCAACGGCGCCAACACCATGAAGGCCAGCGGCGGCGCCAGCGCGGCCAACACCTTCAACGGCACCATCACCGTGACCGTGCTGGAGGTGCTGGCCAACGGCAACCTGGTCGTCTCCGGCGAAAAGCAGATGGCGATCAACCAGGGCGCCGAGTTCATCCGCTTCTCGGGCGTGGTCAACCCCCGCACCATCACCGGCGACAACGCCGTGCTGTCGACGCAGGTCGCCGATGCGCGCATCGAATACACCGCCAAGGGCGTGATCGACGAAGCGCAGAACATGGGCTGGCTGCAGCGCTTCTTCCTCAATGTTTCTCCGTTCTGACCGCGCCATGTCTGCCCAGATGCTCGCTCGTTTCCTGTCCCGCCTGCTGCGGCTGACCATGGTCAGCCTGGCGCTGGGCGTGGCCTTCGGCGCCTTTGCCACCGGTGCCAAGGCCGAGCGCCTGAAGAACCTGGCCACCTTCCAGGGCGTGCGCGAGAACCCGCTGGTCGGTTACGGCCTGGTGGTGGGGCTGGACAACACCGGCGACCAGACCATGCAGACGCCGTTCACCACGCAGAGCCTGACCAACATGCTGTCGCAGCTGGGGATCACGCTGCCGGCCGGCAAGAACATGCAGCTCAAGAACGTGGCGGCGGTGATGGTGACCGCCTCGCTGCCGGCGTTCGCGCAGCCCGGCAGCCAGCTCGACGTGGTGGTGTCGTCGATGGGCAATGCCAAGAGCCTGCGCGGCGGCACGCTGCTGATGACACCGCTCAAGGGCGCCGACGGCCAGGTCTACGCGATCGCCCAGGGCAATATGCTGGTGGGCGGCGCGGGCGCGTCGGCCAACGGCAGCAAGGTGCAGATCAACCAGCTGGCGGTGGGGCGCATCGCCAACGGCGCCATCGTCGAACGCGCGGTCGCGCCGTTCCAGCCCGATGGCGGCGTGCTTAACCTGGAACTGAAGGATACGGATTACGGCACCGCCGAGCGCGTGGTCGAAGCCATCAACCGCAACATGGGCGGCGGCGTCGCCGCGGCGCTGGACGGGCGCGTGGTGCAGGTGCGCGCGCCGGCATCGCCGGCGGCGCGCGTGGGCTTCCTGGCCCGCATCGAGAATATCGACGTGACCCCGGCGAAGGCCGCGGCCAAGGTGATCCTGAACGCCCGCACCGGCTCCATCGTGATGAACCAGGCCGTGACCGTGGATGACTGCGCGGTGGCGCACGGCAATCTGTCGGTGGTGATCAACACGCAACCGGTGATCAGCCAGCCGGCGCCGTTCAGCGGCGGCCAGACGGTGGTAGCGCCGGTGTCGCAGATCGACATGAAGCAGCAGGGCGGTTCGCTGCAGATCGTCAAGGCGGGCGCCTCGCTCGCCGCGGTGGTCAAGGGGCTGAACGCGCTGGGCGCGACCCCGGCCGACCTGCAGACCATCCTGGAAGCAATGCGCGCGGCCGGTGCGCTGCGCGCCGAGCTGGAAGTGATCTGAGCATGAACAGCGGCATCAACGGTGGCGCGCTGCCCGCGGCGGGCGCCGACCTGACCCAGCGCTTCGCGCTGGACACGCAGGGCTTCGAAGCGCTCAAGCACAGCGCGCGCGGCGGCGCCGACGCCAATACGCTGCAGGCCGTGGCGAAGCAGTTCGAGGCGGTGTTCACGCAGATGGTGCTCAAGAGCATGCGCGACGCCACGCCGCAGGACGGCCTGTTCGACAACGAGCAGAGCAAGCTGTACCTGTCGATGATGGACCAGCAACTGGCGCAGCAGATGTCGTCGCGCGGCATCGGCCTGGCCGACGTGATGGTGCGCCAGCTCGCGCGCGCCACCGGCACCGCGATGCCTGCCGGCATGAACGCGCTGAGCCCGGCCGAGGCCGGCAAGGCCGCCGATGCCGAGATGGCCAGGCTGCTCGACAGCCGCGGCGCCGGCGCCATGCCCGCCGACGCCGGCGAGCAGGCCGACCTGCCCGCCATCGGCACCACCGTCGCCGGCCAGCAATGGAATCCCACCGCGGGACTGCGCCAGTACCAGCCGCAGTCCTACGCGGACCGCGGCCAGGGCGAGGACCGGCTGGGCCGGTTGCCCGACGATGCGCCCGCCCACGTCAGCGCCTTCGTCGCCCGCATGGCCGGCCCCGCCGAAGCCGCGTCCCGCGCCAGCGGCGTGCCGGCACGGCTGATCGTCGGCCAGGCCGCGCTGGAATCCGGCTGGGGCCAGCGCGAGATCACGCACGCCGACGGCTCGACCACCTTCAACGTGTTCGGCATCAAGGCCGGCCCCAGCTGGAAGGGCCGCGTCGCGGAAATCACCACCACCGAATACATCGACGGCCAGCCGCAGAAGGTGCGGGCGAAGTTCCGCGCCTATGGGTCCTACGACGAGGCCTGCGCCGACTACGCGCGCCTGCTGACCAGCAATCCGCGCTATGCAGGCGTGGTCAGCGCGGCGAACGCCGAAGACGCGGCGCACGGTTTGCAGAGGGCGGGGTATGCCACGGACCCGGCGTATGGGCACAAGCTGGTGAAGATTATGAAGAAGGTGGCGGCGTAAGACGCGGGGCTTCAGTTGCAATACGGCGGCTAACCGCAGCCGACACCGCACGAACCAGGCTCCCCTCGCCCGCTTGCGGGAGAGGGGTGGGGGAGAGGGCAAGAGCATCAACGAAGTGACGCCCGTCGCTATTGCCACCGCCGGCCCTCTCCCCCAACCCCTCTCCCGCCCGCGGGAGAGGGGAGCAAACCAGCAGGATCCGGCGAAGCTCACTGCCACAGCTAAAGTCCCACCCCCACCGAGCCGATAACTCCCACATACCACCCCGCCGCCCCCACCGCGGCAGTCCCACCAATCCCGGACCAGAGCACCATGTCTCTCTTCAGTATTGGCCTCTCCGGCCTGAACACCGCGCAGAACGCGCTGACGACGACGGGCCACAACTTTGCCAATTCGGCAACCGAAGGCTATTCGCGCCAGAACACTATCGTCGCGTCCGCCGGCGGCCAGTACACCAGCCAGGGCTTCTACGGCTTCGGCTCGAACACCACCACGGTGATCCGCGTCTATGACGAGTTCCTGACCGGTCAGCTGCGCGGCGCCACCTCGGCCAGCGCGTCGCTGGCGATGTACTCGGACCAGATCAGCCAGATCGACAACCTGCTGGCCGACCAGAAGGGCGGCCTGGCCCCGCTGATGCAGAAGTTCTTCGCCGCGGTGCAGGCGGTAGCCGATACCCCGGCCGATCCGGCCGCGCGCCAGGGCATGCTGTCGGCGGGCCAGGCGCTGGTGGGCCAGGTGCGTTCGGCCAGCAACTACTTCAAGCAGCTGCAGGCCGGCGTCAACGAACAGGTCGGCACCGCGGTGACGCAGGTCAACGCCTATACCAAGCAGATCGCCAACCTGAACCAGGAAATCACGCGCCTGAAGGCGGCCTCCGGCGGCCAGCCGCCCAACGACCTGCTCGACCAGCGCGACCAGGCCGTGGCCGAGCTGACCAAGCTGGTCGGCGCCAAGGTGGTGGTGCAGGACAGCGGCACCTACAACGTCTTCGTCGGCAACGGCCAGCCGCTGGTGATGGGCAACGACGCCTATGAACTGAAGGCCGTGGCCTCGGCGGCCGACCCGAACCGCACCGTGGTGGCCTACACGCTGCCCTCCGGCGCCGTGATCGAGAGCGAACCGGGCGCGCTCACCGGCGGCTCGCTGGGCGGCCTGCTGCAGTTCCGCACCGAAACCCTGGATCCGGCGCAAAGCGCGATCGGCCGCCTGTCGCTGGCGATCGGCGCGAGCTTCAATGCGCAGCACCAGCTCGGCATCGACCTGAACGGCGCCGCCGGCACCGACATGTTCAAGCTGGGCGGCGCCACCACCATCCCCAACGCCAACAACACCGTCAAGACCACGGTAGCCACCGCCACCATCGACAATGCATCGGCGCTGACCACCAGCGACTACAAGCTCCACTTCGACGGCAGCAACTACACGCTGACGCGCCTGTCCGACAACCAGCAGGTGGTCACGCCCGTGCCCGCCGGCGGCGCCACCTACCCGCTGCAATTCAGCGCCGACGGCTTTACCGTCGAGATCAACGCGCCGATGGGCACCAACGATTCGTTCACGGTGCAGCCCACCCGCAACGCCGCCACCGGTTTCGACATGGCTATCAACGATCCCGCGAAGATTGCCGCGGCATCGCCCGCCTACATCGAGGCGACCGCCGGCAACAAGGGCAACGCCACCGCGTCGCTGAGCAAGGTCGCGCCCGGGTTCTCGCTGCCGGCCGGCAAGATCACCGCCGAGTTCGACGGCACCAGCTACATCTTCAAGGTCGGCGGCGTGGCCATGGCGCCGCAGCCGGTGGGCGTGCCCAACGGCAGCAACACCGACTTCACCCTCAACGGCCTGACCTTCAGCTTCGGCGGCACGCCCGCCGCCGGCGACAGCTTCACGCTGGGCAGCAACGCCGGCGCGGTCAAGGACAACGGCAACATGCTGGTGCTGGCCAAGCTGCAGAACGCCAAGACCATCGGCGGCGTGTCCAGCTTTAGCGAAGCCTACGCGCAGCTGGTCAACGATGTCGGCACGCGCGCCAAGTCGGTCAAGATCGCCTCGGCGTCGCAGGACAGCATCACCACGCAGATCAAGACCGCGCAGCAATCGGTGTCCGGCGTCAACATGGACGAGGAAACCGTGTCGATGCTGCGCTTCCAGCAGCTGTACCAGGCCAACGCGCGCGTGATCCAGACCGCCGGCACGCTGTTCGACACCATCATCGGCATCGGCCGCTAAGCGCCTAGCCACCCGAGTCAAGAGGTAACCCAACATGCGCGTTGCAAGCTCCACCCTGTATCAGCAAGGCCTGGCTTCGATGAACTACCAGCAGGGCGCGCTGATGCATATCCAGCAGCAGCTCGGCACCGGCCGCTCCATCCTGACCCCGTCGGACGATCCCGTCGGCGCCACCCGCGCGCTGGGCGTCAGCCAGGCGCAGGCCGTCAACGGACAGTACGCCACCTCCCGCAACCAGGCCAATATCGCGCTGGCCGCGGAAGAGAACGCGCTGCAGTCCGTCACCACCATCACGCAGAACATCCAGACCATGCTGGTGCAGGCCGGCAACGGCACCATGAGCGATGCCGACCGCGGCTCGCTCGCGACCGCGCTGGAAGGCCTGTACAACCAGCTGCTGAGCCTGGCCAACTCCGACGACGGCAACGGCCAGTTCCTGTTCGGCGGCACCCGCTCGGGCAGCGCGCCGTTCACGCAGAGCGCGGGGGCCAGCACCTACATCGGCGACAACGGCCAGCAACTGCTGCAGGTCGACGTGGCGCGCCAGATGCCCGCAGGCAACACCGGCCGCGAAGTCTTCATGAGCGTGACCGGCGGCGCCGGCTATGTGGTCAAGGGCAACCCCGCCAATACCGGCACCGCCACCTTTGGCACGGTGTCGACCACCGACCCGAGCCATCCGCTGTTCGGCCACGCGCTGCAGATGTCTTTCACCGCCAACGCCACCGGCCAGATCGAATACACCATCACCGACACCTCGACCGGCGCCACCCCCGCCCCGGTGGTGACTGGCCCGCTGCCCTACACCTCGCCGGCGCAGATCGAAGTCGCGGGCTTCACCTTCAACGTCACCGGCGCGCCCAAGGCTGGCGACACCCTGACCATGCAGCCAGCCAGCGAAGCCGGCACCGACATGTTCGCCAACCTGCAGACCGTGATCGACACGCTGCGCCAGCCCGCCGCCTCCGAGAACGACCGCGCCAATTTGGGCAACGTGCTGTCGACCGCCGTGCGCCAGTTCTCCAACTCGCTCGACAACGTGCTGACCGTGCGCGCGTCGGTGGGCTCGCGCATGAACGAGCTGGATGCGCTGGATGACGTGGGCGCCAACCGCGACCTGACGTATTCGCAGACGCTGTCGGGGCTGCAGGACCTGGATTACGCCAAGGCGATTACCGAGTATTACCAGCGGCAGGTGGCGCTGCAGGGGGCGCAGCAGTCGTTTATGCAGATCCAGGGGATGAATCTGTTCAAGTATTTGTAAGGGGAGAAGGGGCCGGCACAGAAGGCCCTTGCGACCCTCACCACAAACCAGTTCAGAACCAGCTCACCTCGAGCGGTCCAGCTTCCGATACTGGTTGAAATGCCGAAGCGCCTTCTGAATGTGCCCGAGTTCCTGATGCAGGCGCGCGGCATTGTAGTGCGCGTCGGCATCGCCAGGCGCCAGTTCGATGCTGCGCTCATAGGCGGCCAGGGCGGCCTGCGTGGCCCCGGTATCTTCCAGCGCGACGCCCAGGTTGAAGTGCAGCTGAGGCTCGTCAGGCAGCACGGTCAGCGCGGATTCATAGAGCGAAATCGCTTCGTCCAGCCGTTGCTGGTCGGCCAGCAGGCAGCCGAGATTGAGGTACGCGTCCAGCATCGCCGGATAATGACCCACCGCGCGCCGGTAGGCCGCTTCAGCGCCGCGGACATCGACCGGCTCCAGCCTGAGGCCCTCGGCCAGCGCTTCATCCGCGGCGGCGTAGGCGGAAGCTTCCCGCGTCAGCGCCATGACGCGGACACCGTCGTCGTCCTGCGTGCCGAAGTCCATCACCCGCTGGCCCGTCTCCACGATCCAGTCGCCGTGTCGGTCCCGGGCCGACACCTTGCCGCTGCACGCCGAGATACGTACCGCGGACAAGTGCCGGTCTGGCTTGAGCCGTTCCAGATGGCGCAGCGCGCGCAGGATTCGCGCCGGCCCGATATGCGCGCGGTGCAGGGAGTCGGCGGTGCGGATCAGCACCACGTCCTGGAAGGAAAAGACGTGTTCGCCGCGCGGGCCGCGCGTGGGCTGCACCAGCCCTGCCGCGACCAGGCTGCCGATCAGACGCCTGGACACGCCCAGGCGCGCCTCGAGGTCGCGCGTGCTGAGCCCGCCGTTGCGCTTCACGCTGATTTCTTGGTGGTCCGTCGGATCGGCGTGGGTTCTGCCGTCGCGCGGCGGGCGGCCTTGCGCGCGGGTGGGGCGGCTGCGGCCGCCTTGCCCTTGGCGGCGGCGGTGCCCTTCTTCGACAAGCTGGCGCGCAGCGCGTCCATCAGGTCGATCACCTGTCCGCCCTCGCCGGCCTCCACCGGCTCGGGCGCGACGATATGCTTGCCGGCGATCTTCGCGTCGATGGCGGCCAGGATCCTGGCCTTTTCCTCGTCCTTGTACTGTGTCGGATCGTAGGCGTCTTCGGAGGCCTGCTCGATCAGCTGGATCGCAAGCTTGAGCTCGGCATCGGACACCTTTACCTCTTCGATATTCAGTTCGGCGATATTGCGGACCTCGTCGGCAAACAACAGCTGCTGGAACACCAGCCCACCTTCCACCGGGCGGATCTGGACCACGTGCGACTTGCCCTTGGAGGCCCATTTGGCGATGGCGCAGCGGCCGGTCCGCGACATGGCCTCGCGCAGGAGGCTGTAGGGCTTGCCGCCACGCTTGTCGGGGGCGATGAAGTAGGCCTTGTCGTAGTAGAGCGGATCGACGCTTTGCTCGGGGATGAAGGCGACGATATCGACCATATGGCTGGCGCTTTCCTCGAGCGCCTTGAGCTCGTCGGCCGAGAACGTGACAAAGCGGCCCTTCTCGAACTCATAGCCCTTGATCATGTCGGCACGCTCGACCACCTGCTGGGTCTGTTCTGAAATGTACTGCTGTTTGACGCGCGACCCCTCCTTGCTCAGCAGGTTGAAGCGCACGGCGGAACTGCTTTCGGTGGCGGTATAGAGCTTGACCGGGATCGACACCAGGCCAAACGACAGCGACAGGGAAGCGAGCGATCGGGCAGCCATTGGATACTCCACATTGGGTTGCGCCTGGATTCAGCTTAAGCGTTCGATGGCCTCCGTCAAAGTCTGGCGTGTGTCCCAGTACGACTGCCAGGGGTCGGCCAGCTGGAAACTCAAATACTCGCGCGCGTCGCGGATGGTCCACTGCGCGCCGCTTTTCAGTTTGGAAAGTTGCTCCCACGACACTGGCATGGAGACGCCCAGGCCCGGCCGCGCCCGTGCCGAAAATGCGGCGGCGGTGGTTTGTGAAAAGCCGTTGCGCAGATAATCGACAAAGATGCGCCCCTTGCGGTTGGCGGCTCCCGAGCGGGCGGTGAAGCGCTGCGGCAACGTGGCGGCCAGGTGCTTGACGGCCGCATGTGAAAACGCCTTCACTTCATCGTAGTTGCGCCGCGGCGCCAGCGGCACCACCACATGCAGGCCCTTGCCGCCGCTGGTCTTCAGCCAGCACTGCAGGCCCAGCTCGTCCAGCAGCGTGCGCATCAGCATGGCGGCTTCCAGCATGGTTTCCCACGCCACGCCTTCGCCGGGATCGAGGTCGAAGATGACCCGGTCCGGATGGTCGATATCGCGCGCGGTGGAATTCCAGGTGTGGAACTCCACCACGTTCATCTGGGCGGCCGCGATAATGGCTTCGGGCGAGTCGGCGGTCAGCAATGCCGCATGGCCCGGCCACAGTGAAACTGGCTGCTCGGTAAGGCCCGGCATCGCGGTCTCGGCATGCTTCTGGAAGAAGGTGGGCGCGTCGATGCCCTCCGGTGCGCGCACCAGCGAGAGCGGGCGGTCCAGCAGATGCGGCAGCATCACGGTGGCGACGCTTTCGTAGTAGCGCACCAGTTCCAGCTTGGTGATGCCCCTGGACTGGTCGATGACCCGTTCCGGGTTGGTGACCTTGATGGCGGCTACGCCATGGGGCGTGACCGAGGTCTGCACCGCTTCGCGCCGGATCGACCTGACGGCATGGTCGGTGCGCAGCCCTTTGAAGGAAGCGTGGCGGACCTGTCCATCCGGCGTCCACTCGGTGAACTCCACCTCTGCGACGAGCTTCGGCCTGACCCAGCGCACCACGGCAGGCCGCCGGCCGCCCCAGCGCCCGCTGCCGCGGGCCTCCGTCGAGAAAGGACTGTCCTTGACTTCCAGTGCCGCCAGGCGCTTGCGCAAGTCCGTCGCAGTGGTGCTGTCCCAACCGGTGCCAACGCCGCCGGCATAGACCAGCGCGCCATCCGCGTAGACACCCAGATACAGCCTGCCCACCTCGGCGGCGGCGCCTTCGCGTTCCGAGAAGCCGCCGATCACGAACTCCTGGCGCAGCTTGCATTTCGCCTTCAGCCAGCTCTGCGTCCGTGCCGAAACATAGGGGGCATCGGCGCGCTTGAACATCAGCCCCTCGAGCCCGAGCCGGCAGGCCGCCTGGAACATCTGCGCCGGCGGCGCCTCGAAGGCTTCGCTGAAGCGCACCCGCTCAGAGCGGTCGGCAACCAGCGCGGCCAGCTTGGCCCGGCGCTGCGCCAGCGGCAGCTCGCGCAGGTCGCGGCCTTCCCAGTAGGGCAGGTCGAAGGCGAAGTAGACGATCGCCTCGTGGCGATGCCCGTCGATGGCGTTCTGCAAGGCGTTGAAATCCGGCATGTCGTCGCGCAGCACCACGATCTCGCCGTCCAGCCAGCCTTGCGAGATATCGAGCTTCTCGATTTCCGCCGCCAGCGAGCTCAGCCTGCGCGTCCAGTCGTGCCCGTTGCGCGTGAACAGCGTTGCCCGGGCATCGTCGATCCTTGCCAGGATCCGATACCCGTCGAACTTGGTTTCGATGATCCAGCCGGTGCCGGCAGGAAGGGTAGGGGACAGCGTGGCCAGCTGCGGCCGCAGCTTTGCCGGCAATGGCGCGCGCGGCGCGCGCTGGATGGCCTGTGTCGGATCATCATCGTCGGCGACGCCCGGTGCCTCGCGCAATGCGCCCAGCGGCTTCGCGATGACGCTGTCCGGCAACGCGGCCAGCACATCGAACTCCGCCAGCGGCCGCGCCCAGGCATCACGCTTCTTGAAGAGGATCCACTGCTCGGACTTGTCGCCCGGCTTGGCGATGCGCACCAGTTCCCAGCGGCCTGCCAGCTTCTCGCCGTGCAGATCGAAGACGAGCTTGCCGGCGGCCATGCCGTCATGCGGATCGCCAACCGGCGTCCAGCTACCGCGATCCCAGACGATCACAGCACCCGCGCCATACTGCTTTGGCGGGATCTCGCCTTCGAAGCCGGCATAGTCGAGCGGGTGGTCTTCGACATGGATCGCGATGCGCTTCTCGGCCGGGTCGTAGCACGGTCCCTTGGGCACGGCCCAGCTGAGCAGCACGCCGTCGAGTTCGAGACGGAAATCATAGTGCAGGCGGCTGGCCCAGTGCTTCTGGACGACGAAGCGCAGCGGCCCGGCATCCTGGCGCGGCCGTGGCTGCGCTGGCTTCCCGCGGGGCTCGGGCGTGATGCCGAAATTTCTCTTCTTGCTGTAACGCTCGAGACCGCCCGCGGGCGCGGTGCCGCCATGCCTGGTGGCGGACGTAGCCCGGGGTTTGCGGCTTGCCATGGCGTTGCCCGATGTCGTTGCCCAGATCAGCGGACCTCGGTGGGCGCCGCGCAGGGCACGCACGCCGCCAAGTGCCAGGACCCATCGGCGGCTACGAGGTGGAGGTTCTTCCCGGCCATGGCGGTCTCCCGGAGTGATGCGGCCAGTCTGCGCGCGGAGGCGGACGCGGGGTATCGGAGGCCGTCTGACAAGATGCGCGGGAAAGTGCATCTTGCGACAGCGCTGCTACAACGCAAGGGGGACACGTGTGGGCGCAGCCAACCCTTCCTGCACGCCCGCTTGAGTTTCATTTCAATTGAGCATGGTTTTCCCGGCGCGATAGCCTAGCGCGAATGCATAACCATGAAAGCAAGGGAGACACCGATGGCCGCTGCAAGCCTGACGAAAGTGATATCCAGGATCAAGGGTCCGGCATCGAGCTATGTGCAGGCATTCGAAGCTCACCGTACTTCCCTGCATGCGCCGAACGACGCGCAAGAGGTCCTGACGGCCCGGCAGCGCTTGCTCGTCCGGATCGCGGCTGCCGTCGCTATCCCCTGCAAGGAAATGCTGCAAAGCTGCAGTAGCGAGGCCGAGGGCATGCTGGCGCGAGACGAGATCGAACAAGCCGTCAGCGTTGCCACGGCCTTGCGTGCCGGTGCCGCGGTGGCGTACGGCAGGCTGGCCTACAAATATCTGAGCGGGGATGCGGAAGGGACCGGAGTCTCCTCGGCGGTGTCGGAAATCAAGCGGGACCGCGAACTGATGACGCAATTCCGCAAGGCATCGCCCGCCGATTTCGAACGGCTGACGAAGATGCTGGGCGAGATGCACAAGGATGGCTTGCCGCTGTCCCGGGCCGACTACGAATTGCTTGCGATCGGCTGCGCGACCATCACCCAATGCGTCTATTGCATGGAGCGTCATGTCGATGCGGCGCGGGCGCTGGGCGTCCTGCCGGCGCAGATTGCCCAGGTCGTTCACCTGGCCGTCTCGGCCCGGATCGAAGCGTCGTTCCTCGCGGCCGCCGAGATCCTGTAGCAGCAAAGCTGCCGACCTGCGCAGCGTTCTGACAATCCGTCAAAAAGAAGTACGGAGGAGACTTGAGACAACTAACCATTTCGGCCGGCGAGATGCGCGTGCCGTTCACCCGCTATGACCTCGGCTGGGTGATCCTGTGTATCGGCATGGCCATCGGTGCCGGCGTGGTGTTCCTGCCGGTCCAGATCGGCATCATGGGAGTCTGGGTATTCATTGCATCGGTGATGCTGGCCTACCCGGCGCTCTACCTGATGCAGAACCTGTACCTGAGAACCCTGTCGGAGAGCGCGGATTGCGACAGCTACGCCAGCATCACCACCCACTATCTTGGCAAGAACTGGGGGTTATTCCTGAGCATTGCCTATCTGCTGATGCTGCTGAAGGGGATGCTGACCTACTCCATGGCCGTCACCTTCGACAGCGCCAAGTATCTGCAGACCTTCGGTGTCACCGACCAGCTGCTGTCGGATAACCCGCTGTATTCCCTCGCAGTGCTGGCGGGGCTGGTGGCCATTGCCGCGCAGGGCGAAAAGCTGCTGTTCAAGGTGTCCGGGCCGCTGGTGATCCTGAAGCTCGCCATCGTGCTGCTGCTCGGCTTTGTCATGATCCCCCACTGGAACGTCATGGCGAATCTGCCGGCGTTGCCCGACCTCAAGCAGCTGGCGATCGACACGGTGCTGACCTTGCCCTTCACGGTGTTCTCTATCCTGTTCGTGCAGATCCTGAGCCCGATGAACATCGCCTTCCGCAAGCAGGAATCCGATCCGCGGATCGCCACCTACCGCGCGATCCGCGCGCACCGGGTGGCCTATGCGGTGCTGGTGGTGTCGGTGCTGTTCTTTGCGACCTCGTTCACGTTCTCGCTGTCGCACGAGCAGGCATTGTCCGCCAAGGCGCAGAACATCTCGGCCCTGGCCCTCGCCGGCAGCGTGATTCCGGGGGCCGACGTGCTGCTGATGACCACCGCGCTGAACGTGTTTGCCATCGTGACCGCATTCTTCGGGCTGTACCTGGGCATCGACGAGGCGGTTTCCGGCCTTGCCATCAATGTGCTGTCCCGTTTCATTCCGCGCGAGCGCATCAACCGGAAGGCGGTATCGATCGGGACCTCGGTGCTGATCGTCGGTGCGCTCTGGTTCTGGGTCCAGTCGAAGTTCTCGATCCTGCTGCTGCAGCAGATCGCCGCACCGATCTACGGCATTACCTCGTTCATGATCCCTTGCCTGCTGGTCTACAAGGTTCCCGCTTTGCACGCCTACAAGTCGAGATCGGTGTACCTGGTGCTTTTCGTCGGCGTGGTCGTATGCATGACGCCGGTACTGAAGGCGCTGGGATATTGAGGTCGCGATGATGGAAAGGGAAGGAAGGGATGTGATGGCAAGCGGTGCAGAGTTTGATTTTGACGAAGTGGTGGATCGCAGCGAGTCCAGCTCGATGAAATGGTGCTTTCCGGGCAGCTTCCTCACGCCGGAGCAGGTCCGGGCCAGGCCAATCCCGATGTGGCTTGCGGACATGGATTACCGCTCTCCGCCCACGGTGACGGCGGCCATCCAGCAGGTGGTGGCCAAGGGTGTATTCGGGTACAGCTCCGTGCCGGACAGCTACTTCGGCGCCGTGGCAGGCTGGCAGGAACGGCGTTTCGGCTGGCATGTCGAGAATGCATGGATCGTGCCGGTGGCAAGCGTGATTGCCGCGCTCAAGACCGTGATCCATGCGTTCACCCGTCCCGGTGATTCGGTGTTGATCCAGCCGCCGGTCTATGTGCATTTCCACCACGATGTGCTGATCAACGGGCGCCACCTCGCCACGGCGCCGCTGGCGTTCGACGGCGAGCGCTACCGCTTCGACGCGGAGGCCTTCGAGCGCGCGATCCAGCCGGATACGCGGCTGTTCATCCTGTGCAATCCCCACAATCCGACCGGCAACGTATGGACCCCGGACGAGTTGCGCACCATGGGCGATATCTGCCGCCGTCACGGGGTGCTGGTCGTCTCCGATGAAATCCATGGCGACTTCGTCTTCGGCGGCAGGCGCCACACCCCGTTCGCCTCGCTGGGCGACGAGTATGCGCAGAGCAGCGTCACCTGCATCTCGGCAAGCAAGACTTTCAACCTGGCCGGCCTGCAGTGCGCGAACATCGTCGTCTCGGACCCGCGCAAGCGCGACGAGATCCGCCGAGCGATCGAGCGGAATATGAACGCGCACGTCAACATGATCGGCGCCATGGCGACGGAGGCTGCTTATAGGACCGGCGACCGATGGGTGGATGCACTGGTGGCAAAGGTGGCAGCGAACCATGCGTACTTCCGCGCCGCGTTGAACGCCCGTGTCGGGGGCATCCGCGTGCTCGATACGGATTCCCTCTATCTGGCGTGGCTCGACTGCCGGGGACTTGAGTTGCCGCCCGCACAGCTGGAAGACTTCCTGCTGACCAGGGCGCGCGTCTGGTTCGATCGCGGACCGAAGTTCGGCAAGGAGGGTCACGGCTTCATGCGGGCCAACCTGGCGTGCCCACGCAGCACGCTGGACCGCGCCATCTCGCAGCTGGCGGAGGTGCTGCCACGCAGGTAGGCGAAGACGTGCCCTGCTGTGGGGCCCGTAGATTGACACGCCGCCGCAATGACACTATTTTCAGCGATCCATGGGGATGGATGACATCCGCCTCAACACTCGATGTATTGCCTCCGGATCGTCCATGCGCAAGTCTGAAAGAGCTCAGCACCCCACCCTGCGGCAACTGGAGCTGCTCCTCGCACTGGTTTCTTCCGATGGCATAGCGGGCGCCGGCGCCAAGCTCGGCATGACGCCGTCCGCCACCAGCCACGCGTTGCGGGCGCTGGAGGATGCACTCGGGGTCCAGCTGGTGGAGCGCAACCAGAGCGGCCTGTCGCTGACCTACGCTGGCGAACAGGTGCTGCCGCATGTGCGGGACGTGTTCGCCTCGTTGCAGCTGGTGACCGCCACTGCGCGTGCCGGCGCGGAGTTGAAGACCGGGCTGATCCGCATCGGCTCGTTCGGCGCCAGTGCGTCGCTGCACGCGCTGCCTGCGCTGCTGCAGCAGTTCCGGGCCAGGTATCCGGGCGTGAGCGTGGTCGTCACTGAACGGCCGGACGAGGAAACCAGCCAGGACCTGATCGAGCGCCGCATCGAGCTGGCCGCGGTCACGTTGCCCAAGCCCGACTTCGAGACCATTACGCTGGCGGTCGACGAGTTAGTTGCGGTGCTGCCCGCTGACCATGAGCTGGCCGGGCAGCCCGAAGTCCAGCTCGCCGACATCACCCGCTTTCCGTTCATCATGACGCGCGCGGGTTCGCAGAAATTGATCCAGAGACTATTCGCGCGCCATGGTTGTCGTCCCACGATCGCGCATGAGCTGCTGCAGATCATGTCGATTCTGGAGTACGTGTCCCGTGGCGAAGGCGTCTCGATCCTGGCCCGGCTTGCGGTCCCGGATGCGTATCCGGGCGTGCGCTATGTTCCGCTGCTGCCCCAGACCCGCCGCAGCATCGGTCTGGCATGCCTGGGCGAGAACAAGCTGTCGCCCGCGGCCAAGGCGCTGTGGCAGGAGGCGAAGCGGTTCAGCGTGGCCAGGTACTGAGGCCGTGGTCCGGCGCGCATTGAAATCCGATTCAATTGCACATGAGCGAGGCCGCTCTTAGGCTCGGGGCATTTGCCGGAACCCGCCCGCTGCACGCTGCGGCGTTACGGGGACTAGCCACTATTGCCTCTTGACCATGAGTGATATCGAGCACGCCGACGTCTGGATCCAGAAAGAATATTCCCCCGAGAACAGCCACTGCTATGGGTGCGGTGTCGCCAACCCTCATGGCAACGGACTCAGGACCTACCTGAACGGCACAGAAACAGTTTCCCGTTTCACGCCGGACCCGATGTACAGCGGTGGCGTGCCTGGCAACGTCTACGGCGGCATGATCGCATCGCTGTTCGATTGCCACGGCACCGCTTCCGCTGCCGCCTTTCACAGGCAGCAGTCGGACGACCCCTCCGGACCCTTGGGCCGGTTCGTTACCGCTTCACTCCACGTCAACTTCCTTGCACCCACGCCGCAGGCGCAGGTACTGACGGTGTCGGGAAAACTGAAAGCCATCGACGGCCGCAAGGTGTGGGTCGAGATGACGCTCACGGCGGGCGAGACTCTCTGTGCCACCGCCGAGATGCTTGCCATCGCCCTGCGCAAATGACAACACCGGCGGCTGCGTAGGGGTTCTCCTCTGCTTGCGCCGCAATTCAATTGAGCTTGTCGGACACCGATTCTTAGAATCGATCGCATGACCTGCAAGGAGAACTTGTCATGCGATGCAGTAGAACGCCGAACCGCAGCGTGGCCGTAGCAGGCCAGTGCCCAGCGGCCCAATGCTTGCGAGGTGCGCAATGAACGTGCCTCCTGACCGCCTGGCGCTGGCCGGCATCAAGGTTCTCGACCTCTCGCGAATCCTTGCCGGGCCTAGCGCGACGCAGCTGCTTGGTGACCTTGGCGCCGATGTCGTCAAGGTCGAGCGCCCCGGGGAGGGTGACGATACCCGCAAATGGGGTCCCCCATACATCGAGGACGCCGCCGGTAACCCGACGCAGGAAAGCGCGTACTACCTCAGCGCCAATCGCAACAAGCGCTCGATTGCGATCGATCTGGCGTTGGAGGCAGGGCGCGCGCTGATCCATGACCTGCTGCAGCATGCCGACGTGCTGGTGGAGAACTACAAGGTCGGTGGGCTGGCGCGCTATGGACTGTCGTACGAGCAGCTCAAGACACAGTACCCCAGGCTGATCTACTGCTCGATCACGGGGTTCGGCCAGACCGGCCCTTACGCCCAGCGACCGGGCTACGACTTCCTGATCCAGGGCATGGGCGGCATCATGAGCCTCACCGGCGAGCCCGACGGCCAGCCGATGAAGGTCGGCGTCGGCATCGCCGATGTCATGACTGGCATGTATGCCGCGGTGGGCATCCTCGCCGCGCTGCAGTACCGCGCCGCGCATGGCCGCGGCCAGCATATCGATGTGTCGCTGCTCGATTCGCAGATTGCGTGGCTGGTGAACGGCGCCACCAACTACCTTGCCGACGGTGTGCTGCCGCAACGGCTCGGCAACGGGCATCCCAATATCGTGCCCTATCAGGTGTTCGATACCGCTGACGCACCGATGATCCTCGCGGTCGGCAACGATGGCCAGTTCGAGCGGTTCTGCGAGGTCGCCGACCTGATGCACGTCGCCGCGGATGCGCGGTTCCGCACCAACCCGGCGCGGGTTGCCAATCGCAAAGCGGTGTGCGAGCTGGTTGCCGCGGCACTACGCCAGCGTGGCCGGTCCGAATGGCTCGCCGCGCTGGAAGACGCGGGGGTGCCATGCGGCCCGGTGAACAACCTCGAAGACGTTTTCAACGACCCGCATGTCAAGGCACGGGGCGCTGAGATCCGCATGCCCTGTGAATGGGCAAAGGACGGCCAGCTGCGGCTGCTCGCCAATCCGCTCAAGCTGTCAGAGACGCCCGCGACCTATCGAAAACCCCCGCCCCGGCTGGACGAGCATCGCGACGCGATCCTGAAAGACTGGCTCGGCAACTCATAAACCAATGGAGAGACGCATGTTCGAACTGACCGCTGAACAAAGAGAACTGCAACTGGCCGCGCGCGACCTGGCGCAGAACGCATTCGCACCGACCGCTGCCGACACCGACCTGACCGAGGCCTATCCCTGGCAGAACGTGGACCGGCTGCTTGCCGCAGGCTTCATGGGGATGACGATCCCGAAGGAGCTGGGCGGACAAGGTCGCAGCTACCACGATACCGTG
This sequence comes from Cupriavidus phytorum, assembly GCF_003254285.1. Lineage (NCBI taxonomy): Bacteria > Pseudomonadati > Pseudomonadota > Betaproteobacteria > Burkholderiales > Burkholderiaceae > Cupriavidus > Cupriavidus phytorum. The sequence continues at coordinate 24,434 of NZ_QKZN01000006.1, forward strand.
ATCGTGATCGAGGAGATGGCGAAGGCGTGCGCCACCATGGGCCGCATTACCGTCGAAGCCAACATGGGTGCGATCGGCGCCATCCTGCGCTATGGCACCGACGAGCAGCGCAAGCTCGCCGCGGCGGCCGTGCTCAGCGGCGACAAGCCTGCCATCTGCATCTCCGAGCCCAACGCCGGCAGCGCCGCCAGCGAGATGACCACCCGCGCGGACCGGGTCGGCGACGACTACATCCTGAACGGCGAAAAGTACTGGATCACCGGCGGCGGTGTCTCGCGCCTGCACTTGATCTTCGCCCGCGTGTTCGACGACGGTGTCGACCAGGGCATCGGCGCGTTCATCTGCGTGCGCGATGGCAATGCTCCCGACGGCCTGGTAATCGGTCGCCGTCTCTACGCGATGGGCGTGCGCGGCATTCCCGAGACGCATATCGAGTTCCGCGACCTGAAGATCCACAAATCCATGCTGGTGGTACCGCCGGGCGGGCTGCAGCGCGGCTTCGCGGCGCTGATGAACGCGTACAACGCGCAGCGAGTCGGTGCCGGCACGGTGGCGCTCGGCATCGCGCAGGGCGCGTTCGAGGAAGGCGTGCGCTATGCGAAGTCGCGCCAGCAGTTCGGCCGCCCCATCGCCGAATTCCAGGGCCTGCAGTGGATGATCAGCGATATGTCGGTGCAACTGGAGGCCGCGCGCTTGCTGTTGCACTCGGCCGCGTGCAGCGGCAAGGAGTTTCCCGACATGGCCCGCGCCGCCCGCGCCAAGATCTTCGCAGCCGAGACGGCCAACAAGGTCACCAACGATGCGCTGCAGCTCTATGGGTCGTCTGGCTATGGCCGGCATAACCCGATGGAGCGGCACGTCCGCGATGCCCGGATGTTCACCATTGCCGGCGGCACCGCGCAGATCCTGAGAACGCAGGTCGCGGCGAGCGTGCTCGAGATGAAGCTGCCGCAGACTCGCCACGGCTACGTCGCGAAATAAGGCCGGTCGCAAAAATAACGGAGGAGACAAAGATATGAAGCGCAGAGACTTCATAAAAGCCCTGTCGTATATCGGCGCGGGGTCCATGGCGCCGCTTGTGGGTGTGCGCGCTGCGAGCGGGGCCTATCCCGCTGCGCCGGTGCGGCTAGTCGCGCCGTTCCCGCCAGGCGGCACCGTCGATATCCTGGCACGGCTGGTTTCGTCGCAACTTGCGCGCGAGCTATCCCAATCGGTGATCGTCGAGAATCGCGCCGGTGCGGGCGGTACCATCGGTGCGGATGCGGTGGCGCGCGCCAGGCCGGATGGCTACACCGTGCTGTTTGGCGCTGCGCATCACGCCATCGCCCAGACCGTCTATCCGGCGCTGCCCTATGACATCCGCAACATGGTGCCGGTCAGCTTCCTCGGGCGGGTGGACCATGTGCTGCTGGTGACCAACAAGCTGCCGGTAAAGAACGTCGCCGAACTGATCGCCTACCTGAAGGCGAATCCCGACAAGCTGGCCTACGGCTCGCCCGGCACCGGCACGCTGCACCACCTGATGGCGGAGCAGTTCAAGGCCGTCACCGGAACCCGGATGATGCACGTCCCCTACAAGGGCTCCAGCCCCGCGCTGGTCGACCTGATCTCCGGGACCATCCAGGTCTACTTCGAAACCATGCCGTCGGCGCTGCAGTATGTCCGCAGCGGAAGCGTGCGGGCGCTCGCGGTGACTTCCAAGCAGCGCTCGCGCACGCTGCCGGACCTTCCCACCATCGCCGAGTCCGGCGTGCCCAACTATGACGCGGCGAGCTGGTACGGCTTGTTCGCGCCACGCGGCACGCCGGTGCAGGTCGTTACCGCGCTCAACGGCGCCACGGCCCGGGCGTTTGCCCACGATGCCTTTGTCGAGCAATGGCGGCGCCAGGGTGCCGAGCCCGGCGGGGGCAATCCAGAGGTGCTGCGCAAGCTGCTGCTGAGCGAAGTCGACCGCTGGAGCGCCGTGGCGCGGGACGCCAACATCCGGGTCGAATAGCACGAGCTGCCCTCGTCGGGGCTGTCATCACGGCATGGGAGTGCTGTGCATCCTCTCATGCCACATCTCGCAATGGTCGGCTGCCACCTGGCGCGCCGGCCATCCAACCCAAACTGCCTGGGGAGACCATCATGAAAATTACCAAGATCGAAGTGCTCGAGGCCGAACTGTCCGGCCAGGGCGGCATTGCCTCGTGGCATCACGTTTTCGCGAGGGTTCACACCGACGAAGGCGTGACCGGACTCGGCGAGGTCGGCATGGCCTACGGGACCGGCGCGCAGGCCGCGGGGCCGATGGTGCTGGCGCTGGGCCAGCGCTTCGTGCTGGGCCACAACGCGTTTTCGACCGAATCTATTTGGGAGCGGATGCTGCGCAAGTCCTTCTGGGCCGAAGGGGGCGGGCCCGTGGTGTTCGGCGCCATGAGCGCGCTCGACGCGGCGCTCTGGGACATCAAAGGCAAGGCGCTTGGCTTGCCCGTGCATCGGCTGCTGGGCGCCGACACGCCGGCGCCGCTGCGCTGCTATGCCAGCCAGCTTCAGTTCGACTGGGCCGGGGAAACGGTGAACCTTGTCGACCCGGCGCGGTATCGCGAAGCCGCGGTCCGTGCGCGCGAGGAAGGCTACGACTGCGTCAAGGTCGATCCGCTGATGATCGCGCCGGACGGCAGCCGCGCTGCCAGGCTGCGCGGCATCCTGACACCCGAGCAGCGCAAGATGCTGCGCGCGCGCATGGAGGCGGTGCGGGACGGCATTGGCCCCGACGCCGACATCATCCTGGAGTTGCACTCCTTCACTTCCACGGCAGGCGCACTGCAGGCGGCGGAAACCTTGAAGGACCTGGGGATTCTTTTTATGGAGGAGCCGACTCATTACAACGGCGCGCATGCGCACAACCGTGCCGCGCGCAAGTCGCCGGTGCCGGTAGCCGCCGGCGAGCGGCTCTATACCCGTTGGGGCTTCCTGCCGTACCTGGAGGCCGGGTCGATCGACATGATCCAGCCGGACGTGGGCCTGGTCGGTGGCATCAGCGAGGCCTGCAAGATTGCCCACCTCGCGCACACCTTCGATGTGGGGGTGCAGGCCCATGTGTGCGGATCGCCGCTGGCCACAGCGATTGCACTGCAGTTTGAAGCGGCCATCCCCAATTTCGAAATTCATGAGCACCACACGTATGCGCTGAAGGCGTGTAACAGGGATCTGTTTATCGAGGATCTGCAGCCGCAGGGCGGCCGCTTCCACGTGCCGACGGCACCGGGCCTGGGCATGACGCTCGCGCCCGAAGCAGAGCGGCGCATGGTTACCACCTTCGTCGAGCTCGGCGATTAAGCAGCAGGCAGGGCGCTGACCCGCATATCCCCAGCAAAACATAAGATCGATTGGAGACAAAGCATGCGAGCACTACTTTCCCTGTTTCTCTTAAGCGCCGTCGTATCCCCCGCGATGGCGCAGGACGGCTACCCGAGCCGACCGGTCACCGCCTTGGTCGGGTATCTTCCGGGCGGTGCCGCGGACCTTGTCACGCGCAAGCTGGCAGCGGTCATGGCGCCCAGGTTCCCCTCGGGCATCGTGGTCGAAAACAAGCCGGGTGTCGGTGGCAGCCTGGCGGTGTCGACGCTCGCGATGGCCAAGCCAGACGGGTATCAGTTCGCATTCGTACCCAACTCGAACCTGGCGCTGTCGCCGCAGGTCAATTCGTTGTCCTATAAATCGCCGGACGATGTCACGCCAGTCATCAACATCGTCAACTTCGCCCCGGTGATGCTGGTGCCGAGCAGTTCGCCTTACCAGACGCTGCAGGACTTGCTCAATGCGGCCAAGAAGGCCCCGGAAAGCCTTAGCGTGGGTTTTCCGGGCGTGACGACTCTGAGCCATCTCAACCTGCTCCAGTTCGAGCGCCTGGCCGGTGTGCAGCTGATCGACGTGGCCCAGAAGGGTTGGGGAGAAGGGGGCCCCCAATTGCTGGGCGGGCACATCACCGCCGCGATCGCGCAGCCCATCGAGGCGGTGCCGTACCTGAAGTCAGGAAAGATGCGTGCGCTCGGCTCCTTCAGCGAAACGCGGCAGTCACGATTGCCGGACGTGCCAACGATGAAGGAGCAGGGCGTCGCGGCGGATTTCGGCGTGCGCTACCTCATCGTCGTTCCCAAAGGAACGCCGGCACCCGTGGTGAAGTACATCCATGATGCCGCCAAGGCGGCCATGGAAACGCCGGAATTCAGGAAATTTGCCGCGGACAACGCACTGGATATCGCCTACCAGGATGGTGCCACCGCGCGCGAGGCGGCCTGGGCGGACTACCGCAAGTACACGCCGGTGCTCAAGCAAAGCGGGCTGCTGAAGTAGACCTGGCATCGATGATCGAGACCGAAGTCGACGGCGTAACCGAGCGCCCGGAACCACGAGAGCCAACATGAAGATCCTGATCCCCGAGTTGATTCACCCCCGGTCCCTGGAGCGCCTGCGCAAGGAGCACGAGGTCGTGTTCGACCCTACCCTCTTCGCGCGCCAGGGGGCGCTGCTGGATGCCGCGCGCGATGCCCAGGCCCTGATCGTCCGAAACCGTACGCAGGTGCGTGGCGAGCTGCTCGATGCGCTCGGCCAGTGCCGGGCCGTTGGTCGCCTTGGGGTCGGCCTTGACAATATCGACGTTCCCGCCTGCCAGGAGCGCGGTATCGAAGTGATCCCGGCCCTCGGAGCCAACGCCCGCTCCGTGGCGGAGTATGTCGTGACCTGCGCCATGCTGCTGCTCAGGTTTTCCCACTACAGCGTCAGCGACACGCTGGCCGATGGCTGCTGGACCCGTCCGGCAACGCCGGAAGGCCATGAGGTCTGTGGTCGGACGCTGGGCCTGGTGGGATTCGGCTCGATCGGCCAGTTGACCGGCCGCCTGGCCAGCCGGCTGGACATGCGCGTGGTGGCGCATGACGCCGCGCTTCGGCCGGGGACGTCGCCCGACTTCCCATGCGAAATGCTTCCCCTGAACGAATTGCTGGCCGTCAGTGACGTTGTCAGTCTGCACGTTCCGCTGATGCCGGAGACACGTAGCCTCATCAATGCGGACCGGCTCGCCATGATGCGGCCTGAAGCGGTGCTGATCAATGCCGCGCGAGGGGGCATCGTCGACGAGGCAGCTCTGGCGCGCGCCCTGACGGAAAAAAAGCTCCGGGCGGCCGCACTGGATGTATTCGACGACGAACCGCTGCCTGGCGGGTCGGTGCTGGCGGGGGTGCCGAACCTGCTGCTGACACCGCACGTAGCCGGCGTGACCGCCGATTCGGAGCTGCGAGTTTGTGAACTGGTGGCGCAGCGGGTCCTGGGTGTGCTGGCGAGGACGTCCGGGGACGCGACAGTGCTGCGACAAGCGCCGAAGTGAGCGGCAGGAGGAAATCCATGGCAGTCCAGAAATTTAGCCATTGCAGCCATTGGGGCGCCTATACCCTGCTGGTGGAGAACAACCGGATCGTCGGGGTCGAGCCGTTCGCAGGAGATCCGTCGCCGTCACCGGTCATCCACTCGGTGAAGTACTGGGCCGAGTCCGCCAACCGGATTGCTCAGCCCATGGTCCGGAAGAGCTGGCTCGCCAAGCGCGGGCCGGGCGAGCGAAAGGCCAACGAAGCGTTCGTGCCGGTGTCCTGGGAGCAGGCCAACCAGATCGTCGCCAGCGAGATCGATCGCGTGCGCCATGAGTACGGCAATGCGTCGATCTTCGCGGGCTCCTATGGCTGGACCAGCTGCGGGCGGTTCCATCATGCCCCCTCGCAGATCAAGCGGATGCTGAACCTGGTCGGCGGCTATACCGGCCATGTCGATACCTACAGCATTGCCGCCGGCCCGGTCATCCTGCGCCACGTCCTCGGCGACAGCGAGGCCTGCAATGGTGGCGCCACCACGCTCGATGCCGTGGCCAGGCATGCGCAAACCGTTGTTGTCTTCGGCGGGCTGTCGCCCCGCACGGCCCAGAGCGAGGCCGGCGGTGTTGCACGCCACCAGCTCGAATCCCATTTGCGGGCCATGGTCGATAACGGCGTCAGGTTCTTCCTGGTCTCGCCGATGCGTGACGATTTGCCGGAGTGGGTGCCGGCCGAATGGCTGCCCGTGCGCCCGAACACCGATGCCGCGGTCATGTTGGGGCTGGCCGGAGAAATCGTCTCGGCGAACCGGCACGACCAGGCGTTCCTGAACCGTTATTGCAGCGGCTCCGACCGCTTCCTGGCCTATCTGGCCGGACAGCATGACGGCGTGCGGAAAGACGCGGAGTGGGCCTCGCGGATATCGAGCCTTGACGTTGGTTGTCTCAAGGCGCTCGCCCGCCGCCTGGTCGATACGCGTTCGATGATCACCGTGAGCTGGAGCCTGCAGCGGGCAGACCATGGCGAGCAGCCATACTGGGCGGCCCTGGCGCTGGCGTCGGTGATCGGCCAGATCGGACTGCCCGGCACTGGCGTCGGCTTTGGCTATGGTTCCCTTGGCGGTGTCGGATCGCCGCTTTCCCAGGCGCAATCTCCGGCGTTCCCGCAGGGCGCAAAACCCAATGCAGACTTTATCCCGTGCGCACGCATCGCCGACCTGCTGCTGAAGCCGGGGCGAGAGTTCACGTACGAGGGCATGACGCACACCTACCCTGACATACGGCTGGTGTACTGGGCGGGCGGAAATCCGTTTCACCACCATCAGGATCTGAATCGGCTGCGCAAGGCGTGGTCTCGTCCCGAGACCATTATCGTGCAGGAGCCGATGTGGACGGCAACGGCCCGCCGCGCCGACATTGTGCTTCCCGCGACCACCTCCATCGAGCGGAACGATATTGCGGGCAATCGTCGTTCCGACCACCTGATCGCCATGCATCAAGCCATCCGTCCCCTGGGAATGGCGCGCAATGACTATGACATTGTCCGTGGTATCGCCGCGTGCCTGGGTGTGGAAAGCGCCTTCAGCGAAGGCCGGGATGAGATGCAGTGGATCCGCATGATGTACGAACGCTCGGCGCGGCACAGCCGGGAAAGGCTGGGCGTCGAGCTGCCGGAGTTCGAGACATTCTGGGAACGTGGATCGGCGCCCGTGCCGACCAGGCCCATGTTCACCTATCTCGAAGCTTTCCGGCGTGATCCCGACGGGCATCGCCTCAACACGGAAAGCGGGCGCATCGTGTTGGGTAGCGACAAGCTAGCCACGCTTTGCCTTGACGACTGTCCGCCGTGCCCGTCCTGGATCCCGCCCGCCGAGTGGCTGGGCTGCGCCGGCCCTGAAGCATTTCACCTGGTGTCCCGCCAGCCGGCCGGCAAGCTGCATAGCCAGCTGGACGAGGCGCCGGTCAGCATGGCGACCAAGCATAACGGCCGTGAGCGGGTGTGGATCCATCCGGGCGATGCGGCAAGGCTGTCGATATCCGATGGCGACGCGGTGCGGCTATGGAATGACCGGGGACAGTGCCTGGCATCGGCATCCGTTACCGATGCGGTTCGGCCAGGCGTGCTGATGCTGCCGACGGGCGCGTGGTATGCGCCGGAAGACGAGGGGCCGAACGCCTTAGATGTCGCCGGCAATCCGAACGTGCTGACCCTGGACAAAGGCAGCTCCGGCTTCTCGCAAGGCTGTGCGGCTCACACTTGCCTTGTCAGGATGGAAAAGCATCAACCAGGGGGGCCTGGCAGTGACCTGGGCCGCGCGACGACGTAAGGCTTTGACCCCAGAAAGGAGACATGCAATGAATCTGCCCAAGGTTTTTACCGACTTTATCGCCGGAATGACCCGGATCGTCGATACCGCTGAAGGCAACGAGCGCCGCATCCTCGATGCGGGCGAGAAGCTGCTTGGCGAACTGATTGCCGTGGATGACTGGTTGCCGGAGGCGTACGCGCAGCCGCATCCCCAGTACTACGGCCAATACCTTCTCTATGCCGACCCGGGCGATAGATTCTCGGTGGTCAGCTTTGTCTGGGGCCCGGGCCAGAAGACCCCGGTGCATGACCACACGGTGTGGGCGCTCATCGGCATGCTGCGTGGTGCCGAGACTTCGGAGCGATTCGAAGTCGTTGCGCCAGGGAAGCCGATGCGTTCGCTTGGCAAGGATATGCTCAGGCCCGGCCATATCGATCGGGTGTCGCCGTCGATCGGGGATATCCACCGCGTGGCGAATGCTTACGACGACAGCGTGTCGATCAGCATCCATGTGTATGGCGGCAACATCGGCAAGATTTCCCGTCATGTCTATGACGAGCAAAGCGGGGAACAGAAGACCTTCATTTCCGGCTACACCAACGTCTAGCCGGCCGTGGACGCCGCCGCGAAAGTGGCGGTATCCGTCTATGCGTCGAAGGTGGCCAGCTTCGCGCTGGCATTGGCCCTGTTGGGCCTGGTTCTATTCGTTAGGCAGGGCCGCTTCACTCAGCAACCAGTTACGGAATGCCTGCAACCTCGGCAAGCCGGCGCTCTCCGGTCGATAAACGACGTAGTAGGCCAACTCGGAAGGGAATTTCAACTTTGGGAAAAGCCGCACCACACGCCCGGCCGCCAAATCGTCGCGGGCCATGACGCTGCGCGCCAGCGCCACGCCGCGTCCTTCGCTTGCTGCCTGCAACACGGCTGCGGAGTTGTTGATCTTCATGCCGCGCGAAGTCGCTATACCGGAGACGCGCATTTTCTGAAACCACTGATTCCATGTGGGAAAGCCCGCATGGCCGTCGATGGAGAGATCGTGAATGAGGGTGATGCCATCCAGATCCCCGGGGCGGCGCAGAGTTCGATGCTGCCGCAGCAGCTCAGGCGAACAAACCGGGTACACCTCCTCCTCCATGAGCTTTTCCGCAGTCAGTCCGGGCCATGTGCCGGTACCGTAGCGCACGCCAATGTCCACCCGCTGCGCCACGAAGTCCACAGGTTTGAGGTTGGTCTCCAGGCGGATATCAGTGTCAGGGCAGATTGCCTGGAATCGCTCAAAGCGTGGCAGCAGCCATTTGGCAGCGAAAGCGGGGCTGACCGTAACGGTCAGTACTCCACGGACGGAACCCTCCTGCAGCCGTTCCAGGCCCAGGGATAGCCTGTCAAATCCGGCTCGGATGTCCGGCAATGCGCGCAGTGCAGCATCCGTGGCAGAAAGCCGAGCCCGACCACTGCTGCCCCGGACGAACAACGGGGTGCCAAGCCAATCCTCCAGGCCCCGAACCAACTGACCAACGGCAGCAGGCGTGACGTTGAGCTCCTCCGCTGCTGCAGAGAAGCTCTCGTGTCGGGCACTGACTTCAAAGGCGCGCAGCGCATTCAGATGGACCGGAAGCTTCATAACAGTAAATTTTTTCTTTCAATCGCTGAAATTTTATCTCGTTTGCCGGGCGTCTAAGTTTGGCGAAGAATGACGGTCATGCAAGACAGATATTCAGCATCTATTACGTATATCGAGATCCATTAGCGCATCTCTAGACGGATAGTTTCCCTTTCAGATTGCGTTGACCTCGTTGATGGCGGCTCGCTTCTTCGACGCATGTCTGTCGCTCTGGCTGGCCGCAGCTGATGCGTGGGGCAAGCGCTTGCCATTTGCCTCCCTTGTTTTTTAACCACCGGACTCGGAGAGCCCTATGGTCTATCTGCAAATTACCCTCAAGATCGCCAACCCAGACCGCGCCGCCGCGGCTGGCGTCTACCAAAGGTACAAAGAGCCGTTCCTCAGCACCGTTGCCGGCGCGAAGTCGAAGGAACTACTGGTGCGTGAGGCGGACGTGCAAGTGCTGCATGGCTTCGACAGCGAGGAGAACGCCGATGCCTATCTGCAAAGCGAGCTGTTCACGGCAGATGTGGTGGCCAGTCTCGAGCCCTTGCTGGGTGGCGCGCCCGACGTGCGGATCTACGAGGTCGCGTGATCTGGTAAATGGTATGGGGTACATCGGGCCGCCGCGGCCCTGTATCCCGCTTGTCATTAAAGAAGTCCCCATGCTAATGAATGCTGATCTTTCGCTGCACGCAGCCGTCACGCCACATCAGTACCAATGGATAGCCTCGCCCCAGCCGGGCGTCGAGCGCGTGATGCTGGATCGAGTAGGGGGCGAAAATGGGCGCGCCACCAGCGTTGTGCGTTACGCGCCCCATTCCTGGTTTCCCCGCCATCAACATCCGGCAGGCGAGGAAATTCTCGTGCTGTCAGGCACTTTCTCTGAAGGGGACACCCACTATCCGGCCGGCTGGTATTTGCGCAACCCGCCGGGCTCCAGCCACCAGCCCTCCAGCGCCGAGGGGGCGGTCATCTTTGTGAAGCTCAGGCAGATGCAGCGGGGCGAATCCCGCCCGGTTCGCATCGACACGCGTGATGTGTCGCGCTGGACGGTCAGGAATGGCCGTGAATGCTGCCCGCTGTTCTCGGACGACATCGAACATGTCTACCTCGAGCGCATACCGGCGGGCGCCACCGTGTTCGGCGGTCCGGTAGAGGGTGCCGAGATGCTGGTAGTGGAGGGCAGCTTGCGGGAGCGTGCACAGGAATACGAGCTGGGCAGTTGGGTTCGACTGCCGACGGGGGCGTATCCGGATCTCGTCGCAGGCAGATTCGGGGCCTGCGTGTACCTCAAGACCGGGCATCTCGCGAACCCTGTCAGTCTGGAATGCGCGTCATGCTGACCGCGCGCATTGCCATCATCGGCGGCGGCCTGAGTGGCCTGTACGCGGCCTACTTGCTGGAACAGCGTGGCATCCGGGACTACGTGTTGCTGGAAGCGCGCGACGCCTTGGGGGGGCGGATCGTTTCTGTCCCGCCGACGACCCCTACCGAGGAACAGCGGCCCGGAGAACGGTACGACCTTGGCGCAACCTGGTTCTGGCCCGACTTGCAACGGGATCTTCAGGCGCTGGTGGAAGAGCTTGGCCTGCAGACCTTCGCGCAGCCAGAAGAGGGAGACATGCTGCTGGAGCGTTCCCCGACGCACACCCCAGTACGCGTCGATGGCTATCGCTCCACGCCTGCCGCGCGGCGGCTGGTGGGCGGCATGGGCGCGCTCGTCGATGCCCTGCATCAGCGCCTGACAGCAAAGCAGCTGATGACCCGTTGCCAGTTGACGCGCGTGCGCTATCTGGATGACTGTATTGAGGTGCAGGCTGACGGCCCGCGGGGGCGAGGACTCATGCATCGCGTGGCCCACGTGCTGTTGGCGGTGCCGCCGCGTCTTGCAGCCGGCACCATTGTGTTCGAGCCAGCGTTGCCCGACGCATTGGCCGGGCCGTGGAAGCACTGCGCGACATGGATGGCGCCACATGCCAAGTATCTGGCGGTTTTCGATCGACCCTTTTGGCGCGATCAGGGGTTATCCGGCGAGGCGCGCAGCGCTGTCGGGCCGATGACGGAGGTTCACGACGCCTCGGCCCTGGCTTGCCATGGTGCCCTGTTCGGGTTCCTGGGCGTTCCCGCCGCTGTGCGCCGCCAGGTTCCGAACGAGGAATTGCGGGCTCTCTGCCGTGCGCAGCTGGTTCGCTTGTTCGGCCGCTGCGCTGCACAACCCCGCATCGAATATCTGAAAGACTGGGCGCGCGACCCTTACACAGCGCTGGAAGCCGACAACAAGGTGGGCGCCCACCAAGTGTTGCCATTACCTTCCCGCGCGGCGGACGGCGTCTGGTGCAACCGGCTTACCGGTATTGCCAGCGAATGGTCGCCGGAGTTTGGCGGGTATGTCGCGGGCGCATTGGACGCTGCCCGGCGGGCTGTGGCCGCTTTGATGGCCGGCAATACCGCAGATTCCCTTTTGCATTGATTGCCCTTGCGCGCAACGCGGGACCAGAAGAGACATTGGAGTGTCGAGATGAAGCCTACCTATCGAGCCATGCAGATCAGCGGGCCGGGCGTGTTGGAGCTTGTGGAGCGGGCCGTGCCACAGCCTGGCGTCGCAGAGGTGCTGATCCGGGTGGAAGCCTGCGGCATCTGCGGAGCGGATGCGGCCGACATCGAAAGAACAGGCCCTGCTACGCACCCGCCGCGTGTGCCCGGTCACGAGGTGGTTGGCCGCATCCTGGCGATGGGCCCAGGCACGCCATCGATCTGGACGACAGGCCAGCGTGTGGGCGTGGGCCGGCTGGGTGGTCACTGTGGCGAATGCGTGCAATGCCGGCAGGGGCGGTTCCAGCTTTGCCTGAACCAGCCTGTGGTGGGTGCCACCGTCGACGGTGGCTACGCCGAGATGATGCTGGCGCGCAGCACCGGCCTCGTCGCCATTCCAGATACGCTTGGCGCAGAAGAGGCGGCGCCTATCCTGTGCGCAGGTATCGCTACCTTCAACGCCTTGAAGAAGTGCGGCGCGCAAGCTGGCGACACGGTGGCTATCCTTGGCATCGGCGGCTTGGGGCACATGGCGCTGCAATATGCACGAAACATGGGTTTCCGGGTCGTGGCGATCGGGCGAGGCAACGAAAAGGCCGGCGACGCGCTGGCGCTGGGCGCACATGTCTATATCGATAACCCCCGGGAAGATGCCGCTGCGCGGCTCAAGGCCATGGGCGGCGCGCAGGCCATGGTGACCATGATCGATCATGCCGAGGCAATTTCGGCGCTGCTCCCCGGCCTGGCACCCGAGGGGCGGCTGGTTGTCCTCAACCCCGCCAGAAGCCCACTACACATCCCCCCAGGTCTGCTCGTCGGCGGACAACGCAGCATCCTCGGGTCGCTCACGGGTACGCCTTACGACAACGAAAAAACGTTGAACTTCAGTATGCTAGCGAATGTGCGGCCTCGGATAGAGACCATGCCGCTTGAGCAAGCAGCTCAGGCCTACGCGAAGATGAAATCCGGTAGCGCGAAATACCGCATGGTGCTGACGATGGATAATCCGCGTTGAACGCGCTACCGCTCTGTGCAAGGGGCGACCAAATACTAATATGACCAAGTACAACACCCAACCAGCCCTCGACGCATCCGATCTTCTCCCCGACCGCGTCCAGAGCGGCAACATCTGGCGCTTGTCCATCGCCCAGGCACTGGCTGGCGCCAACTCGGTGGTGGTCTATGCCACCGGCGCCATCGTCGGCGACATGCTGGCGCCGATCCCCATGCTGGCTACGTTGCCAATTTCCATCTTTGTGGTGGGCATGGCGGCGTGCATTTTGCCCATCGGTGCGGTCTCCCGCAGATATGGCCGGCGCGCTGCCTTTCTGGTGGGCACCGGGGCCGGTGTATTGACCGGCCTGCTGGCCATGCTTGCTGTCATCCTGGGCTGGTTCTGGCTGTTCTGCCTGGCGACCTTCTTTGGCGGCAGCTACGCCGCCGTGGTGCTGTCGTTTCGTTTTGCGGCCGCCGATGGGGTTGCACCGGCCCGGCGCGCACGGGCACTATCGCTCGTCATGGCAGGTGGCGTGGCCGCGGGCGTCGTGGGGCCGCAATTGGTGACCTGGACCATGGATCTGTGGCCGCGGCATACGTTTGCCATCACCTTCCTGGTGCAGGCCCTCGTGGCAGCGCTCTCGGCGCTCGTCCTGCTCGGGGTAAAGCTACCTCGACCCAGCGTTGCGGAAATGGCCAGCGGCCGGCCGCTCACCGAAATCGCACGGCAGCCGCGTTTCATTGCCGCGGCGATCTGTGGTGCGGTGTCCTATATGTTGATGAACTTCCTGATGACTGCCGCACCGCTGGCAATGCATATCTGCGGGCATCCGCAGGCCTCCGCTAACCTGGGGATGCAATGGCATGTCATCGCGATGTACGCGCCGAGTTTCTTTACGGGTTCTCTGATTGCGCGATTCGGAGCAAGCCGCGTGGCGATCGTGGGCCTGGCGCTCACCGGGCTGTCTGCCGCCGTCGGACTTGGAGGCGTTGACGTGGCACACTTCTGGGCCACGCTGATCCTGCTCGGCCTTGGGTGGAATTTTGGGTTCCTCGGCGCATCGGCGCTGGTGCTGGAGTGCCACCGCCCCGAGGAGAAGACGCGCGTGCAGTCCCTCAACGACTTCATCGTCTTTGGCCTGATGGCGATCGGCTCTTTTTCCTCCGGCGGTCTGTTGTCCGCCTACGGCTGGAACACAGTGCTGTGGGTCTCGTTCGTTCCACTGGTGCTGGCCTTGATGGCGCTCGCCGTGGCAATGAGAAGGAACAAGGCCCTGGCCGCCGAACACCAAAGCATGGCGTGAGACAGTAGTGGCTGGGCAGCTTGCTGCTTATTGTGGCAACCGTATTGCCCCGGCTTTCGTGGCTGGCGTATGGCGCGCAGAAGCGGCCGCGAGTCGGTGCATCGCGCCACGTCACGCATCCAGGTGCTGCTGGACGGCGCTCGCCCATCGCAACAGCCACCCACAACTGTTCGAACTGTTCTCGTCGATCACGGTGTTCGCGCTGGTGTGTGCCTGGACCTCGATCGTGGTCAGCCACCTGCGCTTCCGCAAGCTCAAGATCCAGACCGGCCAAGCGGACAGCCTGTCCTACGCGCTCGACGAGCGGCGCGCAGCCGCTCTGTCGAGGTTGCTCTGCCATGTGACCTGGTCGGATTTAAGCGCATATGCCAGCGATGTCGAGGAAGCCTTGCTGATGCGCGACGCGCTCGACACCATCGGCCGGGCGCTGGTGCTGGGAGAAGCTGGCCGCACCGTGCGGCGCGGTAGTTCGCGCAGACGGTAATGTGCTGCGCATTGCACTACGCAACGCCGCACCCACGCCGCCGCGGAGATTGCACCGTTGTTGCGTTTGCGTGCCGGGGATAGGGCGCGTGTTTCATCCCGCCGCCTCTACCATTGACGTTATCACCCCCGTTGCGACGTCCAGGTCTTCCGCACCAGCGTCCCGGGGGCCGACCGACATGGAGAGTGAATGGAACACACCCCCTCCCGGCGAAACCCGCTATCGCTGGACGGCGCACGGCTGCTGGCCCAGATCCGGGCGCTTGGCGAAATCGGTGCCGACCGCGAAGGCGGCGGCCGGACCCGCATCGCGCTGACCGACGCCGAGAAAGCCGGCCGCGACCAGGTTGTCCAATGGATGCGCGAGCTGGATCTCGAAGTTCGCATCGACCGCATCGGCAACGTCTTCGGCATCCTGCGTTCGGCGGCCGATGATGGCAGCCAGGCGCCGCTGATGACCGGCTCCCATATCGATACCGTCACCAATGCCGGTGCGCTCGATGGCTGCTACGGGTGCTGGCCGGGCTCGCGGTGGCGCGCGCTTTCCGCCAGGCCGGCGTCACGCCGAACCGTTCCATCATGATCGGTGCCTTCACCAACGAGGAGGGCATCCGCTACCAGCCCGACATGATGGGCTCGCTGGTGTATGCAGGCGGACTGCCGGTGCGGCAGGCGCTCGACACGGTCGGCACCGACGGCACGCGGCTTGGCGACGAACTGGCGCGCATCGGCTATGCCGGCGACATGGAACCCGGCGCCGTGGTGCCGCACGAGTACATCGAACTCCATATCGAACAAGGCCCGGTGCTGGAGGCCGAGGGGACGCAGATCGGCGTGGTCGAGAGCCTGCAGGGGATTTCGTGGCAACAGGTGACGGTACAGGGCAACGCCAACCACGCCGGCACCACGCCCACCCGGCTGCGGCACGATGCCGGCTGGGCAGCGGCCGCGGTGGTGGCGTTTCTGCGTGACCTGTCCAACGCGTCGGACGGCACCACGCTGACAACGGTGGGGTGCCTGCGCGTCGAGCCCGGCGTGATCAACGTGATTCCGCGCAAGGCGGTGTTCACGGTCGATCTGCGCGATCCCGATGAAAGCCGGCTGCAGCGTGCCGAAGCGAGGCTGGCGGATTTCCTGGCAGAAGTCGCCGAAGCGGAGGGCGTCACGATGCGCACCGAGCCGCTCGCGCGCTTCGAGCCGGTGAGCTTCGATGCCGGCATCATCGCCGCCATCGAAGCCTCGGCGGCGCGCTTTGGCTACACCCATCGACGCATGACTTCCGGCGCCGGGCACGACGCCCAGATGATCGCGCGCATCGCCCCCGCGGCGATGATCTTCGTGCCGAGCCGCGGTGGCATCAGCCACAACCCGCGCGAGCACAGCGACGACGGCCAGCTGCTGATGGGCGCGCAAGTGCTGCTCGATGTCATCCTCGCCCGCCTTGGGCATACCACTGAGTGATCCCTTCCCCAATGACCGCAGATACCCCCATGCTGACCATCAATTCCCGCGCCCACCTGTGCGACTATCCGGCCGAGCTGAGGCAACTGATGAGCATCGCCGAAGCCGGGCGCAGCCACGCGTGGCTGTCGCACTGGGACCAGCTCAACGCCGGGCCCACGCCGCTGCGCGAACTGCCCGGCCTGGCCGCGAGCCTGGGCATCGCGCAGCTGAGCCTCAAGGACGAGTCGGTCCGCTCGCCGCTCGGCAGTTTCAAGGCGCTAGGCGCGCCGATCGCGCTGGTGCGGCTGGTGCTGCGCATGTTTCCGGAGCGCGACCTCGATCCGTTCGAACTGATCGCCGGCCACCATGCCGCGCTGCTGCGCGACTTCACCGTGATCAGCGCCACCGACGGCAATCACGGCCGCGCACTGGCTGCCGCGGCGCGCAGCTTCGGCTGCCGCTGCGTGATCGTGCTGCATGCGAACGTCAGCCAGGAACGCGAAGACGCGATTGCCGCCTGCGGCGCGCGCATTGTGCGCATCGTCGGCAACTATGACGAGTCGGTCGAGGAAGCCGCCCGGCTGGCCGCGGCCAACGGCTGGACCGTGGTCTCCGACACCTCTTACGAGGGCTATCAGGACATCCCGCGCGACGTGATGCAGGGCTACGGCGCCATTGCCGCGGAAGTGCTGGCGCAGCGCGGCGTCGCGCCCGGCCAGCCATGCCCGTACACCCATGTGTTCCTGCAAGGGGGCGTCGGCGGCCTGGCCGCCGGCGTGGCCAGCTATCTGTGGGAGCGCTTCGGTGCCGGCCGGCCGACATTCGTCGTGGTGGAACCGGCGCAGGCAGATTGCCTGTACCAAAGTGCGCTGCAGGGGCGCCCCGCGCGCGCAACCGGCTCGGTCGACTCGGTGATGGCGGGACTCGCCTGTGGCGAGACCTCGCCGCTGGCCTGGCGCTTCCTGGAACCCAGCGTGGACGTCTTCATGACGATTGCCGACGACGATGCCGTGACCGCCATGCACCGTCTCGCCAGCGGCGACGACGGGGACGTGCCCGTCGTCGCTGGCGAATCCGGAGCGGCCGGCGTCGCGGGACTGGCGGTATTGCGCGCGCAGCCGGCGCTGTCCGCAGCGGCCGGACTGGATGCTGGTTCGCGCGTGCTGGTGATCAATACCGAAGGAGCCACCGCTCCCGTGGTCTACCAGCAACTGGTGGGCGAATCGGCGGATTCCGTCCTGGCGCGCCAGGCCGCGTGGACGGCACGCTGAGCCACGCGTACTGACAAGACGCGATGCATGATCGAGCCCATTCAGGGCTCGACCGCCACACCGAGCGACACCTTGGCCCGCTGCATGGCGACGTGGGTCTTGAAGTTCTTGACGTTGCCGGAGACAAAGAACAACTCGCGCGTCAGGCGCTCGTACTCGGTCATGTCGGCCACGGCCAGCACCAGCAGGAAATCGAAGTCGCCGGTCACGTAGTACACCTGCTGGACCTGCGGGCAGTCGACGAAGCGCTTGCGGACCTCGTCCAGCAGGTCCAGCCGCTCGTTCTCCAGCGTTACCTCGACCAGTACCGTGATCATCTTGCCGACCTGTGCGGGATCGACCACGGCGGTATTGGCGACGATCACGCCTTCAGCTTCCAGTGCGGCGATGCGCCGGTTGACGGCAGACGGTGACAGGTTGACAGCATCGGCCAGCTGTCGCTGCGAGAGCTTGTTGTTGTCCTGCAGCAGCCGCAGCAGCTTGCGGTCGTACGCGTCGAGTTGCATTGCCGTGGTCCTTTCTGCGCGCGGGGCCGTTGCCCTGCGCATGGCATGGAAGGGCCATTTTCGCATCCCGGGCCGGGGATGGCGGCATCCCCGGCGTCGTCGCCCTCAAATCGCGACGCTTTACCGGGGCAACGGCCGCGCGTGCAACGATGTCCCGGATCGTACGGGCGGAACCGGACATCCTTGCGCCGGGCCGCCCGTATGATCTGCCATGCCATGTGCTTCTCTTGCGGTGCTGAACCATGACTTCTGACGACGACCTGCCTGCACTGTTCAACGCAGCACCCGATAGCACGACTGCACCAGGCCAGACGGAAAGGAGCGGCTCGACTCGAGCTTCAGGCTCACGTCGCACGGCAGCGCGCCGAACAATGGCCTGCCTGCCCCGATCAGCACCGGCACCGTGGTGACCACCATGTCGGCGATTAATCCGTCGCGAAGGAAGGACTGCACCACCTGGCCGCCATCGACATAGACGCGCCGCACGCCTTCCGCCTCAAGTTGCGCCATCGCGTCCGCGGGCGTGGCATCCGAGAATCGCACCTTGCCTTGCAAGGCCTCGGGCACCGGCTTGCCGGCCAGTTGCCGGGACAGCACCAGCACCGGACGGTCGTACGCCCATTCGCCCATCGTGACGACCTTTTCATAGCTGCCACGGCCCATCACGATCGCATCCTTGTCGGCGATGAAGGCTGTGTAGCCATGGTCTTCAGCGGGGTCATCCCGCTCCAGGAGCCAGCCGATGTCGCCATCGGGGCGGGCGATAAAGCCATCAAGGCTGGTGGCAATGAAGACGTGTCCGGTGATCATCTCTCTTCCATTGAAATACGCCGGGGCGTAGCGTTGGGATGTGGCTGCCGGGGCGGCCCGAGAGCCGCCATCTTGAGCAAGTCATTACCTCGCGCGGACCATCTGAAATCGTGTCGCCAGCAGGGGAGCGGCTTGCAGAAAGGCGCGTCATCGGTATTCCGTCGGGCCCTTATACTGCATATCCGTACCGCGACCAGGCGGCACCCGAGCAAGCCTTAGGCGACCTATGTCCGAGAAAGTCATAACCCACAGGATGATCGAGGCGTTTCGCGCCGCCATCGCGCATGGCGGGATGAGTGCAGGCGCCGATGCGCTCGGCATGTCCCAGCCTTCGATGAGCCGCGTGATAGCCGAACTGCAGAAGGCAGTCGGCTTCCCGCTCTTCCTGAAACACGGCCGCACGGTGAAGCCGACCGAGGAAGCCCTTGCGCTCATGACAAAGGTCCAGCAATCCTTCCTGGGGCTGGACGAGATCATGAGATTTTCTGACCAGTTGCGCAAGCAGAAGATGGGACGGCTCTCCATCGCGACCATCCCGTCGATCGGACACTCGATCATGCCCGAGGCGATCGAGCACCTGCGAGGCAAATATCCGGATGTATTCATTACGCTCTCGGTGACGTCGTATGTCGAAGTCGCGCGTGCCGTACGCAATCGCCAGGCAGACATCGGCTTCACGGCGGATATTCTCTCCCTCGGCGATCTCGAGACCGTTGCGGAGTTCAGTGCTGATTGCGTTTGCATCGGGACCCGCAAATGGCTGTCGCCAAGGGCGGCCGCCGTCGAGTTGAAGGACCTTGAGGGCAAGCCCTTCGTCGGCCAGACCGGCACGTTCCAGAAGCGCCTGGACGCCTTGCTGGCGACCACGGGGGTGCAACTGGACATCACCGTCGAGGCCTCGCTGTTCCACTCCATGAGCGAACTGGTGCTGCGTGGCATGGGCGTTTCGATCGTCGATCCCCTGACCGGGGTGCTCCATCGGCAGCGTGGCGGGGTGGTGCTACCGCTGAGGCCGACGCTGAGCTATACCTTCTATGCCACCGCCATGAGCGATGCCCGACTTGGCAAGCCGGCCCGGGATCTGCTCCGATACCTGTCGACGGCGACGGAAAAGGCGCGGACCCATATCGAATCTGAATAGGTTGCTGACGCCGGCGCCATAGATTCAAGGGCCGCACCTTCATAACATCTCCATCATGATTTTTAAAAGAGGGGAGACTGTTGTGAAGTTATCTATCCTGGACATAGGCCGCGCCGCCGTCGGGCTGATGGCGACCTTTGCGGCGTGTACGGCCGTCGCGCAGGGCGACTACCCCAACCGGCCGGTGCGTTTTATTGTCAATGCGGCCGCCGGCGGCGCGGCGGATGTGACGGCGCGCATTCTCACCGCCGCCCTCAGCCAGCGCCTGGGCCAGCCCTTTGTGGTGGAGAACCGGCCCGGCGGCGCGGGCGTGATCGGACTCGAGGTTATCGCCAAGGCAGAGCCGGACGGCTACACGATCGGGGGCGCAAACCTCTCTACCTTCGTCGTCGCCGCGCTTGCCGCCAAACGGCTGCCTTATCGCGCAATCCAGGACTTCACCCCGATTGCAAAGCAATGGACGCAGCCGAATCTTCTGGGCGTGACGCCTTCGCTTGCGGTCAATTCCGTCAGCGACCTGGTGACATATGCCAAAGGCCATCCCGGCGAACTGTTCTACGGCTCTACCGGTACCGGAACCTCGCTGCACGTGGTGACCGAACTGTTCCGGACCAAGGCCGGCATACAGATCACGCACGTGCCCTACAAGAGCGCGCCCGCGGCGGAATCTGACCTGGCAGCCGGGCAGATCCAGTTGATGATCAGCAACTTCACCTCCATGGAACCGCAGGTACGCGCCGGCCGCATTCGCGCGTTGGCCATCACGGGCCCCAACCGCTCGCCGTTGCTGCCGAATGTGCCAACCATCGCGGAAGCCGGATTTCCCGCCGTCGAAATGGTGACCTGGGGCGGGGTGGTCGGGCCGGCACGCATGCCCGCCGCCATCGTCCAGAAGCTGAACGCCGAGATCAACGCGATCCTGGCCGATCCGCGCATCGTAAAGCAGCACGAGAGCCTGGGCGCCACCGTTGCCCCCGGTACCCCCGCGCAGTTTGCCGACCTGATCAGGGCCGATGCCGCCAAATGGGGCGCGGTCATCAAGGCCGGTCATATCAGCATCGATTGAAGCAACCACGCCGCCCGTCTCGCAAGAGAACGCATTGTGCCGGACTGATGGATCGGGCGGCCGAAGGACAGACATGCGCAAGGAAGAAGTCATCGTTGTGGGGGGCGGCGTGGTGGGTGCGGCCATAGCCTTCGGTGCCGCGAAAGCCGGGGCGCCGGTCACGTTGCTCGACCAGGGCGACATCGCGAACCGCGCTTCGCGGGGAAATTTCGGGCTGGTATGGCTCCAGAGCAAAGGCGACGGGTTTCCCCGCTATGCGCGCTGGTCCCGGGATGCGATCGATCATTGGCAACCGCTCGCGGCCGAGTTGCTGTCCCTCACCGGGATCGACGTCGATCTGCAACAGGCGGGCGGCTTCTGGATAGGGTTCAGCGAGACGGAAATGCGCGCTCGCGAGAAGCTGCTGGAGCGTCTCAGGCACACGGGTGCGGGCGTGCCGTACCGGATGATGGAGCATGCCGAGCTGAAGACCCATCTCCCCGCCATCGGACCGAAGGTGGCTGGCGGCAGCTGGTGTCCGCTGGACGGGCATGTCAATCCGCTCAAGCTGCTGCATGCCTTGCACGCGGGTCTGAAAGCGCTGGGCGCACAGGTGTTTTCGGGAGTGGATGTGACTGCCGTGCGCCATCGGACCAACGGCGGCTTTGTCGTGGCAGGTTCGGACAACCGGAGCTGGAGCGGCGACCGGCTCGTGCTGGCGGCCGGACTCGGCAACAAGCAGCTTGCACCGCAGGTGGGGCTGCACGCGCCGGTCGAGCCAAACCGGGGCCAGGTCCTGATCACCGAGCGGCTCAGCCCGTTCTTGCCCTATCCGACCAACAAGGCGCGGCAGACGGCGGAAGGGACGGTGCAGCTTGGCTATTCCGTCGAGGATGTTGGCTTCGATGATGGCACCACCGTATCCGCCATCGAGTGGATCGCACGGCGTGCCGTGGACACCTTCCCGCTGCTTGCCAACGTGCGCCTGGTCCGCGCCTGGGGCGCGCTGCGCGTGATGACGCCGGACGGACACCCGATCTACCAGGAATCCCGGTCATGTCCGGGCGCATTCGTCGCGGCCAGCCACAGTGGCGTGACGCTTGCGGGCACGCATGCCTATGTCGTCGGGCCATGGATTTCGGGACTTGGACCCGCACCGGACGATATCGAAGAATTCGCCGGGGATCGTTACCTCGACCCCACCAGGAGCTTTGCCAATGCCCACTAAAGACCACGCCGCCGGTGCACCGCTGTTCATGGCGGTCGAGACCGATCGATCGTCCACCGTCACCCTGACGTTCGAAGGCCAGCCGCTGAGGGCGCCAGCCGGTGCCACCGTTGCCGCGGCGCTGCTGCTGAACGGCGTGACGCCGTTCCGCGCCACACCGGTGACATCCGCCCCGCGTGCGCCGTATTGCATGATGGGCGTCTGCTTCGAGTGTCTGGTCGAGATCGACGGAAAGCCCAGCCGCCAGGCCTGCCTGACAGCGGTCCGGGACGGCATGGTCATCAAGCGCCAGCAAGGTGCCTCGGCAATTGCTATCGAGGAAGAGGTTGAAGCATGAACGGTGCAGTGTTCGATGTGGTCGTGGTTGGCGCGGGCCCGGCCGGACTGTCCGCAGCGATCGAAGCGCGGCAGTGGGGCCTGAGCGTCGCCGTGCTGGATGAACAGCCGGCGGCTGGCGGGCAGATCTATCGGAATGTCGACGCGGCAAGCCCGACGCTGCGCGCGGTCCTTGGCGATGACTATGTTGCCGGCGCGGCGCTGACAAGGGCCTTCGCCGCATCGGGGGCGCGGCATATCGCTGGGGCCTCCGTGTGGAACGTCGGCCGGGACCGGAAGGTCAGCTACCTGCAAGACGGTGCCAGCCAGGCCGTCGAGGGCAGGTCCGTCGTGCTGGCCAGCGGGGCCATGGAACGTCCCTTCCCCGTGCCAGGCTGGACGCTGCCCGGCGTGATGGGCGCCGGGGCGGCGCAGATCCTGATCAAGAGCGCGGCAGCGCTGCCGCGGCAGCCGGCGGTCCTGGCAGGCTGCGGGCCGCTGCTGTATCTGCTGGCCGTGCAATATCTGCGCGCGGGCATCGAGCTCAAGGCGGTCGTGCACACCACGCAGCGCGCTGACTATCTGCGCGCCGTTCCCCATCTGCCGGCGGCATTGCGCGGTTGGCGGGACCTGCGCAAGGGCATGGACATGTTCAGGCAACTGCGGCGCCATCGCGTCCCGGTGTATGCGGGGGCGCAAGCCCTCGCCATCCAGGGCGAAGCTTGTGCCGAAGCCCTGTGCTTCACGCACCGGGGCGTCGAGCGTCGTATCGACACCTCGCTGGTACTGCTTCACCAGGGTGTCGTGCCCAATACCCAGATCAGCTGGGCGCTGCGGGCCAGGCACAACTGGAGCGATGCCCAGCTGTGCTGGATTCCGGAGACGGACCAGTATGGCGAAATCGAAGACACGCGCATCTATATCGCGGGCGACAGCAGAGGCATTGTCGGTGCCAGGGCATCCGCGGTGCAGGGAAGGCTGGCCGCGTTGTCGATTGCTTCCAGGTTGCAGCGACCCGGCGTGGGCGAGCGGCGGGTGAGAGAGTCATCGTTGCGTGCCGAGCTGCAAGGACACTTGCGCATCCGCCCCTTCCTGGATGCGCTGTACCGCCCCAGCGACTCGCATCGCATGCCCGCGGATGACGCGGTCATTGTCTGCCGCTGCGAGGAAGTGACGGCGGGGACCGTCAGGAAGTATGTCGAGGTGGGTTGCCATGGCCCCAACCAGGCCAAGGCGTTTGGACGCTGCGGAATGGGTCCGTGCCAGGGGCGCCTCTGCGGCCTGACCGTGACCGAACTGATCGCGCAGGGACGCGGCGTGGCGCCACAGGAAGTGGGCTATTACCGCATCCGCCCACCCATCAAGCCCGTCACGCTGGGCGAGCTGGCGGGATAGCACCGCGGCCTGGGCGGGGCCATGGCATCGCCCCGCCGGCACACCGCTTCTGCATGACTATCAACAGCCTGAACCAGGAGGACCTATGGCTGAAATCCGGCGAATCGCTACGGACCAACGACGTAGCCGCGCGGTGGTGTACAACGGCATGGTATTCGTGGGCGGCCAGACGGCCGATGACCGCGGCCAGGACATTCGGGGCCAGACCCGGCAGACCCTTGCCAAGATCGAGAAGTTCCTCGCTGACGCTGGCACCGACAAGCGACGCCTGCTGACCGCACAGATCTGGCTGAAGAACCTCGAGCGGGATTTCGAAGGCATGAACGAGATCTGGGACGCATGGACGGCGCCGAACGCCGCGTCTACGCGAGCGACCGCGCAGTGCGAAATGGGGCATCCGGACATCCTGGTGGAAATCATTGTCACCGCCGCTACGGCGGACTGACGTGTTGGCGGGAGCGCCGTGCCGGGCGCGCGGCGTGGCGGCGGCCGCGCCGCGCTGGCCCGCACCGACGAAGCCCCCTCAGAACACGTGCCGGATCCCGGCCATCACGCCCACGCGCGTGGTGCTGCGGACATCGGTCACCGGCGTGCCGGCCCAGTACTCGGTCTCGCGGCCGACCGTGCCGCCGCGCGCGAAGGTGGCGTCGGCCTCGAGGAACAGGCTGGTGCGCTTCGACAAGGCATAGTCGGCAACCGCCGCGATCGCATCGGCATTGCCGCTGCCGAGCACAAGCGGCGTGGCCTGGAACTGGGTGGTCACCGTGCCGCTCTGCTGGTAGCGGTAATAGGCGCCCGACAGGTGCAGCGCCGGCGTGAGCTGATAGCCGAGGCCGACGAAGGCAATCCAGAAACGCGCGTCCGGATTGGTCTCGCGGCGGCCCATGTAGCCAGCATAGCCGGTGGCCTTGCCGACCACGTAGGAAGCGCCGACCGAGTAGTTGTGCAGCGTGTTGTCGCCGCTGCCGGGACGCTGCTGGTCGTAGGCGACACCCAGCGCCAGCGGCCCGTCCTGGACCATCACGCCACCGCCAAATGTGGCGCCGCGCGCCATGCTGCCCGCGCGCTCGCCGAAGCCGTAGTCGAGCTGCACGCTGACTGGCCCGAACTTCTGCTTGTACACCACGCTGTTGTTGACGCGGTAGCCCTGGAAGAAGATGTCGCCGCCGGTGTAGAGCGGATCGGACCAGAAGTTGCCCCAGCTCTGGTCGAGCGGATCGAAGGACCAGGCGATGTTGTTCAGCGCGTTGTACTGGCGGCCGAAGGTCAGGGTGCCCCAGTCGCCGGACAGTCCCACGTACGCCTGCCGGCCGAACAGCGCGCTATAGGCGGTCTTGCCATCGTCGGTGCCAAAGCCGTTCTCGAGCAGGAACACCGCCTTGTTGCCGCCGCCCAGGTCTTCGTCGCCCTTCAGGCCCCAGCGGCTGCCGCCGATGCCGCTGGAGACCAGTTCGCCCTGGTCGTGATGGCGGCCATCGATGTTGGAGGTGTAGCGCACGGCGGTGCTGATCACACCGTAGAGCGTCAGGCTGGACTGCGCATACGAAACGGACGAAACGGACGAAAGGGCGGGCAGCAGTGCGCCCGCCAGCAGCCACAGGCTGGCTGATTTCCTCATGGGGTCTCCTCGGTGGTGCTGGCCGGCGTCCGATGCGCCGGCCTGTTGTTGTCTTACAGGTCGAGCACGAGCTTGCCGCCCCGGGCCCGCGAGACGCAGATCATCAGGGTCTGCTGCGCCGACTTCTCCTTGTCGCTCAGGTACTGGTCGAAATGGATCGCCTCGCCTTCCAGGATGCGCGTCTCGCAGGTGCCGCACACGCCTTCGCGGCACAGGCATTCGACCGGCACGGTGCCGTCGCGCTCGATCGCCTTCAGGATCGACTCGCCCGCGCCGACCTCCACCGTCTTGCCGGATTTCGCCAGCACCACGGTGAAGGCGTCGCCCGCCTGTGCCGGCGCTGCGAATTGCTCCCAGTGCACCCGCGACGGATCGACGCCAACGTCCTCCGCCGCCTGGCGCACGGCATCGATCAGCGGGGCCGGACCGCACACATAGACATGCGCGCCGGCATCCATGCCGCCCAGCAGGCCGGACAGGTCCAGCTTCTGCCCCTTGCTGTCGACATAGAAGCTGACGCGGCCCCCGGAAGACTGCTGCGTGAGCGCCGCCAGTTCGTCGCGGAACGCGCCATGCTCGTCGGCGCGGAACGCGTAGTGCAGTTCGTGCGACGCGCCGCGCTTGCGCAGTTCGTGCATCTGCGACATGAACGGCGTGATGCCGATGCCGCCGGCGATCAGCACGTGGTGATGCGCGCCATCGTCCAGTGCGAACAGGTTGTTCGGCGTGGTGATGGTGAGCGCGTCGCCCTCGGCCACCTTGTCGTGCAGGAACGCCGAGCCGCCTTTGGACTTCTCCTCGCGGCGCACGCCGATCTGGTAGCTGCCGAGCGCGTCGGGCGAGCTCATCAGCGAGTAGGCGTTGCTGTACTGGCGCTCGCCGTCGCGCATCTGCACGATGACGTGGCTGCCGCCGGTAAAGGGCGGCAGCTCGCTGCCGTCGAGCGCTTCCATGGTGAAGCGCTTGATCAGCGGGGTCACGCGCTCGATGCGCGAGACCCGCACCTGGAGGGTCTGGTAGTAATTGCCCATGCTGCTGTCTTCCGGGTGTGCTGCTGCGCGTTACAGCGCCATGCAGAGGTATTTCATTTCGAGGTAGTCCTCGATGCCGTACTTCGAGCCCTCGCGACCCAGGCCCGACTGCTTGACGCCGCCGAACGGCGCCACCTCGTTCGAGAACAGGCCGGTGTTGATGCCGACGATGCCGTACTCGAGCTGCTCGGCCACGCGCCAGACCCGGCCGATGTCGCGGCTGAAGAAGTAGGCGGCCAGGCCGTAGATGGTGTCGTTGGCCATGCGCACGACGTCAGCTTCCGAGGTGAAGCGGACGATGGGCGAGACCGGACCGAAGATCTCTTCGTCCAGCACGCGCATGCCGGGTTTGACGTCGGCCAGCACCGTCGGCGCGAAGAACTGCGCACCGGCCTCATGCACGCCGCCGCCGATGGCGATGCGCGCGCCCTTGCCGACGGCATCCGCCACCAGCTCGCCGACCTTGGCGACCGCCTTGTCGGTGATCAGCGGACCGATCTCGCTGCCCGCCGTGAAACCGTTGCCGACGCGCAGCCCGGCCACCTTCTTCACGTAGCGCTCGACGAACTGGTCATAGACGGCGTCGTGGATATAGAGGCGGTTGACGCAGACGCAGGTCTGGCCGGCGTTGCGGTACTTGGCCTGGATCGCGCCTTCGACGGCCGCGTCGATGTCGGCGTCCTCGAACACGATGAAGGGCGCATTGCCGCCCAGCTCCAGCGACACCTTCTTGACCGTGCCGGCGCACTGCTGCATCAGCAGGCGGCCGACCGGCGTGGAGCCGGTGAACGACAGCTTGCGCACCAGCGGGTGGCCGGTGAACTGGCTGCCGATCGCCGCCGCGTCGCCGGTGACGACGTTCAGCACGCCCGCGGGGATGCCGGCGCGCAGCGCCAGCTCGGCCAGCGCCAGCGCGCTGAACGGGGTCTCGTTGGCGGGCTTGACCACCATGGTGCAGCCGGCTGCGAGCGCGGGCGCGGCCTTGCGCGCGATCATCGCCGCCGGGAAGTTCCACGGCGTGATCGCGGCGCAGACGCCGATCGGCTCGCGCACCACCACCAGGCGCTTGTCGGCGGCGGGGGAGGGGATCACGTCGCCATAGAGGCGCTTGGCTTCCTCGCCGAACCACTCGATGAACGAGGCGGCGTAGCGCACCTCGCCGCGCGCTTCGGCCAGCGGCTTGCCCTGCTCGCGGGTCATGATGGCGGCAAGGTCGTCCTCGTTCTCGATGATCAGGTCGAACCACTTGCGCAGCAGCGCGGCGCGCTCCTTGGCAGTACGGGCCTTCCACGCGGGCAGGGCGGCGTTGGCGGCCTCGATCGCGGCCACGGCGCCGGCCTCGCGCATCAGCGGCACGGTGCCGACCAGGTCGCCGGTGGCGGGGTCGGTCACGGCCACGGTGGCGGCGTCGGGGGCGTCGGTCCATTCGGCGCCGATCAGGGCCTGCTGGCGGAACAGGGCGTTGTCCTTCAGTTGCATGGGTCTGGTCTCCGTTTCGGGTTTGGCTGTACCGGCGCTCACGCGCCTTCGTATTCCCTGGCCACCTTGCGGTGGAAATGCACGATGCCGTGCTCGCTGATGCCGCTGCGCTGGCGGTCGACCATGATCCGGCCCTGGCCGCGATAGCCGCGCGACTTCAGGCCTTTCTGCACGCTTTCGACCAGGCGCAGGTCTTCCGGGCGGAACACGTCGCGATACCACTCGACCAGCTTCTGCTGTTCCTCGGTCAGTTCCTTGTTCAGGAAGTAGATCTCGTAGTGCTGGAGCGTGACTTCGGCGCTGGCCGGGAACTCGTAGATCACCGTCATGAAGTTGGCGCCCGGCGGCACGTTGAACATCGTGCAGGGCCAGGCCCAGAAGCCGCTGAAGCTCGGGTCCTTGATCGACTCATCCAGCTTGAAGGACTTCTCCGACGACTTGGCGTGGCCGAACTGCAGGGTCCAGTTGCCATGCAGCGTATGGGTATAGCGATCGACCTGCACCGAGTCCGAGAAGCCGGGGTGGGCCGGGCCGCAGTGGTAGCACTCCATGTAGTTGTCGACGATGGACTTCCAGTTGGCCGGCGTCTCGGTGACGAAGCGCGCGCCGAGGTGGAGATCGTCGATGACGGGGCAGGCGGCGCGCATGCGCGCTTCCAGGCCGGGCAGCTGTTCCTCGACGCTGCCGGCGTCCGGGTTCATGTTGATAAAGACGAAGCCGGCGTATTCCTCGACCCGCACCGGCACTAGGCTCGACTTGCTCTTGTCGAAGTTGGGCACGTTGTCGCAGTTGCGTGCCAGCGCCAGTTCGCCATCGAGCTTGAAGGTCCAGGCGTGGTACGGGCAGGTGATGACGTTCTTCGCACGGCCGCTGCCTTGCAGCAGCTGGTGGCCCCGGTGCGGGCAGACGTTGTAGAAGGCGCGCAGCACGCCTTCGCGGTCGCGCAGCACGACGATGCTTTCGCCGATGATCTCGCGCGTCACGTAGTCGTTCGATTCGGCCAGTTCGCTGCGGTGGGCCACGCAGATCCAGCTGTTGGCGAAGATCTTTTCCTTCTCGTACTCGAATACCGCGTCCCGGGTGTAGAAGGAGGCGGGCAGGGTCCAGGCGTTTTCGTCGTCGGCGCAGAAGCCGTCGGGCAGCTTGACGGCGGCGGTGTCCAGGGTCTTCTCCATGATTCCGTTTCCTTGGTTAATTTATGGTTACCGGTTAAATATCGTTTAACAGCAGGGCGTAAAAAAAGAGCCGTAGGGCGGGCAAATTTCCAGGGTGGGAGGGGGACGGCCGAGGCCGGTCCCCTGTGGCGCGATCAGGCCTTGGCGACGGCGGTTTCGCGCTCGGTGGTCACGGTCACTCGGTCGGTTTCAGGCCGGGCGGTCTCGATCAGATGTGCCGGGGTGTCGGCGTAGTCCTGCATCAGCCAGCGGAACAGGCCGAACAGCTTGATCCCGAGGATCACCAGGAACGGGATCGCGGTCAGCACCACGGCGGTCTTCATGGTCTCCAGCGAAGCCTTGATGAACAGCATCGCCAGCGGCACCAGCGTCAGCATCACGCACCAGAACACACGGCTGGTCGGCGACGGGTCCTGTCCTTCCTTCAGGTTGCGGGTGGTGGTGGCGGCCACGGCGTAGGCCACGGCGTCGACGTGGGCAGCCAGGAACACGATCATGATCGCCAGGTACACCGCCAGGAACACCTTGCCGGCCGGCAGCGCGCTCAGCAGCATTTCCACCGCGGCCTCGCCGCCATGCTCCTTCAGGATGCGCGGCACGTCGATGGCGCCGGTGATGAACTGGTGCATGCTGTAGCTTTCCAGCGCGCCGAAGAAGAACCAGCAGCCGACGCTGCCGCCCAGCAGCAGGGCGTAGATGACTTCCTTGATCTTGCGGCCCTTGGACACGCGCGCCACGAACATCGCCACGCCCGGCGAGTACGACACCCACCACAGCCAGTAGAACACGGTCCAGCCGCGGCTGAAGGCGCCGTCGCCGGTGGGATCGGTGAACAGGCTCATGTGCACGTAGTTCTGCAGCATCAGGCCGAGACCGTTGACGATGTTATTGCCGGCGAACAGGGTCGGGCCGATCGCGAACACCACCGCGGCCAGCAGCAGCGCGCCCCAGCACACCATATGGCTCAGGCGCTGCATCCCGCCGTCGATGCCGACATAGGCGCTCGCCGAGAACAGCACCGACACGCCGACGATCACGACCAACTGCGTGACGAAGGTGTCCGGCACGCCGAACAGGCCGGACAGCCCGCGCGTGAAGGTCGACGCGGTCAGCGCGATCGAAACCGTCAGCGCCCCGAACATCGTCAGCAGGAAGATCAGGTCCACCAGCCGGCCCACCGGTCCGGTGGCGCGGAAGCCCGTGATGGCCTCGACGATGGACGCCAGGTTCAGGCCCTTGTTCTTGCGCACATGGAAGTGGTACGCCATCGCCAGCGACGGCAGCGCATACACCGCCCACGCGCTCAGGCCCCAGTGGAAGAACGAGTAGCTGATGGAGTGCTCCAGCGCTTCGCGCGTGCCGGTGGGCACGTTCAGGCCGGGCGACTGGTAATAGTAGACCCACTCCATCACGCCCCAGTACATGGTCGACGAGCCCATGCCGGCACAGATGAACATGAACACCCACGACAGCGTGGAATACTCGGGCTTGCCTTCCCCCAGCCGCACGTTGCCGTACTTGCTGAAGGCCAGCGCCAGGCAGGCGATGACGCAGCCGAAGACAAAAATCTGGACCAGCGAGCCGAACGAGCGCGTGGACCATTCGAACAGCAGGGTCGCGGTGGCGGCCGCTTCGGCGGGCCAGCGGACCATGGCGATGACGGTGACCAGCACGGCGGTGAGCGTGCAGGCGGTGAGGAAGCCGTCGAGGCGGGGCGTGGGAGTTTTCAAGTGCGTCTCCTCCGATGCGTCTTGGCGCATGGCTTGGTTTTGTGGTGGAACTTGTCTGCCCGGTGCGGGCGGTGCCCGCGTTCAGATTGCTTGTATTTTGTTAACTAATGGTTTACAGTAACTATTAGTTAACGGAAACTCTATGCAAAATTCCGGACATGCACAAGCTCCGCGTGGAAAAAAATTGCGGGTGTGACGGACGGTGCGCGCTGCGTTGCGTGAACACCATGCCGGGCGCGAACCCGGCATCACGTCCCGCCCGACGCGCAGGCTCAGAGCGCGGCCGCGATGGCCTTGCCCACGTCGCTGGTGCCGGCGTTGCCGCCGGCGTCCGGCGTCAGCGGGCCTTCGCGCAGCACGGTTTCGATGGCTGCGAGGATGGCGTCATGGGCCCGGCGTCCGGCTTCGCCGCCAAGGAAATCCAGCATCATCGCGCCCGACCAGATCATGCCGATGGGGTTGGCAATCTGCTTGCCGTAGATGTCCGGCGCCGAGCCGTGCACCGGTTCGAACAGCGATGGGAACTTGCGCTCGGGGTTCAGGTTGGCCGAGCCCGCCAGCCCGATGGTGCCGGTACAGGCCGGGCCGAGGTCCGACAGCAGGTCGCCGAACAGGTTGGACGCGACCACCACGTCGAAGCGCTCGGGCTGGAGCACGAAGCGCGCGCACAGGATGTCGATGTGCTGGCTGTCCCATTTGACTTCGGGGTACTGCGCGCCCATGGCCGCGGTACGCTCGTCCCACCACGGCATGCTGACGGCGATGCCGTTGGACTTGGTGGCCGAGGTCAGCGTCTTGCGCGGACGCGATTGCGCCAGCTCGAAGGCATATTTCAGGATGCGGTCGGTGCCGTGCCGGCTGAAGACCGACTGCTGCATCACGATCTCGCGCGCGGTGCCTTCGTACATGCGGCCGCCGACGGGGCTGTATTCGCCCTCGGTGTTTTCGCGGACCACGTAGAAGTCGATGTCGCCGGGCTTCTTGCCGGCCAGCGGGCACGGCACGCCGGGCAGCAGGCGCACCGGGCGCAGGTTGACGTACTGGTCGAACTCGCGGCGGAACCTGAGCAGCGAGCCCCACAGCGAGATGTGGTCGAGCACCTTGTCGGGCCAGCCGACGGCGCCGAAGTAGATCGCGTCGAAGCCGTCGAGCTGCTGCTTCCAGTCGTCCGGCATCATCTTGCCGTGGCGCAGGTAGTAGTCGCCGTTGGCCCATTCGAAGTGGCGCACTTCGATCGGCAGGTTGAACTTGCGCGCGGCGGCTTCGACGACGCGCAGCCCCTCGGGCAGGACTTCGTTGCCGATGCCGTCGCCGGCAATGGCGGCGATGCGGAACGGAGCAGGGAATGGTGTGGTCAAGGCGGGTGTGGTCATGGCGGTGTCTCGCTCGGGTCTGGTGGTCAGGTGCGATCGAGAATGCCGGGAAAGCCGGCGCGGATCATCCGCGCAAGCGTGGATACAGGAAACACGAATCGTGAATAATCTGCCCCCACTGGAAGACCTGCGGGTGTTCTGCCTGGTCGCGCAGCGCGCCAGCTTCGTCGCCGCCGCGGAAGAACTGGGCAGTTCGCCCGCCTATGTCAGCAAGCGCGTCAAGGCGCTGGAACAGGTGCTGGGCGCGCAGTTGCTGCACCGGAGCACGCGCCAGGTTTCATTGACGGAAAACGGCGAGCGCGTATGCCGCTGGGCCCGCGACATGCTCGACGAGATCGGGCAGCTCAGGGATGAAATCGCCGCCGGCGGCGCGCCGCGCGGGCTGGTGCGCATCGGCAGCAGCGTGGGCTTCGGCAGGCGCCATGTCGCGCCGCTGGTCTCGACGCTGTGCCAGCAGTTTCCCGGCCTGGAAATCCGCTTCGACGTGTTCGACAAGCTGGTCGACCTGGTGGCCGAAGGCATCGATCTCGATATCCGCATCGGCAACGACATCGCCCCGCACCTGATCGCCCGCCGGCTGGCGCGCAACTGGCGCGTGCTGTGCGCGGCGCCGGCGTACCTGGCGGCGCGCGGCGTGCCACGGACGCTCGAGGCGCTGGCGGAGCACGACTGCCTCGTGACCAAGGAGCGCGACCACCCATTTGGCATCTGGCGCATGACCGGGCCCGACGGCGAGCGCAGCGTCAAGGTGGGGGGGCGCCTGTCGTCCAACCACGGCGAGATCGTCACCGGCTGGGCGCTGGCCGGGCATGGCGTCATGCTGCGCTCGATGTGGGATGTCGCGGCAGATCTCGAGGCCGGCCGCCTGGTGCAGGTGCTGCCCGATTACCGGCAGGACGCGGATATCTGGGCGGTGTATCCTTCGCGCCTGTCCGGCTCCGCGCGCGTGCGCGCCTGCGTCGAGTTTTTCATGCGCCATCTCGGCGGTGCCACCGGGGAATCCACAACATGACAGAAAACAGCTTTGCCTTCCGCCTCAAGGAACTGCTCGAACACAAGAAGCTCACGCTGCAGGCGGTGGCGAACGCGCTCGACGTGTCGCGCCCGGCGGTCCACAAGTGGACCCGGGGCGGCGAGATCGACTACGAGAAGCTGCGCAAGCTGGCGGCGTTCCTGGACGTCAACTGGATCTGGCTGCGCTACGGCGAGCAGGCCCGGCAGGAGGCCGAGACCTCGAGCGCGGTGGAAATCCCCATGACCGACATGCGCCGCCGCTACACCGCCGAGATCATGGAGAGCGAGGCTCGCATGAAGCTGGCGCAGGAGGGCGCGCGCATCGTCACGTGGGAATGGAACCTGATCACCGACGACGTGACCTACTCGTCCAACGTCGAAGCCGTGTACGGCTGGCGCATCGTCAGCAACGAAAGCTTCTGGAAGCATGTGCCCGCCGATGACGTTCCCATGATGAACGCCGCCTACGAGGAATCGGTGCGCACCGGCAAGGCCCACGAATTCGACTTCCGCCTGGTCCAGCCCGACGGCAGCATCCGCTGGATCTCGTCGCGCGCCACGCCGGTGCGCGAACTCGACGGACGCATCGTCAAGATCGTCGGCATCAGCATGGACAACACGGCGCGCAAGCTTGCGGAGCAGTCATTGCGCGAGCAGCAGGCGCGGTTCCGGGCGGTGTTCGAGCTGACCTCGGAGGGCATGGCGCTGCTGGACGGCAAGCTGCGCTGCGAATCGGTCAACGCGGCGCTGGTCGAGATGGTCGGTGGCGACACCGAGACGCTGCTGGGCGACGGGTTTGCCAGGCGCTTCGCCGAGGCCGATGCACGCCTGCGCAGGATGACGCGCACCCGGCCCAGGGCGACGTTCGCCGCCGAACTGCTGCGGGAAGACGGAAGCAAGCTGCCGGTGACGGTGCGCGCGGTGCTGGAGCGCAGCGAGGACGGCGCGTCGTACTACGCCCTGGCGATGCGGCCCGCCTGACATCACCATGGCGCGGGCCGCCAGCCTTGTTCCGTCGCCGCCAGCCGATCCGTCAGGCCAAGGTTGTTCATGAAGGCATCGTCGTGCGACACGACCACCAGCGCGCCCCGGTAGCCGCGCAACATGGCTTCCAGCGCCTGTACCGAAGGCAGGTCGAGGTGGTTGCTGGGCTCATCCAGCAATAGCAGTTGCGGCGGCGGATCGGCATACAGCACGCACGCCAGCGCCGCCTTGAGCCGCTCGCCGCCGCTGAGCGAGCCGCCGGGCACGGCAATCTTCCCGCTATCCAGGCCGAGGTGTGCCAGGCGCATGCGCAGGTCGTCTTCGCCAGCCGTCGGGTTGGCCTCCAGCATCTGTTCCAGCACGGTTCGCCGCGGGTCCAGGTTGGCCAGCCGCTGGTCCAGGTAGATGCCTGGCACCGGAAGCCTGCATGTGCCGGCCAGGGGCTGCAGCTGGCGCGCGAGCACCTTGAGCAAGGTCGACTTGCCGCTGCCATTGGGGCCCACCACACCCACGCGCTGCTGCCCCGTCAGCGTGAGGCTGAGCTGCCGCGTGGCTCCCTGGACCAAGGGCAGCGCCACGGCCTCCAGTTCCGCGACACGTTTTTGCGAAGCCAGGGCGACCGGCAGCTCGTGCACTACGATGGCCTGGTCGTGCCCGACCCGCTGCGCGGCCTCGCGCACGCGCCCGGCCAGTTCCAGCCGGGTCTCGGCATGCTGCTGGCGCAGCTTGCCGGCCGAACTCTCGCTGCGTTCCTTCTGCCGGCCCAGCAGGATCCTGGCCTGGTTGGCGTCCTGTCCATGCCGGTTGCCGCGCGCCTGGCGCCGCTCCAGGCGTTCGCGTTGCTCGCGCAGGGACTGCTCTTCGCGCCGGCGTTCGAGCTTGTGTTGCTCCAGTTGCTGGATCGCGGCCTGCCGCTCGCGCTCCTGGCATTGCGCGTAGAAGGTGTAGTTGCCCCCATAGCTGCGCAGTCCCAGCGAAGACAATTCGACGATGCGCGTCATGGTGTCGAGCAATTGCCGGTCATGGCTTACCACCAGCAGCCCGCGCGGCCAACGCTGCAGTTGCTCGATCAGCGCCTGCCGGTTCGGCCGGTCGAGGTGATTGCTGGGCTCGTCCAGAATCAGGAAATCGGCATCCGACAACAGGGCGCCGATCAGCGTGACGCGCATGGCTTCGCCACCGCTGAGCATGCTGGCGGGCGTCGCGGCATCGAGATGGCCCAGGCCATTGCGCGCCAGTTCGTCCCGCAGCCGCAGGCGCACATCCCAGCGCTCGCCCACGGCGTCGAAATCCTCGGGCGCGCTGCTGCCGGCTTCGATGCGTTCGAGCGCATCGAGCGTGGCCTGCATACCGGCCAGGCCTGCCACCGTAGCGCCGGGCGCAGGCGATATCTGCTGGGCCAGGTAGTACACGCTGCCGGAGCGCGTACAGCGCCCGCTGGTCGGCTGCACTTGTCCGGCCAGCATGCGCGCCAGCACCGACTTGCCGGCACCATTGCGCCCGACCAGGCCGGTGGCACGCTGGTCGAACTGCTCGGTGATATCGGAGAAAAGCGTCCTGCCGTCGGGCAGAACGTAAGACACGCCTTCCAGCGTGAGACAGGGCTGCGTCATGTGTCGATTCCAAAGATGCCAGGAACTCCCCCTGCTCATGGGGGGTAGGTGGGAGACTGGCCGTCATGAAGACGGCGGCATCAATGGCGCATGACGAGTACCTCGGTGATGGGTGATGGCTTGCCATATTAAAAGCATCCGCGGCCAGGCGCAATGTCGTGCAATGCGCAGGAAAGCCCGGACAGCTCGCGCCCGGTGCGCGGCGATGCATTCCGTCACGGAAATAATCCCCCACAAAACTTCACTAGGCCGTACCCGGTGCCTCGCTGATACTCGATCACACAATGACCACCACATGAGGAGACAGCAGATGAAAAGACTAGCGGTACGGGCCCTGGCGGCGGGGGCAATCGGTGTCGTCGGCATCATCGCCGGGATGCCAGGCGCGGCAGTGGCGGCGTGGCCGGAGAAGCCGGTGCGCCTGATCGTGCCGACCGCGCCGGGCGGCGCCCCCGACATCGTCGCGCGCTTGTTCGGCGAGGGGCTGTCGCGGCGCCTGGGCCAGTCGGTGGTCGTCGAGAACCGGCCCGGGGCCGGAGGCAATATCGGCATGCAGGCGCTGGTGGCGGCACCAGCGGACGGCTACACCATCGGCTATGGCAACAACGCCACGCTAGCCACCAACCGCTTCCTGTACAGCAAGCTGCCCTACGACCCCGACAAGCTGGTCCCGATCGTCGGACTGGTCACGACCTTCAATATCCTCGCCGTCAATCCTTCGCTCCCGGCCAGGTCGGTGCAGGAACTGATCAACTATGCGCGCGCCAACCCCGGCAAGCTGTCGATGGGCTCGGCCGGCAACGGCACGACCAGCCACCTGGGTGGGGAGCTGTTCAAGGTGATGGCCAACCTGGATGTCACCCATGTGCCATACAAGGGCAGCACGCCCGCGCTGCAGGACCTGGTTGGCAACAACGTGCAGCTGATGTTCGACAACGTTCCGTCGATCGGCCCTTATGTCATGGCCAGGCGCGTGCGCGCGCTGGCGGTCACGTCAAGCCAGCGCTCGCCGCACTTCCCCGACTTGCCGACCATGGCCGAGGCCGGCCTGAAGGGCTACGAACTGACCGCGTGGGCCGGACTGGTTGCGGCGCCGGGCACGCCCGCCGAGGTCATCGAACGGCTGAACCGCGAAGTCAACGCGCTGATCCGCGAGCCGGCATTCCGGGCGCAACTGGACAAGCTGTCGTTCGATCCGCTCGGCGGCAGCCCGCGCGACTTCCAGGCGCTGATCACATCTGAAACCGCCAAGTTTGGCGAGTTGGTCCGCAAGAGCGGCGCCAAGGTCGACTGAACCGAGGGAAACCCAAGCACCATGCCTACGCAATTTGACCTGATTATCCGCAACGGCGACCTGATCGATGGCACCGGCGCACCGCGCCGCACGGCCGACCTGGGCGTGCGCGACGGCGATATCGCCGCAATCGGAGACCTCGGCCCGGCGCATGCCGGCACCGAGGTGGATGCCGCCGGACTGATCGTGGCCCCCGGCTTTATCGACACCCATACGCATGACGACTGGATGGTGTTCCAGGCGCCCGAGATGCTGCCCAAGGTGACGCAGGGTGTGACCACCATCATCGCCGGCAACTGCGGCATCAGCCTGTTTCCGCTGGTCACCGACAGCATTCCGCCGGCGCCGCTCGACATCATGCGTGGCGGCTATCGCTTCGAATCGGTGCGTGCGTACCGCGAGTCGTTCGCGGCCAGCCCCGCGGCGGTCAATGTGGCGGTGCTGGTGGGGCAGTCGACGCTGCGCGCGCGGCACCTGTCGCAGCTTGGCGTGGCCGCCAGCGACGCGGAGATCGAACGGATGCGGCGGGACGTGGAAGACGCCTTGCTGCAAGGAGCGATCGGGGTGTCGACCGGCACCTTCTATCCGCCCTCGGCGGCGGCGCCCGAGGAAGAAGTCGTGCGCATGTGCGAGCCGATGCAGCGGCTCGGCGGCGTGCTGGTTTCGCATATCCGCGACGAGGGCGACAAGATCGCCGAGGCGATCGACGAGACCGCGCGCATCGGCAAGGCGCTGGGCGTGTCGACAGTGATCTCGCACCACAAGCTGGTGGGCAAGCAGAATCACGGCCGCAGCCGCGACACGCTGGCGCAGGTGCGCACGCTGGCCCGGACCATGCCGCTGTGCCTGGACTGCTATCCGTACGCGGCATCGTCGACCATGCTGCGGCCGGAGCGGGTCACGCAATGCGACCGCATACTCGTCACCTGGTCGGCGCGGCACCCGGAAGCCGCCGGGCGCTACCTGGAAGACCTGGCGCAGGAGTGGGGCCAATCGCGTCTCGAGGTGGCGCAGGCGCTGTTGCCCGGCGGCGCCGTGTACTTCATCATGGATGAGGCCGATGTGCGCGACATCCTGTCCTATCCGGACACCATGATCGGCTCCGACGGCATCCCTTCGGACGAAACCCCGCACCCCCGGCTGTGGGGCACGTTTCCGCGCGTGCTGGGGCTGTATTCACGCGACCTGGGCTTGTTTCCGCTGGAGCGCGCGGTGCACAAGATGACCGGCATGGCCGCGCAGCGCTTCGGGCTGGAGCGGCGCGGCGAGTTGCGCGTGGGCCATGTCGCGGATATCACCGTGTTCGATCCGGCCACGATCCAGGACCGTGCCACCTTCGACGAGCCGCGGCGGCCCGCGACCGGCGTTTGCCATGTGTTTGTCGCCGGGCAGGCCACGCTGCGCGACGGCATGCCGGTCAGCAGCCGCCCGGGGCGCTTCGTCACGTCCACGCTGGTGCGCGCAGGCGCGGCGGGCTGACGCGGTCGCCTACGGCGCCTGGCGCTCGCCTGCGCTTTGCTGCTGCAGCCACGCGATAAAGGTCCGCATCGCAGGGTTGTCGCGCTTCTCTTCGAGGCAGATGAAGTAGTAAGCCTTGGGTGACACGTAGGGCTCGGTGGCCAGGCGCAGCAGTCGTCCCGCCTTGACGTCCTCGCCGGTCACGTAGTCGGGCAGCAGGGCGATGCCCATGCCGCTTACTGCAGCCTGCAGGCCCATGGTGAGCAGGCCGTAGCGCGGGCCATCGTCGGGATGCGCCAGCCGTATCCCCATCTGCTGCAGGTAGGCCGGCCACGCTTCCAGCGCGGCGATCTGGTGCAGCAAGGGCATGCGCTTGAGCGCCCTGGCCAGCGTGCCGCCGCCCGGCAGCAGCTCGGGCGCGCACACCGGGTAGAGCTCCAGCGGCATGACCTTCAGCGCGAAGTGGCGCGGCGGCGGCCCGCCGCAATACATGATGGCGGCATCGAGCCCGGTGCTTTCCAGGTCGACCGGGCCGACCTTGGTGGTGACGTTGATCTGGATCTGTGGCTGTTCCTTGGCAAACCTGAGCAGGCGCGGCAGCAGCCAGATATTGCCCAGCGACACCGGCACCGACAGGTTGAGCCTGCCGCCCGCGGCGCGGCCGGACTGCACCTCCAGCGTCGCTTCCTCGAGCAAGGCCAGCGCCTTGCGCACGCTCCTGAGGTATTCCTCGCCGGCGGGTGTCGGCGCCACCGCGCCTTTGCGGCGGTTCAGCATGCGCGCACCAAGAAATGCCTCCAGCTCGGTAATCTGCTTGCTTACCGCGCTCTGGGTCAGGCACAGCTCCTCGGCCGCGCCGGTGACGCTGCCGGTGCGTGCCGTGGTTTCGAGCGCGATCAGGTTCGCCAGCGCGGGCAGGTGGCGTCCGGTGGTGCTTTTCATGGGCGGTGCAGTGACGAAGGCTGTGGGCATTGTCATCGATTCATTCCGATATGGAAAGAACGTGCGATGAAACTTCCATTGCCAAAGCGGCGCGGGGTGGCCAATATGCATGCATCCCATGGATCGCCAGCGATGCCGATGTCCTCTCCTGCTCCTGCCCCGCCTGCCCGCCTTGATCCGTTCGAAGCTTCACTGAGCGACCTCGCCGGGGCCATGCGCACCGGCGCAACCTCCGCGCAAGCGCTAGTTGCATCCAGTCTGGCCCGCATCGCCAGCTTCGACCAGGCCGGCCCCTGCATCAACGCCATCAGCGCCGTGAATCCCGCGGCGATGGACCAAGCGCGCTTGCTTGACGAGGAACTGCGCACACGCGGCCCCCGCGGTGCGCTGCATGGCATACCGATGGTGGTCAAGGACAACATCGATGTGGCCGGCATGCCGACCACGGCCGGTTGCGCGGCGCTGCGCCAGGCTTACCCGCGCGCCGATGCCGCATGCGTGGCGCGGCTGCGTGCCGCCGGCGCGATCGTGCTGGCCAAGTCCAATATGTCGGAACTGGCGGCGTCCAACGGCCGCTTTGGCTACAGTTCGGCGAACGGGCTGACGCTGAACCCGTACCGCCTGTCGCGCAATGCCAGCGGTTCCAGCAGCGGCACCGGCGCGGCGGTAGCGGCCAGCCTCGCCGCGTTCGGGCTCGGCACCGACTCGTTCGGCTCGGTGCGCGGGCCGGCCTGCGTGCATGGGCTGGCGGGCCTGCGTCCAACCCATGGCCTGCTCGACTGCGCCGGGGTGCTGCCGCTGGCGCCGTCGTTCGATACCGTCGGGCCGCTCGCCCGCAGCGCGGCCGACGTGGCGCTGGTGATGGCCGTGCTGGCACCGGGGCATGGCTTTGGCGCCCAGCCGCAGACGCTGGCGGGCCGCAGGCTCGGCATCGTGGCGAATTTCGCTGGTGGCAACGACGAGATCGACGCGATGTTCGACGCCGCGACCGCGGCGATGCAGGCCGCAGGCGCCCGCGCCATTCCCGTGCACCTGCCCACCGGCGCGCTGACGCTGTACACCGACCTGCTCGGCGAAATCACGCGGGTTGAATCGGTGCGCGGGCTTGACCAGTACCTGGCGCAGGCGGCTGCAGCGGCGCCGCACAGCGCCGCCGAACTGCTCATGCGCATGGAAGCCAGTCCCGACGCCGGCGCCGGCGCGGTCAACCCGCGAACCCTGGCAGCGCTGCGCCACGCGCTCGCGACACGAGATCAGCCGCCCGCAGCTGGCATTGCCGCGGCGCGGCGCTGGCGTGGCGTGCTCAGCCAGCACTTGATCGCACACGGCCTCGATGCGCTGGTGTTCCCCACGCTCGCGTGCCCCGCCTCG
This sequence comes from Cupriavidus phytorum, assembly GCF_003254285.1. Lineage (NCBI taxonomy): Bacteria > Pseudomonadati > Pseudomonadota > Betaproteobacteria > Burkholderiales > Burkholderiaceae > Cupriavidus > Cupriavidus phytorum. The sequence goes on from NZ_QKZN01000006.1 coordinate 65,241, forward strand.
CCACGCTTCGACATGGCCGATGCCAGCTACCATTGCCGGGCCGAGCAGCCGTTGGCCGCGATGCATCTGGCCAGCGCCGCCGGCGTGCCCGAGGTCAGCGTGCCGATGGGCATTACCGCCGCCGGCGTGCCGGCGGGCGTGTCCTGGCTGGGCCGGGCTGGCAGCGATGCAGCACTGGTGGCGATGGCGTCCGCGTTCGAGCAGCTGACCCGGCACCGCCGTGCGCCGTCCCTCACGCCTGCGCTGTAGCAGGATCGCCGGCGCGGCGGCATACCGGGTCAGGCTGTCGGCATGTGCAGTTACCCGCCGGCACCCTCCAGCGCCGCCTCATATTTCCCCAGGCAGGCCATGCCGTTGAGCCGCGACCGCAGCAGCAGCGCCTGTTGCGCCTGTGCGGCGTTGGCGGCGTCGCCGCGCCAGGCCAGCAGCGGCGGTTCCTGCAGCGCGCGCCCATAGGAGAAGGACAGCCGCCACGGCAGCGGCGCCAGGCGGTTCATGGCGTCCAGGTTGGCGGTGGCCTCGGCAGGGGTTTGGCCGCCGGACAAGAAGAAGATGCCCGGCACCGCCGCGGGCACGGTGCGCTCGAGCACCTGCACGGTCTGCATCGCGACCTCCGACGATGGCGCCTGGCCGGCGTCCTTGCCCGGCAGCACCATGCTCGGCTTGAGCAGCATGTGTTCCAGCGCCACCCCGTAGCGGTGCAGGGCGTGGAAGACTTCGTGCAGCACCGCCTCGGTCACCTGGGCGCAACGGGCCATGGAGTGGCCGCCATCCATCAGCACTTCGGGCTCGACGATCGGCACCACGCCGGCCTGCTGGCAGATCGCGGCGTAGCGGGCCAGCGCTTCGGCGTTGGCCTGCACGGCGGCGCGGCCGGGGAGGGTGTCGGACACGTTGTAGACCGCGCGCCACTTGGCAAAACGCGCGCCCTGTTGCCGGTAGCCGGCCAGCCGCTTGCCCAGCCCGTCGAGGCCCTCGGTGATCTCGTCGCCGGGAGCGAGCGCGAGCGCAAGCTTGCCCTTGTCTACCTTGATGCCGGGCACGATGCCCTGGCGCGCGGCCAGCTCCGGCAGCGGCGTGCCATCGTCGGCGTTCTGGCCCAGCGTTTCCTCGTAGAGGATTACGCCGCTGATGTACTCGCCCAGCCCCGGCGTGCCCAGCAGCAGTTGACGCCACGCGCGCCGGTTCTCCTCGCTCGATTCCACGCCGATGCGCTCGAACCGCTTGGCAATGGTCGGACCGCTCTCGTCGGCGGCCAGCAGGCCCTTGCCCGGCTGTGCCAGGGCATCCACGGTGGCTTGCAGTTCACTTGATGTGTCCATGACGTTGCTCCGCGCAGGTGACATAAGCGCAAGCATTTCCCCGAAACGGCGATCGCGCAAGGCCGTCGGGGACAAATGGCGGGCTCCCATGGTGGCCGCCCGAACATTGCGCGGCGTTTGCGCGCGCCGGACGCCACGGGCGGGACGGCATAACCTGTCCGGCCGGCTGTGGGATAATCGCGGCTTTGCCCACGGCGCAGCTCAAGAGGTTGTTCGCACGGGCATGCCTGGGCCCTTATTCCCGCGGCCCGCTTCCTACCGCGATACTTCTAAAGCAAGACCATGCCCACATACCGTTCCAAAACCTCCACCGCCGGCCGCAACATGGCGGGGGCGCGCTCGCTGTGGCGCGCCACCGGCATGAAAGACGAAGACTTCTCCAAGCCCATCATCGCCGTGGTCAACTCCTTCACGCAGTTCGTGCCGGGGCACGTGCACCTGAAGGACCTGGGCCAGCTGGTCGCGCGCGAGATCGAGGCCGCGGGCGGCGTCGCCAAGGAGTTCAACACCATCGCGGTCGACGACGGCATCGCCATGGGCCATGACGGCATGCTCTATTCGCTGCCCAGCCGCGACATCATCGCCGACTCGGTCGAATACATGGTCAACGCGCACTGCGCCGATGCCATGGTGTGCATCTCCAATTGCGACAAGATTACCCCCGGCATGCTGATGGCCGCGATGCGCCTGAACATCCCGGTGATCTTCGTTTCGGGCGGACCGATGGAAGCCGGCAAGACGCGCCTGGCCAACCCCGTCACCAAGGCCATGGAGTTCAAGAAGCTGGACCTCGTCGACGCCATGGTGATCGCCGCCGACAGCGCATATTCCGACGCCGACGTGGCCGAGGTGGAGCGTTCCGCCTGCCCGACCTGCGGCTCGTGCTCGGGCATGTTCACCGCCAACTCCATGAACTGCCTGACCGAGGCGCTGGGCCTGTCGCTGCCGGGCAACGGCACCGTGGTGGCCACGCATGCGGACCGCGAGCAGCTGTTCAAGCGCGCCGGCCGCCGCATCGTCGAACTGGCGCGCCAGTACTACGAACAGGAAGACGCGCGCGTGCTGCCGCGCGCGGTCGGCTTCAAGGCGTTCGAGAACGCCATGACGCTGGACATCGCCATGGGCGGCTCGACCAACACCATCCTGCACCTGCTGGCGATTGCGCGCGAAGCGGAAATCGACTTCGACATGACCGACATCGACCGCCTGTCGCGCGTGGTGCCGCAGCTGTGCAAGGTCGCGCCCAACACCAACAAGTACCACATCGAGGACGTGCACCGCGCCGGCGGCATCATGGCCATCCTGGGCGAACTGGAGCGTGCCGGCAAGCTGCACACCGACGTGCCGACCGTGCACGCGCCCACGCTGAAGGACGCCCTGGCGCAGTGGGACATCACCCGCACCCAGGACGAGGCCGTCAAGCAGTTCTACCTGGCCGGCCCGGCCGGTGTTCCGACCCAGGTGGCATTCAGCCAGAACACGCGCTGGCCCAGCCTGGACCTGGACCGCGCCGAAGGCTGCATCCGCTCCTACGAGCATGCCTTCTCCAAGGAAGGCGGCCTGGCGGTGCTGACCGGCAACATCGCACTCGACGGCTGCGTGGTGAAGACCGCCGGCGTCGACGAGAGCATTTTGGTATTCGAGGGCACCGCCCACGTCACCGAATCGCAGGACGAAGCGGTCGAGAACATCCTCAACGACAAGGTCAAGGCCGGCGACGTAGTGATCGTGCGCTACGAAGGCCCGAAGGGCGGCCCCGGCATGCAGGAAATGCTCTACCCGACCAGCTACATCAAGTCCAAGGGTCTGGGCAAGGCCTGCGCGCTGCTGACCGACGGCCGCTTCTCCGGCGGCACCTCGGGCCTGTCCATCGGCCACTGCTCGCCCGAAGCCGCAGCCGGCGGCGCCATCGGCCTGGTGCAGGACGGCGACAAGATCCGCATCGACATCCCCAACCGCACGATCAATGTGCTGGTGTCCGACGAGGAACTGGCACGCCGCCGCGAAGCGCAGAACGCCAAGGGCTGGAAACCAGCCAAGCCGCGCCCGCGCAAGGTGTCGGCGGCGCTGAAGGCGTATGCCAAGCTGGTGATGTCGGCGGACAAGGGCGCGGTGAGGGATTTGTCGTTGTTGGATGATTGATGCGGGGCGGGCCGGGTGTCCGCTTGCGTCAAGGGGAAAGCCGCTCTTTGGAGCGGCTTTTTTTTGAAGATTCGTCGAAGAAGGTCGGAGAAGGGCGCCCCAATCCTGAGAGGGAAATACTTCTCGTGCGATAGCTTTAGCGCGCCGCTTGATCCCGCTCATGGTGTTGTCGACGCAAAGCCGAGCATGCTGGAATTGCTTGGTTCGGCGGTTGCGCTTTCGCTAGCATGGTGAACTCCGAGTCAAGGCTGCACATGTGCGTAATGCTCAGGCATATGACAACACGGTCAAGGGCAGAAATAGCATGAAGCTGAAGCGAACAATAATAGAGTGGAGCATCGTGGCGATGTCGAGCATGGTCATCGCGGCCTGCGGAAAGGGAGGTGGGCAGGCCGACGATATGGCTGCTTCCAGTATTACGGCTTACAACCATACACCTGACTATATTCATCAGTTCTACGTCAACGAAGCATGGGGAGGAAATTCCTTCGCTTATGGCGGCGGCGGAGGCTTTGTTTGCTGCGTGACCTATCCAAGGAAGTGGCATGACGGACTGAACGCAACGGTACGCTGGACGACCTCGAGTTCGGATCCCAATGCGACGGGTGATGCGGCGATAGAAAAATGGCACGAGGCGCTCGTGCCCATCGAGAAATACATTGAGTCAGGTACCGTCCAGGTTCACTTCCTGCCGGAAGGCAAGGTCAGAATAATTGTCTCGAACTTCATGTCCGGCCACCCCGACTATCCCGGGCCCGACTATCCGGTGACGCCACCGGACTTTCATTTCGAGCCATGGCGTGGCGCGGCGAGCGAGGCTGAGGCTCGTGCGCGTTAACGGGAAATGCACTGTGCGCTTCAGGAAAGTCCCGGCGAAGCTCCTATGAGAAAGAGGGCTGGCCATTGACGTGGAATCTTGTCATGGGGAACTCCTTGTAAAGACACCCGCTACCGCGCCACCACCTGGTTGCGGCCGTTGGCCTTGGCTTCATACAAGCGCCGGTCGGCCGCCATCAGCAGCGCATCGAGGTTGCCACCATTGCCGGGCGCGATCGCGGCCACGCCGAACGAGGCGGTAAAGCGGATGGGTCCGGTACTGCCCGCGTCGGGCGCCGGCTCGCAGCGCAGGGCTTCCAGTCGCTGTCGCAGGTGCTCGGCCACCGCGGCGGCATCGTCGACGCCGGTGTCCGGCAGCAAGACGGCAAACTCCTCGCCGCCAAGCCGTGCGGGCAGGTCGTCCTTGCGCACGCCGCCGCGCAGCGCATCCGCTACCGCGCGCAGCACCACGTCGCCGCTGGCATGACCCCAGCGATCGTTGATGGACTTGAAGTGGTCGATGTCCAGCATGACCACGGAGACCGGCCGTTGCTCCGCCGCGCAGCGCGCGGAGTCGGCCGCGAACCGTGCGGCGAACACGCGGCGGTTGGCCAGGCCGGTCAATGCATCGGTTTCCGCCAGCGTGCGCAGCGCCTCGCCGCGCGCCAGATAGTGCCGGAACAGGCTGTGGACCACCGCCAGCGTGGCGCAAAGCAGAATGCCCAGTGCGGCCGCGCCCGCGCCAATCACGCCGCTCAGCCGGGCGGCGCCCGCCAGCCATAGCTGGTGCAACGGAATCTCGTCGACCAGTGCCAGCCCCCCCTGGCGGAGCCGGCGGAACATCAGGTCGCTGCCGCTTGCGCCGCCTGCGCCGTCCAGCAGGCCGGAGTCGGCATGGAAGACCGCATCCAGCGTGGCGGCGGGCCAGGGCCCGGACAGCGCCGTCTGCATGGTCTCGCCGGCACGCACGTTGCGCGTGCTGGCGCCGATCAGCCGGCCTTCGCGATCGATCAGGTAGCTGTTGGCCTGATGGAAGGGCGCACGGCTGAGCTGGTCATCGAGACTGCGCTGCGGCAGTTCGAGCATGGCCACGCCGCGGAAATCCCCTTCGGCATAGACCGGCACGCTCAGGAACAGTGAAAGCTGCTCGCGCTCGACCGTGGCCGGGGCGATGCGCCATTGCACGCGCCGGCCGGGGTTGCGCGAGGGCAGGCTGTCACTGAAGTAGGGAGCGGCCGCCAGGCGCCGCACGGCGGACACGACTTCTTGTTGCGGTATCGAAGGGTGGGCCGCTAGCACGCCGTTGCGCGAAACATAGGCAATGCGCCGGCGTATGCCGGATCCCTCTGGCGCCGCGCTCAACAGGTGGCTGAGCGAGCGCGCCACGATCACGTCCGCCGCAAGCCCCGCTTCGTCTCGGGTGAAGCCGTCCAGGCCGCCCAGCGCCGCGGCGCTGATGCCGTAAACCGCCGCCGCGTCGTGCGCGGGCACCGGCCATACCGGCTGGTCGCGATGCGCCAGGGTAGCGCGCAGGTCGGCATCCAATGCGCCTGGCGCCGTCGCCTGGATCTGCAGCAGGTGCTGGGCAACATTGCGGACGCTGAGCAATCGCTCGGCTTCGCGTTGCAGCAGCGCATCCATGCTCTGCGCGCGCACCGCCTGCATATGCCGCAGCGATTCGATCTCGCGGCCCTGCGACAGCTGAAGCCCGCGCCAAAGCAGCAGCAACAGCAGCATGACGGACAGCGAGAACGCCACCACGACGAAGCGATGCGGCCGGCTGGCAAGCAGTTGCCAGGCCTGGCCGGACCAGCGGTGGAGCGTAGGGAATCGTCGGGCAGTGATGGCGCGTCCCCGTCTACAGCAACGTCATCAGCAGCTTGGCCAGGGTGGACTGCAGCGGCAGCTGCGAGGACGCGAGCATCAGCATTGGCAGCGCCGCGGTCAGGGCGGTGGCCAGCAGCACCAGCGAAAACGCATCGACGCGGATCTCGCGGCCGGAGTCAGGACGCTCTGCCTTGCCGTATGCGGTGTTCATGTCCGTTCCTTGGTGAAAACCTGCGGGGCTGGCCAGGCCTGCATGGTGAGCACCGATGCGTGATCGCCGCGGCGCGTGCGGATTCAGCCCTCGCCGCGCTGCTGCGTGGCCGGCGTGGCGGGGGGCGCATGCCATTGCTCGGTTGGCACCATCACCGGTTCCTTCGGCTGCAGCACGAAATGCGGCGACATGATCTGCACGTTATGGCGGTTGAACTCGTCCTGGATCGCGGCATGCAGCGTGGACAGGGCAAAGAAGCGGCGGCGCGGGTCTTCGATGGCGAAGAACAGCTCGTATTCGACGTAGAAGTCCGACAGCCCGCGCTGCAGCACAAAGGGGGCCGTGGCCGAATCCAGCCCGGGCACCTGGCGCGCGGCATTGAGCAGCATCGCATGGACCTGGCGCCAGGGCGTGTCATAGCCGATCGTCACGGACGATGACAGCAGCGCGGCGCTGCCCTGGTTGATGTCCCCGGAGCGCGAGTAGTTGTGCACGGCGCTGCCGACCACCACCGCGTTCGGCAGCGTGACCTGCTCTTGACGCAGGTTGACCAGCCTGACTGACAGCGGACCCAGGCTCTCGACCCATCCCACCGTATCGCCGATGCTGACCATGTCGCCCACGCGCAGCGCCCGCGCATACACCAGCACCATGCCGCTCATCAACTGGTTCACGACGTTGGCCGAGCCCAGCGTCAGCATGAAGCCGAGCAGCACGGACACGCCCTTGAACACATCGCTCTGCGATCCCGGAATGTACGGGTAGGCAAAGGTGAAGCCCAGCGCCCACACCAGCACCGCGGCCACGCGGCGGGTCGCCGGTACCGTCTCCGGATGCAGGCCCGGCACCGTGAGGTTGCCACGCTCGGTGGCCGTGAACACGCTCGAGACCACGACCTGCACGCCGCGCGTGATGAACAGGATGATGGCGACCACCAGCAGGCCCGGGATGGCGCCGACCACGGCGCCGCCGATACCTTCCAGCAGCCGCCACAGGTACGCGCCCATGCGCGCGCCGATGGGGTGCGTCAGCGGAAACTGCAGCAGCGAGAATTCCAGCCAGACAAAGGCGACCAGCGCGAACAGCGCCACCGCCAGGATGCGCACGATGCGGTCGGTCAGCTGGTAGAGCGCGGCGGTCCAGTCGAAGCCGTTGGCGGTGCGCGCCTTCAGGTGCCGCTGCAGCGAGGCGTCCACCACGCGCCCCAGCAAGCGCCGGGTTTTGGTCAACCCCCAGACCAGCAAGACCGCGACCGCCAGCGCGCCGCCCGTGCGCAAGGCGCCGCGAATCAGCGTAGGCCAGTGTTGTTGCTGTCGGCGTGCTGCGACGGCCTGGCCGACATTGTCGACCGTCTGGCGGACCAGCGTCTCGAGCGAGGCGGCCTTGTCCTCGGGATCGAGGTCGCCTTCGACCACGGCCAGCAGCAGCCGCTCGCCGATATAGATGGCTTCGCCGCGCTGGCCGGCAAGCTCGCCAGGGCTGGTGCGCACGGGCTGGCGCAGGTCCGACGGGGTCATGGCGTCGAAGCGGTCGCGCGCGCGCTGGGCGCGCACTTCAGGCGTGACACCGGCCAGCGTTGCACGCAGCACCATGATCGGGCGGTTCATCAGGCGGACTTCGACTGGCGCGGTCTGCCCTTCGGCGGCGGTATCAGTGACGGTATCGGGGGCGGCCTGCACCGCGGCGATGCCAAGCCACAGCAGGATGGCCAGCACGGGAAGCCGCCGCATCAGCAAGAACACCATGGTTATCCGTCGCTCGCGTGATTTGGGAAACGGCGGTGCCACCGCCGCGCGCGTTCCCCATCCATGCGGGCCGGGGACAGAGTTGGGTGCATGGTTACAGCTTGCGATTTGCAGCGGAAGTGAAACTTTTTGGGCGGCGAGCTTAGAAAAATCGGCGTGGTGCACTGCGACGCGTGCATCACCTGTGTGGCGGTCGAACTGTCCGTGCACGGCGCGAGCGCTTCAATGCCCAGCCATTCTGCACGGACGCTGCTGCGTTCAAGCAGGTACCGGCCCGCGCGTTTCCCTGCCGATGCGGCGGACCGCCTGAGGTGGCTGGCCGGTCGTACGAAGGAATGCGCGGCGCATCCTATCCCGGTCGACAAATCCCACTTCTCGCGCGATCACGTCCAGCGAGAGCCGGCCCTTCTCCAGCATCAGCCTGGCGGCCTCTACGCGTAGAAGTTCGATGGCCTTGGCCGGCGACTGCCCGGTCTCCGCGCTGAACGCCCGACTGAACTGGCGCGGGCTCAGCCCCGCAATGCCGGCGAGTTCATCGACGGTCAATGCGTTGCGCAGGTTGGCGCTGGCGTAATCGATAGCCTTCTGGATCCGGTCGGATTTGGGATCGAGATCGAGCAAGGTGGAGAACTGCGATTGTCCGCCCGCGCGCCGGTGGTAGATCACCAGCTTGCGCGCGACCGCGCGCGAGACTTCGGCGCCGTGGTCCTTTTCAATCATGGCCAGCGCCATGTCGATGGTTGCCGTCATCCCCGCGGAAGTCCAGATCGGGCCGTCAACGATGAAGATCTGGTCTTCTTCGACGGTGACCCGGGGAAAGTGCCGCTGCAGGTCGTGTGCGAAGCGCCAATGGGTGGTTGCCCGCCGACCATCCAGCACGCCCGCGTGCGCCAGGATGAAGGCGCCAGTGCAAGGCGCGGCAATTCGTCTCGACGTCTCGAGTGCCCGCCTGACAAACGCCGTCAGCGTGCTGGAAACCAGGTCGATTTCGACGCCGGAACCGAACATCACCGTATCGAAGGTGTTGTTGCCGAAGGGTTCCGACTCGACGCGTATGCCTGCCGAGGACATCACCAGTCCACCCTGCTCGGACAGGACTGTCACCACATAGGCCTGTTCTTCCAGTACGACGTTGGCCAGCTCGAACGCGGTAATCGCCGCCAGGCCCATCACATAAAAGTTCGGAAATACGACAAAGCCGATCGTGTGCATGGAATGCCCCTGGCAGACGTGCCCTAAATTCATGTCCTGAATTGACCGTATATATGACATTTGAGACGCGGTCAACGTTGGCTATGATCGACTGGCAGTCCTCCCACCGGCCGGCCGTGGCGGGAACTGCACAGCAATTTCACGGCGCATGCGCCACCTCAGACCGCAACCTTCACCGCATTTCGCAGCGGGCTTTTCCTATGGACCGTCGACTACTGATACTGGCGCTGGGCATGTTCGCATTGGGCACCGACAACTTCGTCATCGCCGGCATTCTTCCGAGCGTCGCGGCGTCGCTGCATACCTCGGTCAGCGCGGCCGGCCTGATGGTGACGTTTTACGCATTGACCTACGCGGTGGCCGCTCCCGTGATGGCAGCCGTCGCAGGCGGCGTCCCGCGCAAGCTGCTGCTAGTGGCGGCGCTTGGCATCTTTGTGGTCGGCAATGCCGTCAGCGCGCTTGCCACGGACATGCAATGGGTGCTGATGAGTCGCGCCCTGGCGGGATTCGGCGCGGCGCTGTTCGCGCCGACCGCGTTGGGCGTGGCTTCGGTACTTGCCGATCCGCACAAGCGTGGGCGCGCGCTGGCTGCCGTGACGGCTGGCCTGACCGGTGCCACCGCGCTGGGTTCGCCGATCGGCACGCTGATCGGTGGCTTCGGCGGCTGGAGGACGACACTGTGGTTCGTCACTGCGCTGGGCGTCGCGGCGATGATTGGTGTCTGGGCACTGCTGCCGTCCATCGCGCCGGCGGCACCGGTCCGGTTGCGTGAGAGGCTCGCTCCGTTGCGCGACATGCGCGTCGCGCTGACCTTGATGACCTCGCTGTTCGCGTTCGGCGGCTTCCTGATGGTCTATACGTATGCCGGCGTGGTCCTGGAACCGGTGACGCGCGGCGATGGCCGCGTGCTCGCGGGCATGCTGCTGCTGTGGGGCGTCGCCGCCACGGTGGGCAATCTGCTGGCTGGCCGCCTGGTGGACCGGTTCGAGAGTCGCCATATCGTCAGCGCGATGCTGTGGGTGGCCATTGTCAATTTCTGCGCGCTGCCATGGACCTCCGCGCATCCGCTGAGTGCGGTCATCGCGCTGGTGGTCTGGGGGCTGTGCGGATGGGGGCTCATCGTGCCGCAACAGCACCGGCTGGTGGAACTGTCGCCGCAGGTGGCGCCGCTGCTGCTCGCGCTGAACAATACCGCCACCTATCTCGGCCTTGCGTGCTCGGGCGTGCTTGGCGGGCTCGTGCTCCGGACTACCGACGCGCAGTACCTTGGCGTGGTCGCGGCCTTGCTCATTGCACTGGCTTTCGGCTTTACCGTGACGGCGCATCGCCGTACGCAACGACCCGCTGCTGCCCAGTCGTCAATGGCCGCGCTCGCAGCGGACGGTAGCGGAGCCTCTGGCGCATGACAGTGCCGTCGTGCAAATCAGAATGAAGTGCCGTCTAATTGCCCGCTTTCGGTGACATCGTCGGGGACGTTTCTGTAAAAAGATGCCGCCGTCGCCTAGTATGGATGCGCACGGCACTCGGGCGGGCTGCATTGCCACGCGACCTCGACATGGGTTTGCGGCCGTGCGACGACAGTTCATACGGCAGCAGGGGGAATCCTTGGACGAGTCGGCTCCGGACCGGTTTCAGATCCTCGCGCTTTCGGGCGGCGGCTTTCGCGGGCTGTACACGGCCAAGTTGCTGGCCGATTTCGAGGACGAGATCGGGGCGCCGATTGCGAGCCGGTTCGACCTGATCGCGGGGACCTCGATCGGCGGGGTGATCGCGCTCGCCCTGGCGCTGGAGCTGCCGGCAAGCCGCATCGTGGACCTGCTGACGCGGCATGGGGAGCAGATCTTCCAGCGGCGCTGGTCGCTTGCCGGCATCTGGCGCGCGCCGTTCGGCTCGCGCCGGCTGCTGGAACTGCTGTGCGCCGAGCATCTGTTCGGCGAGCGCCTGCTCGGCGCCTGCGCGCACCGGGTCGTCATTCCCGCGATCAATTACTCCACCGGGCGGCCGCAGATATTCAAGACGCCGCACCACGTCAATTTCAAGCGCGACCACAAGTTCCGCATCGCGGATATCGCGATGGCGACCAGTGCGGCGCCGGCCTACTTCGCGCGCTACACGTTCAATCACAACCAGTTCGTCGATGGCGGGCTTTACGCCAATGCGCCAGGCCTGCTGGCCGTGCATGAAGCGCAGTATTCCCTGCTGCGCTCGCTCGCCGACGTACACGTCATGGCGATCGGAACGATGTCGTCGAAGTTCACCGTCAACCCGCGCCGCAATCGCGAGGGCGGCACCTATGACTGGGGCGGCATCAACCCCGCCAACATGCCCCGGCGATTGTTCGGCCTGTCGATATCGGTCCAGGAAGCGCTGAGCGATTTCATGCTGTCGCACCTGCTGCCGGGGCGCTATGTGCTGGTCGACGATGACCTGACCGACCAGCGCGCACGCGCCGTGGGTATGGACCGGGCCGACCACGCGGCGAGGGAGGTGCTGCTGGGCGCGGCCTCGGAGCGGTCCAAGATCTGCATCGGCAGCCGGGAGTTCCAGCCGTTCCTGAGGCATCTCGCCCCGACGCCGACCTTCTTTTACGGCGAGAACGAGAACGCAGGCACGTTCGCGCGCCGCGGCTTCGGTGCCACGGCGCAGGTGCACAGGATCTCGCCGGCGCGATAGGCCCGGATCGCCGCGTCTTAGGCGAATGCGTGGAAGGGGCGCCGCAAGCCGGTCGGCACCGCGTCCGGCTCGGGCCGGGCCGGCGCGGCGAGCGGCAGGTCCAGCAGCGCGCGCACGTCACGTTCGATCGTTGCCAGCGATGCCGAGCGGCACAGGGTGCGGGCAAAGCGGGCGTCCAGCCCGGGCGGCAGGCGCAGCCACATATTGTCCGAGATCAGCAGCAGGCGCCGCGGCCGCAGCACCAGGCTGGCCAGCCGCAGCTGGTTCCAGCCTTCGACCAGGTCCGGCGGCATGCCGAACACCAGCAGCGCCGGCGCCGGCAAGCGCAGGTTGCGCGCCGCCAGGGCTTCGGCCTCCACCGGTTCCACCCGGCCGATGCCCGGCATCTCGCCGAGCAGGCGCGTGATGCCGTGCCGGTACATCGGCATGTCGTCGATGACTACGGCATGTGCCTCGCCGCCGTACTCCAGCACTTGCGTCGAGGCCGGCGTTCCACGGTTAGTCCAGCTCATTCCTTGCTCCGGTTTGTCTCCGGCATTGGCTTGGTGGCCAACGCATTTCACCGGAATCAGCAAAGGGGATGCCAACTCCGGCAGGCCCCGGGCGTGCGCACCCGGTCAGCGCCACGACCCAGGCGGGCCGCGGGTTTGCGGCAGGTCGGCCCATGCGGAGCGGCCCGCGTGCATGGCTGGCATCAGGGCGGCTGGCGTTACGTGTAACGTAACGTGTTACGTGGCCGGACCCTTGCCGAGCCGCGGCACCGGTCAGCAGTGGTGCCACGTGACACTTGCGTCCGGCAGCGATACGGCCAGCGCCGCCCTGACGCCGGCACCGGCATCCAGATCCAGGCAGGTCCAGCCGGACATGGGTATGCCATCACGCGAAGCCTGCCAATGGCCCGCGCCGCGCCGCCAGTCGTCTTCCGTCGTGTACGCGGTGGGATCGGCCGAGAGGCCGGTGCCGAGCGCTTTCAGCAGCGCTTCCTTGCGCGTCCAGATGCCTAGCAGCGCGTCGGCCGAAGCGGGCCGCGCGCGCGCGAGGACCTGCGCTTCCTGCGCGGAAAATATGCCGCGTCCAAATCCCGGGACGGCCGCCAGGTTCACGCCACCGGCACGCCGCTCCACGTCCACGCCGAGGCGGCAATCCCGCGCGAAGGCCAGCAGCGCCAGGCCGTCGGTGTGGGACACGCTGAAGGCCAGCCCGGCCTGCGGCCATTGCAGCACCGGCTTGCCGAATGGCGACACGGTCAGGCGCAGCGCTTCGGGCGGGCAGTGCAGATAGCCGCCGACCAGCCAGCGCAGCAGCCCGCGCCGGGCGACATAGCCATTGCAGTGCCTGGCGTGCCGGTAGGCCAGGGCGCGCGCGCGCTCGTCCGGCGCAAGCGTATGGGCCAGCCGCGTGCATGCCGGGTTGACCTGCGCGTCATCCAGCCTCCATACCTGTACCGCGCCGTCCGGCAACGCGAGGCGCTCGGGTTGCGGCAGCTCGAACGGTGCAGCAACGCCCTCACCCCGCGCGGCAAGCCCATCATGCTGCATGCTGTGCCATGTCCGCGCGGTCACGCGCGCGCCAGCCCTTCGTCCAGGATCGCCGCCACCGCCTGCAGGTTGGGTTCGACGACCAGGTCAAAATGGCTGCACGGCACCTCGGCGATGGTCAGGCCACCCAGCGCGACGCGCCGCCACAACGACAGCGGATCGCCGCGCTGCTGCTGCCTGACCGCCGCGCGCAGATAGAGCACCGGGCCGCCGTGGTACGGCCGCGGACGATACGTCGTCATGGCGCGCACCATGGTCTCGCGCACCTGCCGCAGTGCCGGCGGCAGCGAGTCGGTAAATGCATCGGGCTTGCAGGTGATGCCGCCGCGCCGCATGCCCACGCCTTCTGCTGCGCGACTCAGCGCGTACTTCAGGTAGCGCACGCGCTGTGCTGCCGGCACCGCGTGCAACTTGCGCAGCTGCCAGCCGGGATAGTTCCAGCAATAGCGCATCCAGGTGCGCCACGGCAGGAAATGCTCGCTGACATAGGTGTCGAGCAGGCACAGCAGTTCGACTTGCTCGCCAGCGCGGGTCAACTGTTGCGCCATCTCGTACACCACCAGCCCGCCGAACGAGTAGCCGGCCAGCGCGTAAGGACCGCGCGGCTGCAGGCTGCGGATCTGTTCGATATAGCTCGCCGCCATGTCCTCGACGCGCCGCTGCGTCGGCTGTTCGCCGTCGAGGCCGCGTGCCTGCAGCCCATAGACCGGGCGCGAAGTGCGCAGCGCGTTGACCATGCCCCAGCACTCCATCACCGAGCCGCTCGCGCCGTGCACCAGGAACAGCGGCGAGCCGGTGCCGCCGCGCACGGGCACCAGGTTGGGCGAAGGCCGCGGAGATGCGGCCTCGTCGATCGCGGCAGCCAGGCCGGCAATGGTGGGAGTGAACAGCAGCGTCGCCAGCGGGATCGTGCGGCCGGTCGACTGATGCACGTCAGCCAGCATCCGCGCGGCCAGCAGCGAGTGGCCTCCCAGGTCGAAGAAATTGTCGTCGCGGCCGATCGGGGCGAAATCGAACAAGCGCTCCCACAGGGCCTGCAGATGACGTTCGAGCTGCTCGCGCGATGTGCCGGGCGCGGGCAGTTCGCGCGCGGCCAGGTTCAGGGCCGGATGATTGCGGATGGCGTCGAGGCAGTCCGGATTGCGCAACGCCGCGGCGTTGCCCACCGGCAGGCCGCTGACCGCGTTGCGCGCCGCGGCCTCGGAGAACTTGCCGTTGTGCGTGACCGGCAGCGCCGGCACGGCCAGGATGCGGTCGGGCACATGCGTTGGCGAGGCGCGCCGCGCCAGGTCGCGGCGCACGCGCGCGGCCAGCGTGCCGGTCAGCGCAACGCCGTCCTGCAACACCAGCAGCAGCACCATGCGCTGGTCGTACCGCTCCGCGTGGGTGCGGTCGGGCGGTGCCGTGCGCGCGCGCTGCTCGACCACCATCGCCTCGCGGATCTCGGGGATATCGCGCAGCACCCGGTAGATCTCGCCCGGCCCGACATTGACGCCGCGCACATTGAGCACGCCGTCGGACCGGCCATGCAGCCGCGCCGTGCCTTCGGGCGGAAACTCGATCCGGTCGCCGTGGGTCCAGACGCCCGCGTTGGCCGAAAAATAGGCCTTGTGGAAGCCCTGGCCGTCGACGTCCCCATAGAAGCCCAGCGGCCGCGACGGGAACGGGTTGGCGCACACCAGCTCGCCGATGCCGCTGGTGGGCGCGCCGTGTTCCCACGCCTGCACATCGAGCGCCAGGCTCTTGCATTGCGCTTCGCCCGCATAGACCGGCAGGTTCGGATTGCCCAGCACGAAGCAGCCCAGGATGTCGGTACCGCCGGAGATCGACTGCAGCGGCAGCGGCTTGACGTGATCGCGGACCCATTCGAACTGCGCATCGAACAGCACCGAACCGGTCGACATCATCGCGCGCAATGCGCCCAGGTCGAACTGCTGGCCGGGCACCAGGCCGGCGTCCTCGCACATCTTCAGGTAGGCGGGACTGGTGCCGAACACCGTGACGCGCTCGTCCGCGACCAGGCGCCATAACGCATCGACCGTGGCGATCGGGCCGTCATAGGTGACGATCTCGGTTCCGGACGCCAGCGCCGACAGCTGCCAGTTCCACATCATCCACGCGCAGGTGGTATGGAAGTACATGCGGTCGCCGGGGCGCAGGTCGGAGTGCAGCCGGTGTTCCTTCAGGTGCTCCAGCAGGCTGCCGCCGGCGCCGTGCACGATGCACTTGGGCTTGCCGGTGGTGCCCGACGAAAACATGATGAAGAGCGGATGGTTGAACGGGAAGCGCCGGAACACGAAGCGTTCCGCGTCGCCGCGTTCGATCAGGTCGGCCAGCGCATGGACCGGCTGGCTGAGGGTGTCTGGCAAGGTGCCGTCGTCGAGCTGGACGATGCCCTGCAGCGAAGGCAGCGCGGCCGCCACGCCGGCGACGTTGTCCGCCAGCGGGACGCCGGTGTCGAAGGCGCGCTGCGCGGTGTGCGCAAGCAGCAGCCGCGGCGCCAGCGGGGCGAAGCGATCGAGCAGGGTCTCGACGCTCATCTCGGCCGCCGCGGTGGAAAGCGTGGCGCCGAGCGCGGTCACGGCGAGCGCGGCGATGATGGCC
The DNA here is from genome assembly GCF_003254285.1 of Cupriavidus phytorum. Classification (NCBI taxonomy): domain Bacteria; kingdom Pseudomonadati; phylum Pseudomonadota; class Betaproteobacteria; order Burkholderiales; family Burkholderiaceae; genus Cupriavidus; species Cupriavidus phytorum. Next base: position 81,331 of record NZ_QKZN01000006.1, read on the forward strand.
TCGGCGTCGTTGCGCATCACGCCTACCACGCGGTCGCCTTCGCGCAGCCCCAGTTGCGACAAGGCATGTGCCGCGCGCGCGACACGCTGGCGCAGTTCACCCCGGGTCAGGCGTTCACGCCGGCCATCGGCGTGGCAGGCGGTCAGCGCCGGAGCGTCCGGGCCCGCGACTTCCAGCCCTAGCAGGTTGTCCGCATAGTTCAGCAGCAGGTTCGGGAAGAAGCGGGCATGTTCGCAATCGTCGCCGACGCAGACCGGCTCCGGGCTGCCCGACCACGCCAGCCCCTGTGACCACTGCAGGAAGCAGCGCCAGAAGGTCCGGTATTCCCGTACCGAGTAATCGTGCAGCGCGCCATAGCGGTGGAACGACTGACCGGTACACGCCTGCAGCGCCGCGGTAAACGCGGTCATCTGCGACGCCACGGCGCGCTCGGGCGAGCTGACGTAAATGGGAGTGCGACCCTGGTTGACGCTCGGGCAGAACGAGGCGTCCAACAAATAAAATCGATCCATCCGATGCTCCTGAGAGACCGGCGCACGCCATTCGAAGTGATGGCGTGTTCATGGCATCGAGATTAATGGCTGGCGAATTCTGGTCTGTGCGTCATCGCACGCATGTTCGGTGGACCCTCGTCCGTAAGGACGCGACGCGGCGTGATGCAACGGGCGCAACCCATGTCCGCACGCCGCGCCACCACGTGGTCGGGCTGCCTAGCGGGCTCCGGCCTCGTACCAGCGCTGCGACCGGTTGACGATAGCGACCACCAGCAGCATGACCGGCACCTCGATCAGCACGCCCACAACGGTGGCAAGCGCAGCGCCGGACTGGAAGCCGAACAGGCTGATGGCGGTGGCCACGGCCAGTTCGAAGAAGTTGCTGGCGCCGATCAGGCTGGACGGACCGGCGACGCAATGCGCAACCCCCAGCTTGCGGTTCAGCAGGTAGGCCAGCCCCGAGTTGAAAAAGACCTGGATCAGGATCGGCACCGCCAGCAGCGCGATCACCATTGGCTGGTCGAGGATGGCCTTGCCCTGGAACGCGAACAGCAGCACCAGCGTCAGCAGCAGCGCGGTGATCGAGTACGGCCCCAGGCGCCGTATCACGCGCTGGAAATGCGCCACGCCGCGGCGCAGCAACAGCTTGCGCAGCGCCTGCGACAGGATCACCGGCACGACGATGTACAGGATCACCGAGGTGAGCAGCGTATCCCACGGCACCGTGATCGCGGACAGCCCCAGCAGCAGCGCCACCACCGGCGCGAACGCGACCACCATGATGGCGTCGTTCAGCGCCACCTGGGACAGCGTGAAGTACGGGTCGCCCTTGCACAGCTGGCTCCAGACGAACACCATCGCCGTGCATGGCGCCGCGGCGAGCAGGATCAGGCCGGCCACGTAGCTGTCGATCTGGTCGGCCGGCAACAGCGGTGCGAACAGGTGGCGAACGAAGACCCAGCCGAGCAGCGCCATCGAGAAAGGCTTGACCGCCCAGTTGATGAACAGCGTCACGCCGATGCCGCGCCAGTGCGATTTCACCTGCGCCAGCGCGCCGAAATCGATCTTGACCAGCATCGGGATGATCATCACCCAGATCAGCAGCCCGACTGGCAGGTTGACCTGCGCGTATTCCATCCGCCCGATGGCCTGGAAGAAGCCGGGCAGCATCTGCCCCAGCGCGATGCCGGCGACGATGCACAGCGCCACCCAGAGGGTCAGGTAGCGCTCGAAGAAGCCGATGGCCGGCGCGGCGGCGGCCGGGGTCGATGCGGCGACTTGCTGGCTGGCCATGGTTCAGCTCCGCGCCAGGCGCTGCAGCGCCTGTTCCAGCTCGGCGTTGCTCATGTCGTCGAGCGGCAGCAGCAACAGCTGCAGCATGCGGTAGGCGATGGCCTGGCGGGTCAGCTCGAAGGCCTGGCGCTTGTTGTCGTCGCTGCCTTCCGTGCGGGACGGATCGGGATAGCCCCAATGCACTTTGACCGGGCTGCCGGGCCAGTACGGGCATGCTTCTTCCGCCGCGCTGTCGCACACCGTGATCACGATGCGCATGGGCGGGGCGTTGTCGCCGGCGAATTCGTCCCAGCTCTTGCTGCACAGGTCGCCCACCTCGACGCCGGCGTTGCCAAGTGCTTCGATGGCGAACGGGTTGACCCGGCCGCTGGGCGCGCTGCCCGCGCTATAGGCGCGGACATCGCGACCGGTGCGCCGCGCCAGGTGGTTCAGCATCCCTTCGCCCAGCACGCTGCGCGCCGAGTTGTGGGTACAAAGGATCAATACGTTGGTAGTCATGAGGCCGGGTCGGAAAGTGTCAGGACATCAGGACGATGAGGCGACCGTACAGGGCGACACCGGCGAGCAAGGATTGCCACCGCAGCAGTTCTGCGTCAGGTAAGCCAGCAGGCCGTTCATGGTGTCGAAATGCGCCATGTAGATGATCGAGCGGCCGTCCTGGCGGCTGGTCAGCAAGCCGGCGCGGTGCAGTTCCTTCAGGTGGAACGACAGCGAGGATGCCGGGACCTCCATCCGTTCGGCGATCCGGCCGGCGGGCAGGCCGGCCGGGCCCGCCTGCACCAGCAGCCTGAACACGGCCAAGCGAATCGAGTGGGCGAGCGCTGCCAGCGCGGTAAGGGCGTCATCGGTTTCCATGTTTCGAATATATTCGAAACATGGAAACCGGGCAAGCGGGTTTTGCCGCTGTGGTAAGGTTGGTGGAGGGTTTCAACGACATCCGGGGACGAGACGCAGGCGGCACCCGCGTGGTGCCAGGAGAGTCATGCAGCGTGAGTAAAGGGAAGGAAGAGCCGCGGCGCGCACGGCGGACCGACCAGGTCTCCCTTAGCCGTGCCTTGCGCCTGAGCGTGCCGGCCGAAGCCAGGCCCGCGCCGGTCAACCGCAGGGACTGGCTGCGGCAGCGCAAGGAAGAATTGCAGGCGGCCCGCACGGCCGCCAGGCAGAGGCGCAACCTGCTGCGGGCCGAGATCATGTCGGCCGCGCAGGATATTGCGCGCGAGGAACGCAGCGCCGCGCGATTGGAAGCGGAACGGCTGAAGGCCGAAGCCAGGTCCGCGCGCACCTACGCGCGCGAAGACGAGCGCGCCGCCGCCAAATTCGAGCGCGGCCAGCCGAAGCGCCCGGCTGCCAAGACCAAGACGCTGGCCAAGGAGAAAAGCAAGCTGGTCTCCTACGCCGAGCTGTTGCGGCTGCGCAAGTAACCGTCCCGGCTAGCGGATCTTGTCGAAGCCGCTGGCGGCCCAGCGCTCGGCGCTGTCGCGCGTCAGCCGGAAGTCTGGACGCACCTTGATGGTGGCAAGAACCTCGCCGAAGGCGTCCTCGGCGGTCAGCGTGGCGAACGGCTCGAACTCATCGGGCGTGATCGCCAGCTTCACGGTCACGCTGCCGGCTTCGGCTTCGATGCTGACCTGCTTGTTCAGTTGCGCGTGCAGTTGCTGCTCGTGCCGCCGGATCACTTCCGACGCGGTCTTGACCAGGGTCTGGTGCGCGGTGGCATCGAGCGGCTTGGGGTCGACCTTGTTGCGCCCCATGGTCCAGGGGCCGACCAGCGCCGGCTCGGCGCTGCCGTCGCGGATCATCTCCACCGCCCAGCCTTCGCCATCCTCGTTCTTGATCACGCGGGCGGTCCAGCCCTTGTCGCGCCACAGGCGTGGTTCGTGGATGGCTGAGGCGTCGTGCTCGGGCAGCGCGTCTTCGGTGTGTGGCATCAATCTCGTGGTACGGGTCGGGGAACCCGCGAGAATACTATAGGCCCGGCAGCAGGCCCGGGCGTCCTTCGTTGCAGACCCTCATGACCGCGTAAACAACGCCTTCCTGATGATGGCATGCACGCCCCAGTTGCCGTTGACCACCTGCGTGATGCCGAAATCCACCGCCACCGAGATCAGCGTCACCGCCTCGTCCTCGCTCAGTCCCTTGACCGTCATCAGGAAGCGCCGCGTCTTGCGGAAGGCATCGCGCATGGCGTCGTCCAGCGTGGACTTCAGGTAGATGTGGCTCTGCGCCATCTGGCCCAGCTCGGTCAGGTGGTTGGGCGAGCTGAAGCCATGCAGGATCCATTCGTCGGCGGTTTCCACCAGCGGGTAGCTCAGGTCCGCGAAGGGCGCGCCGCGTTCGATCATGGTGCTCTTGTGCAGGATCAGCTGGAAGTCGCCGGTCAGCGAGCATTCGATCGCGGTGCCGCACAGCTCGGAATCGCCCTGCGACGCATGCGGGTCGCCGATCGACAGCAGCGCGCCCGGCACCGCTACCTTCAGGTAGACGCTGGCGCCGCGCGTGACGCGCCAGTTGTCGAGGTTGCCGGCGAAGCTGGACGGCGGGATCGAGTCGATCAGGCCGTCCTGCGCCGGCGCGACGGCGATCACGCCGAAGTGCGGGCGGATCGGGATCTCGATATCGCGCAGCACGTCGTGGTTCTTGACGATGGTGTCGTGGTCGACCGGAACGCCGGGATAGTCGATGGTGGGATGCAGCACGCCGAACGGATCGCGCTGCGGCGTCCAGCGGAAGCTGTAGACCGCGCGGGCGCAGCCATCGGCGCGCTCGCAGTCGATCTCGAACACCGTCACCACTTCTCGCTCGCGCGGCTCGGTCAGCATGTCGCGGTAGTGGAAGCCCCACCACGTCGCGGCGTTGCTGCCGAAGGCGCGGCCGGCAAAGCGCGGGTTGGCGCACGGGCGCGGGCGCACGTCGAGGATGCGCACCTCCAGCACGTCGCCGGGCATCGCCCCGCGCACCGCGACCGGACCGGTGCAGATATGCACGCCGAAACCCTCGCCGGCACCGCGCCCGTAGACCGAGGCGTCGATCGGGCCGGCGCCGCGGCGGTCGACGTTCTTCTGCTCGGCGGTCCAGTGGAATACGCTTTCGGCGCCGGGATCGCCGTCGATCATGCGCTCGCGGTCGTCGGAGGCGTGCTGGGTCAGCGTTTCGATGGTGACGGTGTCGCCCGACATCACTTCCAGCACGGGCGGCAGCTCGTGGCTCAGGTAGCCCCAGTGCACGGTCTTGTCGGTGGCCTGCAGCCAGTGGTGCCGGCCTTCCGGACGGGCCGCGTGCGAGCGGGCCTGGGTGATGGGCACCACCGACGGCGCCGGCTGCACACGCGCGCGCGCACCGTCGTTGGCCGGGACGCGCTGCTGCGCGGGGCCACGCCTGGCATCGGCCGGCAGCCCGCGCGACACGTTCAGCGGCGGGCGCTGCGCGGGCGTGCCCGCGGCCTGCTCGCGGTAGGCGCGCGGCGAGATCCCGAACTGCTCGCGAAACGCGTGGCTGAAGTGGGAGGGATCGTTGAAGCCCCAGCGATAGCAGAGGTCGGAGACCGACAGCTTGTCGTACTGCGCATTGGCGAGGTCGGCGCGGCACCGCTCCAGCCGGCTGGTGCGCAGGTAGGCGGAAAAGCTGCTGCCGGATTTCTCGAACAGCTTCTGCAGGTAGCGGGCCGACATGTGCTCGTCGGCGGCGATGGCGGCGAGGCTCAGCTCGGGCTCGGCCAGGCGCGCGTCGATGCGGCTGCAGACCCGCGCGAACACCGCCGCGCGCGACGGCGTCATGTCCGCCGGCGCGCTCGGCTGGTTGTCCGCCAGGGCCGCGCCAAGGCAGGCGAGGATGGTGCTGTCGAAGGGCTGCACCGCCCGGTCATCGGCGGACACCAGGGTGTCGATGCTGGCCGCCATGGACTGCAGCAGGCGCGCGAACAGTTCCGCCGCGTCGCCGCCCAGCACCAGCGCGGAGCGCGGCAACGGCGCGGTGATGCGCGCGTTCAGCAGGGCCTGGCCGATATGCACGATCAGCAGGCGGAAACCGGTGGTCAGCGCCACCTTGCGCGCCGCGTGCTCCGGCACGCAGACCACCTGGCCGGGGCGCAACGGCTCGCGCAGGTCCGGGCCGGCGAGGTGCGCTTCGCCCTCGGTCAGCATCAGCAGCATCAGGCCGCGGCCGTCGCCGGCGGTGATCGCCAGCGTCTGCGGCACCGACGCGATGCAGGTCAGCCCGATGCCGGCGGGCGTGATGCGCGACTGGATCGTGCCGTGCAGGGTGTGGTCGGCGCACAGGCTTTCGCACTGCAGGCGCGCGGCCCTGAGCTCGTCGCGCCATGCGGCGCCGCGACGGTTGCGCGGATACGCTTCGGTGGAAAAACGCTGCAGATGCAATTGAGCCTCCCTGGTTCAGGCTGCCACAGCGCAGGCGCGGCGGACACGGCGGTCCGCCGCGCTGCGCAACGTTGCTGGCGCAGGCCGGCGCTTGCCTTAGCCGATCAGCAGCTGCCCTCGCATCGCGGCTACCAGGACAAAGCCGGCGAAGGTGCCGAAGATGGCAAAGATGCCGCCCAGCACGTTCGGGGCCGGTATCGGCGCCCGTACCGCAGTGTAAAGAAGACCAGTCACCAGGCCAACCGCCGCGGCCTGCAGTTCGGTACTGCCCAATGCGATTTCCACCATGTCATTCCCCCAACGCATGAGTTGCGACGATTCAGTGGCTGGCCGGCGGCCGCCCGAAGGCGATGGTCCGGCGCCACGCGTGCACGATCAGGTAGCCGATGTACGTGAACAGGATCGCGCAGATCCCGCCGGTGACATTCGGCGCGGGAATCGGCAGGTTGAGCCAGGAATACAGGGTGCCGGTGACCAGCCCGACCACCAGCGCCACCAGTTCGTTGCGGCCTATGTAGACGTATTGCATGCGCGTTCTCCGTGGCAGTGGGCGGGCTCAGCCCTTGGCCTTGGGCGGGAAGATGGTGCGCGGCATGGTGCAGTGGATGCCCTGCGTGCCATCGACCACCTGGGTCACGCCGAAGTCCGCCGACACGCTCATCAGCGAATAGGCATCGTCGCGCGACAGCCCCTGTTGCTCGGTCAGCAGGTGGATCATGTCGCGCGCCGCGTTCCTGCCGGCTTCATCGAGGTCCTCATGGAAGCCGTGCACCACCCAGCAGTCCGGCGTTTCCAGCAGCGGCGAGGGGAAATGGAAGTCCTTGCGCAGCACGATCTGGAACAGCACGTTGAGCGAGGCCTCGATTGCGGTGCCGCTGACTTCGCCGTCGCCCTGCGAGATATGCGGGTCGCCGATCGAAAACAGCGCGCCGTCGACCTGCACCGGGTAGTACATGGTGGCGCCCGCGCCGATGCGCCAGTTGTCGATATTGCCGCCATGCAGCCCCGGCTCGACCGTGGTGACGCGGCCGCGCGCGTCGGGCGCGACGCCGGCGGTGCCAAGGTGCGGCCGCACCGGAACGCGCACGCCGGCCAGCGCCGGCTGGCGGCAGCATTCGCGCTCGTCGACCACCTTGCCGGGGATGGTCAGCTTGCCGGGATAGTCATAGGCGTAGAGCGCATGCGCGGTGTTGGAGGCCTGGTCCAGTTCGTAGATGGTGACGCGTTCCTTCTCGAACTCCTTGTACAGCTGGCCCCAGTTGGCGGCGACATTGGCGCCGAAGCGGAAGCGCGGAATCATCTGCAGGTAGCGCACCTCGAGCACGTCGCCCGGCCTGGCGTCCTCGACATAGATGGGCCCGGTCATGATGTGCACGCCCGGGTGGCGGTCGTCGTGCGGAATCCTGCGGTAGATCTCGCGGATGGCGTCGTCCATCATCAGGTCGGGGGCGTCGCCGGCGTGGTGGGTCACGGCTTCGGCGCGGATCAGGTCGCCGCTCTTCACGGTCAGCGCGGGTGCCTGGGTGGCATCGAAGTAGCCCCAGTGGATGGTCTCGGGGCGGGCGGGCAGGTCGTGCAGCATGGTTGTCTCCTTGGTTTTTTGCCGCCGTATCCGCGACCGCATCCGCAGCCGTTCAGCGGATGAGCGGCTGGCGTGGTCGAATCGGTCGGGAAACTGGCGATGTGTCGCAGGGGTTGTGGGCCTGCTTCCGCTGGCGAGCTGGCGTCGCCGCGGTGAGTCAATACTAGGGAGCGGGCGTGCACGGGCAGTAGGGCGATTCCCCCCAAACTCTTGTGTAGCCGCGCACTAAGGTAAACCCGCTGTCGCCGACAGCCATCAGTCCAGGATCGGCGGAGTGTTAATTTTTGATTGACACCGTGTCAACGATCCATGGAATTGTCGACCACGCCTTGACAGTGCAAAATCCGGGCGAAGCCCGGGCCGATCCATCGCAGGCCCGCGAGACACACACAAGGAGATCGCCACATGGCTGACACCACTAATTCCCCGCGCCTGCCGCTGGCCGGCGTGCGCGTGCTGGACCTGTCCCGCGTGCTGGCCGGACCGATGTGCACGCAGGCGCTGGGCGACCTGGGCGCGGAGGTGATCAAGGTCGAGCACCCCGGCCGCGGCGACGATACGCGCGACTGGGGCCTGCGCGTGGGCACGCGCAACACGGCGTACTTCAACAGCGCCAACCGCAACAAGCAATCGATCGGCATCGACCTGCAGCAGCGCGAAGGCCAGCGCATCGTGCGCGAGCTGGCGGCCAAGTGCGACGTGCTGGTGCAGAACTTCAAGTTCGGCGGCATCGACAAGATGGGGCTGGGCTACGAGGCGCTGAAGGCGATCAACCCGGGCCTGGTCTATTGCTCGATCACCGGCTACCGCAGCAACGGCCCCGAGGCGACCCGCCCCGGCTACGACCTGGTGGTACAGGGCGAGGCCGGCCTGATGGCGCTGAATGGCGAGGAAGGGCAGGGGCCGCTCAAGTTCGGCACCGCGGTGGTGGACATGTTCACCGGCATGTATTCGGCGCAGGCCGTGCTGGCCGCGCTGTACGACCGCCAGCGCACCGGCCTGGGCCGCCACGTGGAAATGGCGCTGTACGACTGCGGCCTGATGATCACGGCCTACTACGGCCTGGAGGCGCTGCTGATGGGCGAGGACCCGCCCAAGTACGGCAACGCCCATCCGTCGATCGTGCCCTACGGCGTGTTCGACGCGGCCGATGGCCCGCTGGTGATCACGGTCGGCAATAACGCGCAGTTCCAGCGCTTCTGCACCGAGGTGATCGAGCGCCCGGACCTGGCCGCCGACGAGCGCTTCGCCACCAACACCGGCCGCTCGGCCAACCGCCAGGCGCTGCTGCCCGAACTGCGTGCCGAACTGGCGCGCCGCCCGCGCGAGCTGCTGCTGGCGCGCCTGAGCGCCGCCGGCATTCCGTGCGGCGAGGTGCTGGGGCTGCTCGAGGCCCTGCGCTCGCGGCGCTCGGCCGAAGCCGGCCTGCTGGCAGAGCTGCCCAATCCGGAAACCGGCCGGGTCGAAGTGCTGGCGCCGCCGTACCGGCTCGATGGCGAGCGCGTGCCGGTGCGCGCCGCGCCGCCGCTGCTGTCGCAGGACACGGAGCGCGTGCTGGGCGACCTGCTCGGCATGGACGCCGGCCAGGTGGCCGCGCTGAAGGCTGCGGGGGTGGTGTAAGGGCCGGCGCGGGCTACGACGCCTCAGGCTGCTGCGGCTCCGGCCACTTGCCCTTGCGCGGGAAGCGCATGTCGAACTCGGTAAATACGTGTTCCTCCGAGCGGCAGCTGATGCCCGCGCCCCAGCTGCCCAGCACCTTCTGGCAGAACGCCAGCCCGATGCCGGTGCCGCGGTGCGCGGGATAGGAGAAGAAGGGCTGGAACATCCGCGCCAGCACCTGCGGCGGCACGCCGGTGGCGGTGTCGCGGAACACCACGTGGACCGCGTCGGACTCGACCTCGCAGCGGATATGGATGGTGCCCTTGCCGGCGCGCCGGATCGCTTCCAGCGCGTTCTTCAGCAGGTTGGTCGTCACCAGGCCGAACAGCTGCGCGTTGCCCATCACGTAGGCGCGGCCGGGCAGGTCGACCGTGACCCGCTCCATGTCGCCGGGCTCGAACGGAAAGCGGCCGATGGCGTCGCGGATCACCTCGCCCACTTCGAACCATGCCTGCGTGGCGTTTTCCGGGTTCTTGGAGTTGGCAACCAGCAGCTCGATGCTGTTGCTGATATGGGCCAGGTCTGATTCCATCCGGGCCACGGCCTGCATCAGGCCGTCGCGCTGCGGCGTGTCCTGGTCCAGCGCCGCCGGCAGCCGGGCCTTCAGGCCGCGCGCGGTCATGGCCAGGCTGGTCAGTGGCGTGCGCAGTTCATGCGCGACGGTCGCCAGCGCGGCGGCCATGCCGCGCCGCTTCTGCTCGGCCAGCAGCTGGCGGTCCATCTTGATCACCACCAGCACCGCGATCACGAAACCGATCACCGGCAACTGCAGCAGGATAGGCTCCCACGGGATGCCGCCCATGGAATTGCCGGCCAGCACGAACAGCGCGATCGCCGCCGCGGCGCCCGAGAACAGGGCGATGGTGGCGAACGCGGTGTTGAAGTGATACAGGATCACCACCGCGATGATGACCGACTCGGCCCACACCATCGAGCCGCCGTTCTCCAGGTAGAAGAAGATAAAGGCGAACGGCAGGCCTACCGTGATGGCAAAGAGCGCATAGGGTGGCAGCCAGCGCCGGCCCGAGAACGCAGAGGCAAACAGCAGCGGCACGAACAGCGCAGTGCAGGCCAGCCGCAGCCACAGGTTTTCATAGGGCTGCGGGAACACATAGGACCAGATCACGTAGTACAGCGGGTGCCCCACCACGCCCAGCGCCCCAACCATCTGGATCCGGCGCAGGCGGATGACGCTCTCCTCGTCCAGCAGCGTGGCCCGCGCGGCGGTCTCGAACACGGCCTGCCACGCCTTGCGGGCCAGCCCGGCAAGCGTGGTGCGGCCGTCCTCCGCTTGCGCTACCTTTGCATCCATCTCCAGGACTACTCCTCGCGGATGCCTGCGATCGGCCCGCTTGTGGGATTTTCAGGACTTGCGCCGGGCCCGGCGCGTCGAGGACCACTCTTCCAGCCGGACTTCATCGCGGATGCTGGCGAGCACGCCGACCAGGCGGTCGATTTCGGTGGCGCCAAGTTTCGCATGCAGCGTAAGTCGCATCAATGCCCGGTTTTTCGGCGTCGCCGGCGCACAGAATACCGCGCCGAAGATCCCGCGCCGCTGCAGCGCGTCGCGCAGCACCTTCACCTGCGGCTCGGAGCCCGCCTCCAGCCCGATGATCTGCTCCGAGCCCTCGCTGATGTTGTAGCCCAATGCGGCGATCGCGCCCCGGGTCTCGCGGGTGATCGCATGCAGCCGCGCGCGGCGCTCGTCCGCGGCGGCAATGAAGTCCGTGACCGCATCGAACCACGCGATCTCGTGGCGCAGCAGCCCCGAGCTGAAGATCGCCGGCCGCGATTCCACCGCGAAGAAATCCTTGAAGGCAGTCGAGCAGGCCACATAGCCAGCGCGCCCGGCAAAGGCCTTGGCCAGCGAAGCGGTGCGGAAATGCACGCGCTCCGACAACCCCAGCGCCGGCACCAGCCCGCCGCCGCGCGGGCCATGCGTGCCCAGCGAGTGCGATTCGTCCACCACCAGCACGCAGCCGGACGCTTCGGCCAGTTCGACATAGTCCACCAGCGGCGCCACGCTGCCGGTGGTGCTGTAGACCGAATCCACCATGATCACGCCCGGACCGAAGCGCTCCAGCTGGCGGCGCACGTGCTCGCAATCGTTGTGGCGCACCGGCACCGCCTGCGCGCCCGCGGCGATGATGCCTTCCCACAGCGAGGCATGTCCGTTCATGTCGATATAGACCGGAATGCCGGGGCCGGCGATGCACTGCACCAGGCCCACGTTGGCGGCCCAGCCGGACTGCGCGATCAGCCCGTCCTCGGCCTGCATCAGGTCGGCGATCTTGCGTTCGACCCGGCGCTGCGGCGTATCGCCGTGCATGAACACGGACGACATCAGCAGCTCCGGCGCGTCATCGACAAAGGCCCGCATCTGCGCCTGCACCAGCGAGGCCTCGCCCAGCAGGCACAGGTAATCGTTGCTGCTCAGGTGCAGCGCGTCGGGTCCGGGCGTAAGCCCGTGCAGCAGGTGGTCCCCGCCCCAGAGCTTGCCCATCCGCTCCTCGAAATGCTGTGCCATGCGCGTGGTGATCCAGGGCGGCAGGGTCGGGGCCTTGTTGCGGCAGGCATGGTGGCGGGATTGCACAGGCTGGGCTTGGGCGAACATCGGTAGTCCTTCAACAGGTCGGATGAAAATCGGAGGGAATTGGCTAGGCTTGCATGGCGCCTGCGCCAAAGCCAGCCGCCCATGCGTGGGGGGTGCCGCGCGCTATCTTCCCCATGGCGCGCCGTGTGCCGGCGTGCCATGGGGACCCGGTTCATGTAGCGACCACTGTGCCAGTCTTAGTTAAGGATTGTGACGGGACTTCCACCAATCCCACCGTCTGCTTGCAGACTAGGTTGGCCAGATAGAACGGTCACGCGGCAGCGCAAGGCTGCGGGTATTCAGGGGGGATTTTTGGCACAAGATATGCTCGATTGAGCACTTATGCCGGGCGTGCGCGAAACCGGACGCGAGATGGCCGGTGCGCTGCGGGGGAAGGTCGGGGTTTGCCGTGGTGCGGCACAGGCGGCCGCGCATCGGGTGCGGGGGGCTGTGCGCATGCATCGCCGCCCCGCCGGAGTGCATCGGTCCGCCAATCAGTCCACGCCGGCGCCCTCCAGCACGGCGCCGCGCGCTTCCAGGGTGCGGCGCGCAATATTGAGCTGGTGGATCTGCGTGGTGCCTTCATACAGCCGGAACAGCCGCACGTCGCGGTAGAAGCGCTCCGCCACGGTGCGCGCCATATAGCCGCTGCCGCCGAACACCTGCACCGCGCGGTCCGCCACGCGTCCGGCCATTTCAGAGGCGAACAGCTTGCACATCGACGCCTCCATGGTCACGTCCTCGCCGGCGTCGCGCTTGCGCGCGGTCTCCAGCACCAGCGCGCGGGCCGCGTGCAGTTCGGTGTTGCTGTCGGCAATCATCTGCTGCACCAGCTGGTAGTCGGCAATCGGCTTGCCGAACTGGCGCCGCTGCGCCGCGTAGCGAACCATCTCGTCGACCAGCCGGATCGCCGGCCCCACGCACAGGCCGGCCAGGTTGATGCGCTGCTTGTTCAGCGCCTTCATCGCGGTCTTGAAGCCGACGTTGGGTTTGCCGCCGACGATGGCGCTGGCCGGCACGCGGCAATCCTTCAGGTAGACGTCGCCCACGGGCGAGCCGTGCTGGCCCATCTTGCGTTCCGGCTCGCTGGTGCTCAGGCCCGGCGTGCCGCGCTCGACCAGGAAGGCGCTGATGCCGTGCGCGCCCGGCGTGCCGGGGTCGGTGCGGGCGAACACGGTGAACAGGTCGGCGATCGGCGCATTGGTGATAAAGCACTTGCTGCCGTTCAGCACGTAGTGGTCGCCGTCCTGCCTGGCCGTGGTCTGCAGCGCGGTGGCATCGGAGCCGGCCTCCGGTTCGGTCAGCGCGAAGCAGCCGGTGACCTTGCCGGAAGCGAGCAGCGGCAGGTAACGCTGGCGCTGCGCCTCGGTGCCGTCGGCCACCAGCGATTCGGAGGCGATGCCGGTATTCCCGCCGAAGCGGGCGCGGAACACCGTGGCCGCCTGCGACACCTCGATGTTCACCTGCGCCAGCTCTTCGGTGGTCAGCCCGGCGCCGCCGTAGGCCTCCGGAATGCTGTGGCCGAACAGGCCGAGTCGGCGCATCTGCTCGACCACGGGCTCGGGGATGACATCGGTCTGGTCGATCTGCGCCTCGAGCGGGATGCAGGTTTCCAGCACGAAGCGGCGGAGTTCGGCAAGCAGCGCTTGCTGGCGGGCGGAGTCGCGGATCATGAAGGGGTTCCGGTGGTGGGTTGAGGGTGGTGGGTTGAGGGTGGTGGGGCGCGGCTACTGTGCCGTGATGCCGGCGGTCTTCAGCACGCCGGTCCATTTTTTGGTTTCGGCATCGAGGAAGCGGTCGAACGCGGCCGCGGGCTGCGGGGCCAGGTCCATGCCGAGCTCGGCCAGGCGGCGCGCGGCGGCCGGGTCGGCGGTGGCGCGCGCGGCGGCCTCGGCCAGCTTGCGCACCACCGCGTCCGGCGTGCCCTGCGGCGCGACCAGCCCAAACCAGCCGCCCACTGCATAGCCCGGCAGCTGCGCCGCCTCGGCCACGGTCGGCACGTCCGGCAGCACCGGCGTGCGCTTGGCCGAGGTCACCGCCAGCGCGCGCAGCTTGCCGCTCTGCACCTGCTGGCGCGCGATCGCAGAGGTCAGCGCCATCATCGACACGCGCGCGCCGAGCAGGTCGCTCAGGGCCTCGGGCTGGCCCTTATAGGGCACGTGGGTCAGCTTGACGTGCGTCATCTGCGCCAGCAATTCCGCCGACAGGTGGTTGGATGTGCCGATGCCCGCGCTGGCGTAGGTCAGCGTGCCCGGCTGCTTGCGCGCGGCATCGAGCAGCTGCGGCAGCGTGCGCAGCGGCGATGACGCCGGCACCACGATCACGTTGGGCACCGCGCCGATGCCGGCCACGGCGCGGAAGTCCTTGCCGCCCTTGCCCTTGCCCTGTCCCTGGACAGACGGGTTGAGCAGCGGCCCGACCACGAAGCTGGGGCTGACCGCCAGCAGCGTATAGCCGTCGGCGGGCGCCCTGGCGACGAGGTCGGCGCCAATGGCACCGCCGGCGCCGGTCTTGTTCTCGACGATCACCGGTTGCTGCAGCACCTTGGCCATGTTCTCGGCAGTGATGCGGGTGACCGAATCGACCACGCCGCCCGCCGAGAACGGCACGATGATTCGCACCGGGCGGTCGGGGAAGCGCGCCGCGTCGTCGGCGGCCAGCGCGGCTGCAGGCGTCAGCGCGGCGCAGGCCAGCATGCCGGCAGCGAGCCGGCGCCATGGGTAAAAGGCATCCATCTTGTCTCCTTGGTTGCCTGCGCCCGGGACGTTGCCAGGCGCGAGGTCGGTCTCATGCAGGCCTCTGTCGGGCCGCTGTCATGGCCCCGCCGGCGACATTGCCGACAGGCTGCGCTGGCACGCTGCTGTCCCGTAACGGGTCAGCGCGCGCAGCTCAGTTCGATCTGCCGCACCGCTTCGCGCAACCGGGGCGCCACCTCGCGCTCCAGCAGGTTGTCGCGATTGCGCGATGCCGCGATGGTGCAGTTCAGCGCGAACGGGTCCTCGTGCAGCGACTGGCGCAACGGCGCCGCGATCGCATGGATCTCGGGCCGCCACTCGCCGCGGCTCAGGCAATAGCCGTGCGCGCGGAAATGCTTCTGGTCCTCCGTCCACATCTGGCGCTCCTGGCCGAAGCGCTGCGGGTCTTCGACCCGCAGTCGGTTCAGCAGCGCGGTGCGCTCGTCCGCGCTGCACGCCAGCAGCACCGCGCGGCCGATCGCGCTCGCCAGCAACGGGCGCGTGCTGCCGATGTCCGGCTGGTAGAAGTTGCCCGGGTCCAGCCGGCAACTGTCGACGTAGACCACCGACAGGCGCTCGCGCATGCCCAGGTTCACGGTGCAGCCGGTTTCGCGCGCGATGGCCTCCATATAGGGCCGGGCCACCTGGCGGATCGCCAGCCCGGCCAGCATCGGATAGGCCAGCGCCAGCACGCCGGCGCCGAGCCGGTACTTCTGGTTGCCGGGCACGCGGCTGAGGAAGCCCAGCAGCCCCAGCGTGTACGTCAGCCGCGACACCGTCGCCTTGGGCAGCCCGGTGCGCGCCACAATGTCCTGGTTGCCCAGCACCGGGCTTGACGGCGTAAAGGCGCGCAGCACCTCCAGTCCGCGCGACAGGTTGGTGGCGAACTGGCGGTCCGTGGCGAGGGCGTCCTCGCTGGCCAGGCCGGGCAAGGGCAGGGCTTCCGGGTTGCGGTCCATGCGGTGCGGTGGTTGCTTGGGTTCCATGCTGGGATCCGGAAAAGGGGGCGTCAATGTTGTAGCACGACCGTTCCGCACAGCGAAACCGTACTTGCGCCCGGTCCTGCCGCCTGCCACCTTGCAGCGGAACAACCTGCCGCCGGAGACTCGCATGCCAGACACCAACGCCCCGCCTGTATCGCCCGAAGCACCAGGCAACGGCCCGCTCGCCGGGTTGCGCATCCTCGACATGGCCACCGTCGTGGCGGCACCGTTCTCCGCCACGTTGTGCGCCGACATGGGCGCCGAGGTAGTCAAGCTGGAACTGCCCGACGGCAGCGATCCGCTGCGCGGACTCGAGCCGGTCACCGAAGAGCACGCGCTGTACTGGAAGGTCACCAACCGCGGCAAGCGCGGCATCTCGCTGGACGTGCGCACGCCGCGCGGCCGCGAGATCTTCCTGCGCCTGCTGCCGCGCTTCGACGTGCTGGTGGAGAATTTCCGCACCGGCACGCTGGCGCGCTGGGGGCTCGATCTTGAAACGCTGCACGCGGCCAACCCCAGGCTGATCGTGCTGCGACTGACCGGCTTCGGCCAGACCGGGCCCGATGCGACGCGCCCGGGGTTTGCCCGCATCTTCGAAGCCAGGAGCGGCTTCACCAACCTGGCCGGTACAGCACAGAGCGGGCCGATGCATATGAACTACCCGGTGGGCGACATGATCGCCGGCCTGTTCGGCGCCTTCGCCATCGCCACCGCCGTGGCGGAGCAGCGCGCCAGGCCAGCCCAACCCGGCCCCGAGATCGACCTGGCCGCCACCGAGGCACTGTTCCGCCTGCTGGACCCGCTCGCCATCGAATATGAACAGCTCGGCCACGTGCGCCAGCGCGCCGGCAACCGTACCACCTACGCCGCGCCCTCCAACATGTACCGCACCGCCGACGATACATGGGTCACCGTGGTGGCCTCGTCCGACGCCACCTTCCGCCGCCTGACCGAGGCCATGGACGCGCCGCAACTGGCGCAGTCCCCGGAGTACGCCACCAATGCCGGCCGCGTGCGCCATATCGACGCCCTCGACGGCTGCATCGCCGAGTGGTTCGCCGCGCAGCCCTACGCCGCCGCGGCGGCGCGGCTGGAACAATGCCAGGTGCCGTTCAGCAAGGTGTTCAGCATCGCCGATATCGTCGAGGACCTGCAGATGGTGGCGCGCCAGGCCATCGTCCGGCTGCCCGATGCGGACCTGGGCACGGTGCCGGCGCCTTGCGTGGTGCCGCGGTTTTCGGGTTATGCGCCGCCGTTACCGCGTACCGGTCCGGATGTGGGGGAACACAATGCGGAGGTTTATGGGGAGTTGGGGATTGGGGAGGAGGAGTTGGCGCGGTTGCGGGGGGAGGGGGTGGTTTGAGGGGTTGGGCGAATCGGCCAGCCATGACAGGAAGCTGAACGTATCAAAGGGCCAGCCTCCGCGCCTTGTGGGCACGTCCCTAGAAAGCGTTCCCCGCATGAGCGCGCTGTCGCGCTCCAACCTGATGGCGATGCGGTCCTTTGCCGAGGCGTGGCCGGATGGGGCAATTGTCCAACAGCTTGTTGGACAGTTTGCCTTGGGGGCACAACCAAGTGCTGTTGCAGAAGCTAAAGTCGGTCGATGCCTGGACTGCATGTGGGACTGGCGCCCGCGCAGCGCCGCCACAGCGCGCCCGCGACACCCTCAGTCAATACCCGCCCCCGACTCCCGCACCAGCTTCGCCCACTTGTCCGTATCGCGGCGGATCAGCACCGAGAACTGCTCCGGGGTCGCGGTCAGCGGCGCGGCCCCGGCCTGCACCAGCTTGTCCCGCATCGCCTTGTCCTGCGCGATACGCGTGATTTCCTGCGACAAGCGGCTGGTTACCTCGGGCGGCAATCCGCGCGGACCCACCACGCCGAACCAGACATCCGCCTCATAGCCCGCAATGCCAGCCTCGGCCATGGTCGGCACGTCGGGCAGTGCCGGCGAGCGCGTGGCGCTGGTCACGGCCAGTGCGCGCAGCCGGCCGGCCTTCACATGCGGCAGCGAGCCCGGCAGGTTGTCGAACATCAGTTGCACCTGGTTGGCAAGCAGGTCGGCCATCGCCGGGCCGCTGCCCTTGTACGGCACGTGCACGATGTCCACGCCCGCCATCGACTTGAACAACTCGCCGGACAGGTGATTGGTGGTGCCGTTGCCGGCAGAGCCCATATTGAGCTTGCCGGGATTGGCCTTGGCATAGCTGACCAGCTCGCGCACGTTTTTCGGCGGCACGTTCGGATTGACAACCAGGATGTTGGGCACGCCGGCGAACAAGGCCACCGCCGAGAAATCCTTCTGCGGATCGAACGGCAGCCTCTTGTAGAGGGTGGCGTTGATCGATTGCGTTCCCACCGTGCCGAACATCAGCGTGTAACCGTCGGCCGGCGCCTTGGCCACAAGGTCGGAGCCGATGGTGCCGCCGGCGCCCGGCCGGTTGTCCACCACCACCTGCTGGCCGAGGGTTTCGGACAAGCGGGTGGCCAGTACGCGGCCGAGCAGGTCGGTGGTGCCGCCGGGCGGGAAGGGCACCACCATGCGGATGGGTTTGTCGGGGTAGGGGCCGGCCATGGCGAGACTCGTCGCCAGCGTCAGACATGTGGCAGCCAGGGCATGTGCAATGGTTTTCATGGGGGCAGGGTCTCCGTGGGACAAGGATAAGGGCAATGCCGGCTGCGATGCGCGGCGCGGCTCAGCTTTGTGATGCAAGGTGGTTGAGCGAGCGCTTCAACGCCGCGCGCGCGGCGTCGAGGCGGGCCCGAGTGGCGTCGAGGTGTTCGCGCGCATGGTGCGTGGCGGCGCGCTGCGCGGCGACGTTTTCGCGCACCAGTACCGGCGCGGGTCCGCCGGCGGCCATGCGCGCGGCGACGCCTTGTTCGGGATCGAGGCAGCGGGCGACCGCGGCGGCATCCAGCCCGGCCGCGCGGCCGGCGACGCGCATCGCGGCGGCATCGACCATGTCGGCGCTGATTTCGTCGGCGGGCAAGTGCTGGTCGAGTGCGTCGCGCACCACGGCACCGACGATGTGATGCGCCTGGCGAAACGACATGTCGGCCTCGCGCACCAGCGCATCGGCCAGGTCGGTCGCGGTGGAGAAATCGCGGCGCGCGCGCGCCAGCATGCCGGCGCGTTGCGGCGTGGCGTTGGCGATCACCAGCCGCAGCAGCGACAGGCAGCGCAGGCATTCGTCGCCAGCCTCCCAGAAGCCGCGCATGCTCTCGCGGTTGCCGTCGCCCGAGTGCGTGAAATGGCTGCCCTTGAGCGCGGCCAGCGCCCCGGTCAGCAGGCCGATCATATGGCCGCCCTTGCCCTTCAGGTATTCCAGCACGACGGGGTTCTTCTTCTGCGGCATGATGCTGGAGGTGCCCGCGACGCTGTCCGGGAAGTCGATCAGGCCGAACTCGGGCGTGGCCCAGACGTACAGGTCCTGCGCTACGCGGCCCCAGCTCACCGCGCCGATGGTGATCGCCGCCAGCATCTCCCAGGCAAAGTCGCGCGAGGCCACGGCGTCGAGCGAGTTCGGCGCATGGGTGGAAAACCCCAGCCAGCGTGCCGTGGCCGCGCGGTCGATCGGGAAGGCGGTGCCGGCCAGTGCGCCGGCGCCGAGCGGGCAGGCGTCGAGATGCGCCAGCGCCTGCTCCATGCGCGCCATGTCGCGGCCGAGCGACTCGGCAAAGCCGGCGAGGTAATAGCCATAAGTAATCGGCTGAGCGGCCTGCAGGTGCGTATAGCCGGGCATCACCACCGCGGCATGGGTGTCGGCCTGCTCCAGCGCCACGGTGCGCACCGCCAGCATCGCTTCCAGGATATCCAGCGCCAGGTCGCGTGCACGCAGCCGGTCATGCGTGGCCAGGATGTCGTTGCGGCTGCGTGCGACATGCAACCTGCCGCCGGCGTCCGCGCCGGCCATCTGCATCAGGTGCGCTTCGTAGTTGAAGTAGGCGTCCTCGCGCGCAGGATCCAGCGGTACGTCGGCAGGACCCTCGGCTTCGATGCGCAGCAGTGACTGCGCCAGCACCGCGGCCACGTCCGCCGGGACCAGCCCGGTGCCATGCAGCATCAGCAGGTGGGCCTGATTGATATCGGTCAGGTAGCGAAAGCCGCTGCCGAATTCGCGCATCAGGCGCGGCAGGTAGATGTGCTCGCAAACCTCGGCGGCGGTGGGCTGGGTCAGGCGTCGGCTGACTTTGGATTCCATTGCTGTGTGATCTCCGAAACGATGGAGCAAGTATGGAAATCCGCTGTCCATATCGTCAAATCAGTATTCTGACCATGCCTATACGGATTTGATATGCTGCCTGGGAACCCGCCGACCCCAACCAGCCATGAACTACAAGCAGATCGAAGCGTTCCGTGCCGTCATGCTGACGCGCTCCATGACCGAAGCCGCCGCGCAGCTCCATACCTCGCAGCCCAACATCAGCCGCGTGATCGGGCAACTGGAACGCGAGGCGGGCTTCCGGCTGTTCGAGCGCGTCGGCAACCGGCTCGCGCCGACAGACGAAGCCGAGGCCTTGTTTTTCGATGTGGAGCGCTCCTTCGTCGGCCTCGACAGCCTGCGCGCGTCGGCACGGTCGATCCGTGAATCGGGCGTGGGCACGCTGCGCATCGGCACCGTGCCGTCGATCGCGATGAGCGTGATGCCGCAGGCCATCCTGGCCTTCCGCGAGCGCTATCCGGACGTGCCGATCGCCGTGCATACGAACGATTCGCCCACGGTCGCCAAATGGACCGCGGCGCGCTTCTGCGATATCGGGCTGGTGTCGTACCTGGCCGATACCACCGGCACCCGCAGCAAGTTGCTGCGCCGCGAGGACGGCGTGTGCATCGTGCCGGCGACGCACCGGCTGGCGCGCAAGCGCCGCCTTCACGCCAGCGACCTCGATGGCGAGCGCTTTATCTCGCTGACGCATGGCGACGGCACCCGCGCCACGGTCGACGCCGCGTTCGTGCCGGATGACCGGCGCGTGCTGACGCTGGAGACGCCTTATGCGGCCACCATCTGCACGATGGTGGGCATGGGGTTGGGGGTCAGCGTGGTCAACCCGCTGGTGGTGCGCAGCCTGAAGCCGGCGGGCGTCAAGGCGATTCCGTTCGAGCCGGTCATCGCTTTCGAGAGCCACATCCTGTTCAATCCGCAGCGGCCGGTGCCGGCGCTGGCGCAGTGGTTTTTGGAATGCCTGCGGAAGGTTACTGGGTAAGTGGCTGGTAGCGGGGGGCTGGGTTGGATTGGAAACTCAGGGGGCGGCTCCTTGCGACCCAATGCAGGCGTTCGAGCATCGTCGGCCTATGTCTGCTGTGCGGCGATTGCGGTCCCACGACGGTTGTGGGCGAGCGGCCGGAATGCGTCACCAACGGGCCATTGATTAGCTGGTCCTTTGGCCTAGTACGTCAGCGGCCAGCACCTGACCTTTGGTGGTGGGGCACCGGTTAAAGGATGCTCCGCCAGCGCAGCACTCAGAGCAGTTGCACCTACAGTACGACGCCATCTTTGGCAGACCATTGGGAAAAAGTCCGATGGATGTGTGCGTGAGTTTGAAAGACTCGCTGTCTGCCCTCATTAGGGAGCAAGTCGTACCCATCCATCTTCTTCAGCCAGTCACGTTCGCCCCAGTTGCACCAGACGAGGACCTGGCGCGTCTCCTTCAGATACCGGCGAAGCAGATCCGCCCGGACGTAGAGCAGCTTGTGCTTGTCGCCAAAATAGCCTTCGCCTGCTTGTCTGTAGAGCGTTGCGGGATGGTCGCTTGCATCGAAGAAGTCGATTTCGCGGTTGCTGCAGGAGAGGCCAAGACGCTGGATCAGGCTTGGCGCTGGTATGTGAAAACCCGAGAAGGTGTTCTGCGCGGAGTGGTAGGACTCCCAGCCAAACTGGATGGATGGCAGCTCAAGTCGGACACCCGGAATATGGCGGGTGGTGGGGACGTCGAATTCAATGACGGAAGCTTCTTCGTCGCCGGTTGTAGTGCCTGACATCGAGGCGATCTTGATGGTGAGAGACCGCTTCTCACCGGCGCTGTAGTCACGCTCGTACTCATCGAACGCCTCCGCAATCTGCCGGCGGTATAGGCCATTGCGCTTGAGAAGATGCCGCGCAAAGTTGTGGCGGTGGCTTGGCTCTCCTGCGAACAGATAGTGCTCGTCGGCTCCCTCTGGGATCTTCTGGTTACCCGGGTAGTCGATGGACAGGAACCTCGACCGGAGCGTGTCCACATCCTTCTTGGCCACAAACACTCCGCGCAGGAAGGCAAAGAGTTCACGGTCGTGCGAGCTGTCAGCTCCTTGGACAAAGCCTTCGACGAGCACCCATTCACCCCGATGCCCATTGATCTCGGGGACCACCAAAAGCGAGTGCCAGTTTGGCGTGAACCCCCCTGCGACCCAGTCCTCCGTGGTCGCGGCGGGCGAACCGAAGAGGTCCGGTAAGGGAGGCGTCCAATCGGGTGGCGCCTTGGGGAAAGTGGGATCTACACCGCAATCGGAAGGCCGGCTACCCTGACGCCAATCCGGGAGCTTCCGGTTCGCATCGCGCTCTCCCCACATCTCGAAGTACGCGATCCAGGAATACTTCTTACCGTAGCGGTCAACTTTATGTTCGTTGCGAGCGTTCCAAGAGTTCCGCCCAATCTCCGACTCGACGTGCTCGAACCGCTTGTCCCGATACCCCAGGTCGAACATGCGCCGCTCGATCTTTGACCGTACCCGCACGTAGTCTGGCTTCGTATAGTCATAGTTTGCCCTGTTGGGAATCAGTCGACCGATGGTGTAGTTGCCGAAGTCCATTTGGATGGCGTGGCCAATTGCATCCTTGACTGCGTCATCAGGCGTTCCATTGCTGGTGAATGGCGACGGGGTATTCGGGAATGGTCGGCTGAGGTAGCGGCCTGACGTCTTCGGCAGCTTGACGCACCTTGCTCGCCGCGCGACCTCGATAATCCCAAGCGCGTAATCCCGCATGAGCGTGTGGTGCGTCGCGTGGCGCGCACGAGGCGCGAACATCTGAAGGTAGAGCTTCTTGGCCAGGTCCCCAAGGAGCGGCCTGAACGAAGCTGCCTTTTTGGAATCGACCAGCGACAGGGCCGTCCCGTAGGCGGCCGCAAGTACTCGCTCAGGGAGATACGGATCGTTAAATTCTAGGCATGCCACCGCGTGCGAGAACAGTAAGTCCGGATGT
Source organism: Cupriavidus phytorum (assembly GCF_003254285.1). Classification (NCBI taxonomy): domain Bacteria; kingdom Pseudomonadati; phylum Pseudomonadota; class Betaproteobacteria; order Burkholderiales; family Burkholderiaceae; genus Cupriavidus; species Cupriavidus phytorum. The sequence goes on from NZ_QKZN01000006.1 coordinate 104,221, forward strand.
TGCTCTCCGATCAGAACGAGTGCCTTGGTTGCAAGGTCGCGATCACTGCGAACAACTGTGGGCAGGACCAGGGAGAACAACACCACGAGCTCGGCGGCCACAGCCCTAGTCATGCTCACTGTGTCGAGCTTCTCCGCCCAGGTCAGCAGCCGATGAATGGTCGGTGAGGCATACCTTCGTCGCAGGTATTCGGACCAGCACAGGTCGCGGTCAGCCATTGGATAACGCGACAGAAACTTGTACAGCCGCTTGGCATGGTAGGGATGGCTCGGTTTCGTCGCGACGGCCGCCAACGCATCCACGACGCGCTCCCAGGCGTGGGAACTTGCGCCCAAGTATTGATTGATGACCTTCTGCGTCCCCTCGGTGAACGCGGTCGGACTTCTCCAGAACAGGCCATCGACAAACGGCTCGAAATAGGCGTTAAGATCTTGTGCTTCCCGTGGCAGCGAGAAAAAGAGCTCGCGTTGGCTGGTAGGAAGCCTGCTCCCAACGCGCTCGGGGAACTCCGTGATCAATGCTTGGGCCCATCCCGGCTCCGCATAGTGGCCGAAGTTCCGATCGGTTAGCCGGAAGACCTTCGCGAGCGGAGAGGTGGCTGCGAAGCTGTCCTTGATGGCAGCAGGCGACGACGGATCCAGGTATGCCTTTAGCAGGTGCCTGGCTATCAAATGGTCGCTGAACCGCTGGTAAGGCAATCGGTACACCACCCGGGACTTGTGCTGTCCGTCCCTCGTGGAATACCAGATGGCGTCCTCTTCGATTAGCCCGTTCGTACGCATCGCCTCCAGAAGCTGGCGCCGTTGAGCGGGTCGTAACGAAGGCCTGCTCGCGGCGACGATGCGGTCTGCCTCTGACGGGAGGACATAACCGCGGAGTTTCGCTGCCATGCAGGGTGCGAAACCGGCAATCCGCTTGTCGACGAACTTGTCGTCACCCTTCAGCAAGATCCAGCATCCCTTGTCCTGCAGCCCGAACTCGTGTTCGATATGTTGCCCAACGCGATTGACGAATGATTCCAACACGAACGTCATGCCGCGCTGTCCGGAGGCGATGCCTGCGAAGCCCTTTGCCAGTTTTTTGCCCGACAGGCTCTGCAGCGACTGGCAGATGAGTTTCAAGGTGAGAGGGCGCGAAAACTCGCGGTCCAACAGCGGAACCTCCGGCAACGGCAGCTGATAGTACTGAAAGAAGGCGGCCTGCGCATCGAACTCCTGGTCGTCGAACCCGTAATGCTGAAGGCGATGAAATTTCTCTAGGTCCGACTTCTCAATGGCTATGGCCTCAAATGGAGTCCGGCATGTCACGACCACCCCGATGTTGGGGTGGTCGGCGACGAGTGAGGTCAGGGTACTGATCGCCTGTCGCCACTCGCGCCGACGTCCCTCATTGACGCCGTCGACCACGAAAACAGTGCGGCCTCTTGCCCCTTGGCCGGCACCCGAAAGCTCGGCGAACTTGTCCTCGACCGAAGTCGCCTCGCCGAGGCGCGCGCAAATATCCGCAAGCACGTCGCCTTCGAAGTTCTTCGCCAGCACCAAGACTGTGGGAGCTTCACGGGCAAGGCGCTCACTGGTGACATCGCACAGCAGGTGGGTCTTGCCCGTGCCCCATTCACCACCGATGAGCAGGAGCGGATCAGAGAGCAGCTTGAACGACGGGCTGCCCGCGTATTCCGCCTCATCCCGAACAACGCGCAGGCAGCGGCCAATCGCATCCAAGTTCGCGCGCACGCTGTTGTGCGCGGAAGAGTAGCTCCCGTCGTCCGGGGCAAGCTTGGCTTCCTCGGCCCGCCAATGGGCGATATCCTGCATCAAGCGGGCGTCGATCTCAGACAGCTGGTCGGCCCATTCATAGCCCGCAGTGGCATCGCGCGAACGCAGGCGGTCCATCATCGCCGGAAGCGATGCGCCAGCGGCGTCAACCAAATGCTCGATCTCTGCGGGTCTTTGGCTATGATGCTTGGCGCGCTTCCAGGCCTCGGCGAACTCGTCGAGGACCGACCGGAAGCGCGTTTGCGCAGCATCGCCACATGCAACGTTGTCGATGGCGGTAGACAACGCGGCAATCCGAAGATTAGGCGCGCTCGGATCGATGCCGGGCGTATACCTTTGGCCCGCTTGACGTATTTGATCCCTGCAAAGATTGACCAGTACCGCTGAAAGTGATGGCGGATCAGAGGGCATAGTTCACTGTGTAGTAGCTAGACGGTATCGCAATCCAGGAGGAGGCCTGGTCGAACGCCCCCTACTTCGCCGCTAGCTTGTCTGGGACACGGGACTTGCCAGTGGGGGCGGAAGGGCGGGTGCGCAACGCGTGGACGCCGGGTCTTCGAATCATTTGTCTCGAGGCTAGTTTCGCGGGCATAGCGGGCGCTCGGGGTGCTGGCTCGTAGGACTGCTTGCAGCCTGAAACGGTCAAGCTGCCCGGCCGGGCCCGAAGGGCTGTCCGGTATAGGCAGAAGATTGAAGTTCACCAACGGCTGCTTTGCCACTGCTATTGCGTGACGGCCAGGATGGGGAAATGTATGGTGGGGCCGTCTGGATGATCCCACTTGGAGAATCACCTGTCGGGTGGCGCTTGTGCGTAGCAACGGTGTTCGATGCCATTCGCGGGCCGGAACCTCTCGTGGGTGTGATGTCTGTAAAGAACACCACATCATTAAGCGATGTTGTCCATGGTGGGCGACTTGGCCGTGCGTGACGTTCAAGGTTTTAGTTTCCAGTGCTTGCTTTGGCAGCCTCTCGACGACGCCGGAGCACCTTTATGATTGCGTCCTTCACATCATTTGCTCGATGCTGGTCTAGCACAGAGATCGCGCCGACAAGCATGGACAGCGCGCCTCCCCGCGCCTCTAGCCGCTCCGCGAGCGCACGCCGCTCGATCTGTCCAACATCGTTCAGCTTGAGACTACGAATTGTCCGTCTTCCCTCCGGAGACTGGCCTTCGAAAACCCAACCGCGCACGAGCAAAATGTGCTGTGAATAATTGTGAAAGTGCGGATTGACCCAGCTGAAATTGGCCGGAGCCACCGGGAACGCATCGCCGGACGTGAGAGCAATGCTGAGCACAGGACATCGAGCCGGCACGGGCCCCACGACGGCTCTGGTCATGAACCTGTATCTGCGGTTCCAAGACAAGAAATATGCGTTCTTCCGGATATTGCAGGTCCCACAAGAAAGGGCAAGGTTCCTGATCTCGTATGCAAATTGAGGAAATGTCGCCTTGTCGACAAAATGCTCAAGATGAGTCGCGTAGTCGTCGTACAGGTGACGTCTGCAAAAGCAGCAGCGTCCCAACTGCGCCGTCCTGAGCGCAATCTTCAGCCCGGCGCGGAATTCGATCGCGACTTTCGCCCTGGATTCCCATGTAAGGCCGACCAACGCCGCAGCTGTGGTCCCGGCAGGATAGCCAAGGGTCGGAACGATTCTGTCAAATCCGATGTTCACCGCTGAGGTCCTTCGTCTAGGAGCGCCTCAATGACATCGGCCATTGGATCGCTTGGAGTGAGTGCGTCACGGATTGACCTAAGCTTCGGCATCAATCCTTGGAACTCCGCATTCTCGAAGTCGCCTCGCTCGATCAAAGACACGGCTCGCTGGACCGTGTCCACGACGAGCCTGTTCCTGCTGGAGCCAACGCCGAATTGGGAAAGAAGCAACTCGTCAGACGATGCACCGTAGGACGCGACACTGGTCTGCGGCGCATCGCTACTCATGTCAACAATAGAACTGCCCTCCGGAGCGGCCCCCACGATGAGTGGCGAGTGTGTGCATACGATGAGATGCCCCTCCGTCTTCATCGCGCCTGCACACACGTCGAATACCGTCGCCATCAGCTCCCGCTGCCATTGCGGGTGGAGGTTGTTCTCGGGCTCGTCTATCAGCAGGACAGCCTTGTCCTCGAGCCCGAAGCCAATTGCCAGGATGCTGGAGAACATGTGATACTCACCTGAGCTTAATTCCATTGCTGAAAAGCCAGAATCGTCCCTTGCCGATTTCACAGTGACATCCACTAGTCGCACGAGGTCCGTGAGCAATCCCAGTCGTAGCACGTTGGGCGCGATGCCTTGGCAGTGCGCCCCCGTCTCATTAAGCTCGACCGCAAGGCGCCGCTTCCCGTTGTTCACAAAGAATTGCAGCGCCAAAAACTCGTCGTAGCCGAATTCCTGTAGCAGCCACTGCGCCGTGGCGTAGGAAATGTGCGGGCGATCTGCGGCTGTCTTGCGAGTGCTGTCGGACTCAGGTCGTATGCCTTGCACGATCCCAAGCAAGTCACCCATCGGGCCTCGTGCCTTCTTTGACACACCACGCTGGGCCTCCAAGATGTACTTTACGGATGGTCGAATTCCCGCGTGCCGATGTGCAACGCTAAAGAATTCCCATCTGCAACGCTCTGCCCTAGCAGGGTCGAGCGCAAAAGCCAGCATGGTCTCCAGCGGTGCCTTCTTGCTAAGCAGGTTGCTGATGACTCTTTGACCAACGTACGTGTAATTTGGGACGTCAAACGGACTGCGAGTTCCTCCCGGCAGTTCCTTCTGTGGAAACCGGTCAGCCACCGAACCTGATACACAAAGCACCTGATCCCGACCCGGATTCCGTACAGACGACGCCTCTTCTCGAGCGTTGCGTTCCACCACCGCCAGCCCAGACACGATACCCTTCAGCAGCGTGCTCTTATGTGAGCCGTTACGACCTGTAATGAAGGTTGTCGCAAAGTTGGTTGACCTAGGTCGATCTGACTCAAGCAACAAGTCAACCGACCTGACCTGATTGTCCCAAGTATGGAATGCCGCAGAGTGAATAACCGCCATGCTACCCCGCCTCCCAATTTTAAGTATGCCACGCGCACATTAGTATGCCACGTGCACATAAGCGTGGGCGTCTTTGACGCTCAGCCCTTGGCGGTTTCGATCGCCAGGGCAGCAACTTTGGAATACCCCATCATCCAAGGCTCTATCAGTCCTGCTTGTACGAGAGCACTTCCGTGGCAAGCCGGTGACCGAGTGAGGAGGTGCTGGTCACCCGGCAGCAAAGTTGAACGGGCGCTTTCGGACATCGAATTGAGCAAGTCGAAGGACAGACCCCGCATGCGGAACAGACATTCAATTGCAAATGCCAGCTTTCCGCTTATGGCCGACTACGGCCATTGCAATCCCCATCATGGTTGGTCAGTCAGTCGGCGTGTCGTTGGGGAATCCCATCCGTGCTCAATGACCAACTCGCGGGAGCGGACCCGCAAGGCGAGGTGTGACAGCACAGCCCCACCATCACACCCGCCAACCGCTATTGCAACCGCTCCCGCTCAACCATCAGCCCATCCAGCTGCATCTTCACCATGCCAAGCAGGCACAGCGCACTGAAGCAGCCTTCAGAGCTTTCGCTTTCGTGATCCAGCAGTACGAGAACTCCTTCAATTCCCGCGCGAACCTGCTGAAGACAGTCGTTTGTGATTTCATCGATCATTGCCATGGATTCCCCACTAGAAAAAGCGCGCCACTCATTTCCACATGAGGGCGGCGGGCCAGACGGCGAGGGTGGAAAGACCGGTCTACGGTGGGGAACCGGTCAGCCTTGCGGCTGCCTCGCCCGGCCCGCCAGGGAGCCAGCTTGGTTCGTGCGAGCACACAGGCGTTGCCTGCTACAAGGCAACGCCTGTCCACCATAAACATCCGGGCTTTCCACACCCGATCATCGGTGGTTCCGATGACGCCACCAGTATTTCGCGTAGCTACCGGGGAATCGATGAGAGATGTCGCATTTCCAGGGGCGCGCGAAGTTTGGATCCGGGCAACGGATTCAGAAATCGCAGACTCTTGAAAATGCGCGTGCGGGGATCAGGCTTGGGCAGGCGTCAGGGCCGCGCCAGGCACCATTGCCGGGGCGCTTCCCAGTGCCTGGTCCACAACTCCCGCAACCATCTCCGCCGTCACCGCCGACAAGGTCCACCCCAAATGCCCGTGGCCGGTGTTGTAGAAGATGCAGGCGGCGCGTCCGCGTCCCACTCGCGGCAGCATGTCGGGCAGCATCGGCCGCAGCCCGGCCCACGGCACCACGCTGCGCGTGCTGACGCCGGGGAAGCACTGCTGCACCCAGTCCACCAGCGGGCGGATACGGTCGGCGCGGATATCGCGGTTGGTGCCGTTGAACTCGGCGGTGCCGGCGACGCGGAAGCGGTCGTCGCCGAGGCGGCTGGTGACCAGCTTGGTTTCGTCGTCGAGCAGGCTGACCGTCGGTGCCGCCGCGCGGCTGGCGTCGTCGGTCAGGTTGACGGTGATCGAATAGCCCTTGACCGGATAGATGTTGACGCGGTCGCCCAGCGCGGCGGCCAGTGCGCGGCTGGCGGTGCCGGCGCAGATTACGGCGCCGTCGAAGGAGGCAGTGGTGCTATCGTTGCCGTCCTGCACGGTGACGGTGGCATGCCGTCCGTCGGTCTTCACCGCGCGCACGTCCTGGCCGTACAGGCAGCGCACGCCCAGGCGCGCGGCGGCGGCGGCCAGGCCGCTGGTGAACTTGTGGATGTCGCCGGTCGAATCGCTTTCGGTGAAGTAGCCGCCGTAGTAGGAGCCCGCCAACGTCGGCTCGATCGCGCGCATCTCCTGCGGGGTCACCGCGCGGCGCTCGAGCCCGCCTTGCGCCAGCAGCGCGGAGACCCGGCCGGCATGCTCGAAGCCGGCGCGGTCGCGGTAGATATGGAGGATGCCGGCGCGCTTCAGGTCGAAGTCGATGCCTTCCTGCGCCGCCCACGCAAACAGGTGCTCGCGCGCGGCGATGGCCAGGCGCGCGGTCTCGATGGTGTTGCGGCGGTAGTGGGGAATCGACGCGATGAACTCGGCGAACCACGACAGCTTGTGCCAGCTGGGCCGGGGATTGACCAGCAGCGGCGCATCCTTGCGCAGCATCCACTTCATCCCCTTGACGATGGTGGACCAGTGGGTCCAGACCTCGGCGTTGGATGCGGAGAGCTGTCCGCCGTTGGCGAACGAGGTTTCCATGGCGGCATAGCGATGCCGTTCGAACAGCGTGACGGAGAATCCGCGCCGCGCCAGCGCGTAGGCCGTGGTGACACCGGTGATGCCACCGCCGATGACAGCGATTGTCTTCATGATCTACAGGTTCCGGGAACGTCGGGGGTGGAGTCCGCACGCAACATGCGTTTAGGACGCCCCCTCTGTTCTGGACCTGAGAGATTCACGACGCCTTGCCGCGGGGCGGGCGCGCTTGCTCCTTCGGTATGCCGGGCGGACGATGGCGTCCGGCATTCTTCAGAGTGCACTGACGGGTGATGCCGGTCCTTTTGCCTGAGAGTTTCCGGGGCGGTTGCTCCTTCGGCGCCGTGCGCGGCGGGCGCCGCGACAGTCTCTCCCTGCATCACGCTGGCTTGATGCCAGTCGGGGCAATGTAGTGACAAGGCCCCGTATTGGATATGCGGGTTAACACGGAGACAAGCGGAAATGGCTGCGCCGGCCGCGTCGCTATGTCGCATCGGCCGTCGGCTTGCGGGCCCATAAAATGTCAGCGCTCGCTCTCAGAGACGTGCGGGACGCAGGGGAGGAGCGCCTGATGGTGCGCAGGCGCTGCGAGCCCACAACGACGACAACAAGGTATTCAGTGAAGAAACATCGCATTGCACTGGCCGTTTCGGCAGTGCTGATGGGCCCCGCCGTGGCCGCCGCGCAGGCAGTGGAGGCCCCCGCGTCGTTGCCGGAGGTGGTGGTATCGGCCGGCCCGGACCGCGGCAAGACGCCGGCGATTCCGCCCAACACGCCGGCGCCGGCGTATGGCATCAGCAGCACGCGCATGGCCGACTTCAACGTGGTCAATACCGAAGACGCGCTCAAGTACGCGCCCAACCTCGCCGTGCGCAAGCGCTTTATCGGCGATATGAATTCGATCATCTCGGTGCGCAGCACCAGTTCGCGCCAGTCGGCGCGCGGGCTGGTCTATGCGGACGGCCTGCTGCTGTCCAACCTGCTGGGCTCGGACTTCAGCTTCCCGCCGCGCTGGTCGCTGGTCAATGCCGCCGAGATCGAGCGCATGGACGTGCTGTACGGCCCGTATTCGGCGCTGTATCCGGGAAATTCGCTGGGCGCGACGGTGCTGATCACCACGCGCACGCCGCAGAAGTTCGAGGGCGATGCCAGCGTGCAGCTGTTCACGCAGCGCTTCAACCTGTATGGCACCCACGATAACTTCAACGGGGTGCATGCCAACGCCTATGTGGGCGACCGCGTCGGCGCGTTCTCGTGGCTGGTCAGCGTGGACCGGCAGGACAGCAAGAGCCAGCCGCTGAGCTTCTACACCGCGTCGCGCTCGACGCGGCCCGCGGGCGCGGCGGACACGCCGGTCTCGGGCGCGTATTTCGACCAGGACCAGAGCGGGCGCGACCGCGTGGTGATGGGCGTGAATAGCGAGGGCATCACGCACACCGTGCAGGACCAGCTCAAGCTCAAGCTCGGCTACGACATCACCAGCACGCTGCAGGCGCAGTTCACCGCCGCCTACTGGCAGCAGGACCGCTCCAACACCACCGGCAGTTACCTGCGCGATGCCAATGGCAATGTGGTGTCCAGCGGTCCGGTGAACATCGGCGGCTACCAGTACGTGATTCCGGCTAACGCGTTTGCGCCCGGCAATGGCGAGGATGCGCGCTGGCTCTACGGCCTGTCGCTGCGCACGCGCAACCAGACGGGGTGGAATTTTTCCGGGGTGGCGTCGCTGTTCGACGTCAGCAAGGACGTGAGCCGCAGCGCCAACGCCGTCGGCAACGGACCGGGCACGGTGACTTATGGCGACGGCACCGGCTGGCGCACGCTCGACCTGAAGGCCGACTACCGCCCCGAGCGCCTGCAGGGCGGGCACTGGGTCACGTTCGGATACCACTATGACAACTACCGGCTGAGCAACACCACCTACAACACCTCGGACTGGCGCGCGGCCACCATCACCGCGTTCAACAATGCCTTTACCGGCAAGACCGAGACCCAGGCGATCTACGCGCAGGACGCCTGGTACTTTGCCGAGGACTGGAAGCTGATCCCCGGCGTGCGCTACGAGCACTGGCGCGCCTATGACGGCAGCCGCAGCCAGCCTGGCGTGGATATCGGCTATCCGGTGCGCAGCGAATCCAACTGGTCGCCCAAGCTGGCGCTGGAGAAGGCGTTCGGGCAGGACTGGCTGGGCCGGCTGTCGCTGGGCCAGGCCTATCGCTACCCGACCGTCAGCGAGCTGTTCCAGGGCCGCATCACCGGCACCGCGCTGATCAACAACGATCCCAACCTGCGGCCCGAGCGCTCGTTCTCGAAGGACCTGACCTTCGAACGCACGGTGGAGGCGTCGAATTTCCGGGTCTCGCTGTACGAGGACGATATCCGCGATGCGCTGGTCAGCCAGACCAACACCACGGTGTTCCCCACCGTCACCAGCTTCCAGAACGTCGACCGGGTGCGCACGCGCGGCATCGAGCTGGCCTACGACGGGCGCGATGTGCTGGTGCGCGGCTTCGACCTCTCGGCCAGCGGCGCCTACAACCATTCGAAGACGCTGGAGAACGCCAACAACCCGGCCTCGGTGGGCAAGTATTTCTACCGCATCCCGAAGTGGCGCGCCAACCTGGTGGGCACCTATCGCTTTACGCCGGCGTGGGCCGGCACGCTGGCGATGACCTATTCGGGCCGGCAGTACAATACGCTCGACAACTCGGACACCAACCCCGACACCTTCGGCGGCACCAGCAGCTTCCTGACCTTCGACGTCAAGGTGACCTACAAGCCCGCAAGGAACGTTCGCCTCGGGCTTGGCATCGACAACCTCACCGACCAGCGCTATTACGTCTATCACCCGTACCCGGGCCGGACGTTCTACGCCGAGGCGAAACTTTCCTTCTGAGCACGTGAACACGCTGACTCCAACCCTGCCAGGCGCCCGCCGCGCTGTCCGCCTGATCGCTGCCGGACTGATGGTCTGCGCCACGCTGGCGTCGGCCACCGCGGCCGCACAGGCGCATGGCAACCACGCCGGCCACGGCGGCCAGGCCAAGCCGAAAACAAGCGAGCTGGGCACCGGCGCCGCCTTCGACCGCGACGGCAGGCTGTGGATCGCCTACAAGGACGGCCAGCATGTCGCGGTGCGCTCGTCGACGGACTACGGTCGCAGCTTCAGCGAAGCGCGGCATGTCAACGCCACGCCGGAGCCGGTCGCCGCCGATCATGAAAGCCGCCCCAAGGTGGCCACCGGCGCCGACGGGCAGGTCTATATCACGTGGACCCAGCCGCTACCCAAGCCATGGACCGGCTTTATCCGCTTTGCGCGCTCCAGCGATGGCGGCAAGACCTTTGCCGAACCGCTGACGGTGCATGCCAACCGCGACCAGATCGCGCACCGCTTCGACGCTCTCGCGGTGGACCGGGCCGGGCGCGTCTTCGTCAGCTGGATCGACAAGCGCGACGTGGCCGCCGCCGAGGCGCGCAAGCAGCCGTATGCCGGCGCCGCGATCTACTACGCTGTCTCGGCCGACCACGGCAAGACTTTCCAGGGCGACTACAAGATCGCCGACCAGTCGTGCGAATGCTGCCGCATCGCGCTGGCGCCCACGCCCGACGGCAGGATGCTGGCGCTGTGGCGCCATGTGTTCCCGCCCAACGCGCGCGACCACGCGCTGGCGCTGCTGGGCGCCGACGGCAAGGCCACGCCGATGCAGCGCGCCACCTTCGACGACTGGCGCATCGACGCCTGCCCGCACCACGGCCCCGGCGCGTCGGTGGCGCCGGACGGCACGGTGCATATGGTCTGGTTCAGCGTGCGCGACGGCAAGCCGACGGTGTCGCTGGGGCGCTGGCGCGACGGCAAGCTGCAGGCGCAACGCCCGCTCGATGACCCGCGCGCACAGCACGCCGATATCGTCGCGCTGAACGACAACGACATCGCGGTGGTGTGGAAATCGTTCGACGGCCAGCAGACGCGGCTCTCCGCCATGCTGTCGCACGATGGCGGCAAGACCTGGCAGACGCGCAAGCTGGCCGGAACCGAACGCGACTCCGACCAGCCGCACCTGCTGCAGCACGCCGGCCGCGCCTACGTGCTGTGGCGCACCGAGGCCGAGGGTTTCCAGGTGTTCGCGCTCGGGCAGGAGGGTGCATGATGCGATCGCGCCGCCAACTGCTTGCGGCCGCCGCCGCTGCCACCGTGACCGCATGTGCGCTGATGCTCGGCACCGCCCATGCCGCCGACCGCGTTGCCGTGTTCGAATCCGCCAGCGCCGCGCGCATCGTCGCCAGCCAGCACGGCAAGCCCTTCGTGCTGGTGGTGTGGTCGCTGGATTGCGTCTATTGCAAGCGCAACTTCGACGCGCTCGGCAAGCTGCGGGCGCGACATCCGGACCTGCGCGTCGTCACGCTGGCGACCGACAGTGCCGAGGCCTCGCCGCAGGTGCAGCAGGTGCTCGAACGCGTCCGGCTGACGCGCAATGCGTGGGTGTTCGGGCACGAGCCGCAGGAGCGGCTGCGCTATGCGGTCGACCCGGACTGGATGGGCGAGATGCCGCGCACCTACTTCTATCGCGCCGACGGCCAGCGGCAGGGTGTGTCCGGCGTGATCAGCGAAGCGGACTGGACGAAGCACCTGCGCTGGGCCCGCATCGCGGGCTGAGACCGCAGCGGCGCCGGCCCGGCGCCGCCTATCACGGCATCACTCAGGACAGTTCCTTCGGCAGCTTGCCGCCGTTGGCGGCCAGTTCCTGCATCAGCCGCTTGTGCAGCCACACGTTCATCGCCGCGGAATCGTTCATGTCGCCGCTGTAGTGCAGCTCGCGCGCCAGTTCCTTGCGGTGTTCCAGGCTGCTGTCGATGCCGAGCGCCTTCATCGTATCGACGATGGAGGTGCGCCAGTTCAGCGTCTGCCCGCTCTGCTGCGCCATGCGGTCCATGATGGCCTCGACATCGACGCCCGACAGCGGCGTTGCCTGAGACCCGGCAGGCGACCCGGCCGGCGCACCAGTAGTGCCCTGCACGTTGCCCGCGGGCGCCGCGCCGGTGCCGGCGGTGGGCGCGGTGCCGGCTGGCGCGCCCGCTGACGTCTGGGTTCCGGCGGCGGGTGGGGTGGTGGTCGCGGTGGTGGTGGCCGCCGGCTTGTCCTTGCCCAGCAGCTTGTTGAGGATGTCCTTGAAGATGCTCATGGCGGGCTCCTGAAGGGTGGAACGGGGCAGCAAGCCCTTGCAGGTTCCGGGCCACCATCGCGGTGTCGTCGTTGCGCGGCTAAGCCGCACCGTTTGTAAATGGTGCGTGTAGCGCGTCCGGCTTCCGCGCCGGCAGCGCTGGCGTGGGCATGCCTCTTCTGTTCAGCGCAGTCTTGCGCATCCCTTGGCAGATGGATCGGTAGTTTCCCCACTCTTCCTGCGTGGCCAGCAGCGTCTATGATGCGTGCTTGTTGGTTCAATAAAGAAACAGATGTTCAAATATGAACACTCGGCGACCAAAGCAGATGAAAGACCTGCCGTGGTCCAAGGAGGAGACATGATGAAATTCCGCATCGTCGCTACCGCGCTGGCCGCTGCCCTGCCGCTGGTGGCGGCAGCGCAGTCAGTAACCCTTTACGGCGTCATCGATACGGGCGTGGAATACCTGAACCACGTCGGCGCGGCCGGCCATGACCTGGTGCGCCAGCCGTCGTTGGGGGCGACCGTGCCGTCACGCTGGGGCCTGCGCGGCTCCGAGGATCTTGGCAACGGGCTCAAGAGCGTGTTCGTGCTGGAATCCGGGTTTGCGCCGGACTCGGGCGTTTCGAACCAGGGCGCCCGCCTGTTCGGGCGGCAGGCCTTCGTCGGGCTGAGCGGCCCGTGGGGGCAGGTCGGGTTCGGACGCCAGTACACCATGTTGTTCTGGGCCAGGCTCGATACCGACATCCTGACCTCCAACGTTTATGGCGTCGGCTCGATCGACAGCTATATCCCCAACACGCGCGCCGACAACGCGGTGTCGTACAAGGGCAAGTTCGGCGGCGTCACGATCGGCGCGACGTACAGCCTGGGCCGCGATGCCGTCAATGCCGGCCCCGGACCGGCCGGCACCAACTGCGCGGGCGAGAATGCCGCGGATGCGCGTGCCTGCCGCGAATGGTCGGCCATGCTGATGTACGAGACCGACTGGTGGGGCGTGAGCGCCGCCTACGATTCCCTGCGCGGCGGCCCCGGCGCCTTCGGCGGCCTGACCCGCAGCAGCCTGAAAGACGATCGGTTCTCGCTTGGCGGCTACCTGCTGCTGCAACGGACCAAGCTGGGCCTGGGCCTGCTGTCGCGCAACAACCAGGCGAGCGCCACCCCGCGCAGCGATCTGTGGTTCGCGGGCGTCTCGCATGACCTCACGCCCGCGTTCAACCTCGCCGGCGAAATCTATTACCTGCGCTACCGCCACAGCGCCAACGGGGCCTGGCTGGGCGCCATCCGCGGCACCTATGCGTTCTCGAAACGCACCTCGGTCTATGCCACCGCGGGCTATCTCGACAATCGCGGCCAGTCGGCGTTGTCGGTCAGCGGCGGCAGCCCGGGAGGCAATCCGGCGCCCGGCGGCAACCAGGCCGGCGTCATGCTTGGCATCAAGCAGATCTTCTGAGCCGTAGCAGCCTTCTTTCAAGAGGTAGAACGATGAAATCCTCCCGCTTGCTGCCGGTGCTGACCGGCATCATCCTGACCTGCGCCTCGGCGCTTTCTACCGCAGCGCCCGCTGCGGCACCGACGGCTGGCACTGCCACTGCCACTGCGGCTTCCGGCCGCGCTGGCGGCACCGATCGCACCGACCATTTCCGCGTGACGCTGCTGGGTACGGGCACTCCGGTGCCGTCGGCAACCCGCGCCGGCTACAGCACGCTGGTGGAGGCCGGTGGCCAGAAACTGGTCTTTGATTTCGGCCGCAACGTATCGGTGCGCCTGTGGCAGCTGCGTATTCCGCTGGGCAGTGTCGATGCGCATTTCCTCACGCATTTCCATTCCGACCACCTGGTGGGCCTGCCCGACCTGTGGCTGACCGGCTGGCTGCGCCCGCCCTACGGCAGCCGCGACCGGCCCATGGCGCTGTACGGCCCGGCGGGCACGCGCGCGCTGGCGGACGGCCTGCGCCAGGCCTTTGCCGCGGACATCGCGATCCGGCACAAGGACGAGGGCAGCGCGCTCACCGGGATCACCATCGATGCGCATGACGTGGCGCCCGGCGTCGTCTATGAGAAGGACGGCGTGCGCGTGACCGCCTTCGAGAACGACCACGGCGACCACATCCGCCCGTCGTACGGCTACCGCATCGACTATCGCGGCCGTTCGGTGGTGCTGTCGGGCGATACCCGCTTCAGCCCCGCCGTGGTGGCGCAGGCCAGGAACGCGGACGTGCTGGTGCATTGCGTCACGCTGATCCCGGACGCGCTGCTTGCTTCCAACCCTGCGTACCGCGCCATCTACGACCACCTGTCTTCGCCCGAGGACGCCGCGCGCGTGTTCCAGGCCGCGGCGCCGAAACTGGCTGTGTTCAGCCACATCGGCCTGAACGGCGATGCCACCGTCGGGCAGATCGTCGAGCGGGTCCGCAAGACCTACGCCGGTGAATTGCTGGTTGGCGAAGACCTGACCCGCATGGAGATCGGCCTGGATGGCCGCGCCGGGACCTCGGGCGGCATCGCGGTGTGGCAGGAAAAGCCATAAGCCACCGGACGGCGCTGGCCGATATCAGTCGGGCTTGATCCCGGCGCGCGCAATGATCGGCCGCCAGCGCTGCTGCTCCTGCGCGATGAAGCGCGAGAATTCCGCCGGCGTGCCGCCCACCACGATGGCCGCGTCAGCGCTCAGGCGTTCGACCGAGCTCTGGCTCTTCACGGCCTTCATGGTGGCGTCGGCCAGCTTGTCGGCGGCGGCCTGCGGCAGCGATGCCGGCGCCAGCAGGCCGTACCACTGCGTCATCTCGAAGCCGGGATAGCCTTGCTCGGCCACCGTGGGCACGTCGGGCAACTGCGCGATGCGCTGGGTCGTGCCGGTGGCGATGCAGCGCACCTTGCCGGCCTTGATGAACTGCAGGATCGCGGGCGCCCCGACCGCGGCGGCGTCGAGCCGGCCGGACAGCAGGTCGGTGATCTGCGGGCCGCTGCCGCGGTATGGCACGTGGGTGATGAAGGTGCCGGAGGCAGCCTTCAGGTATTCAAAGGCCAGGTGGCCGGCACTGCCGTTGCCGGCCGAACCATAGTTGAGCTTGCCGGGCTTGCTCTTGGCGAGCGCCACGAATTCCTTCAGGTTCTTCGCGGGCACGTCGGGATGGACCACGTACAGGCTCGGCACCTTGGACAGCAGCGAGATCGCGCGGAAGTCCTTGACCGGGTCATACGGCAGCTTCGGGAAGATGAAGGGATTGACCGCCAGCGTGCCGATATGGCCGAGGATCAGCGTGTGGTTGTCATCGGCGCGCGCGACTTCGCCCATCGCGATATTGCCGGCGGCGCCCGGCTTGTTCTCGACGAACACGGAGACGCCGAGCAGTTTGGTCAGCTCCGCCGCGGTCGAGCGCGCGACGATTTCGGAACTGCCGCCCGGCGCGAACGGCACCACCAGCCGGACCGGCTTGCCGGGCCAGGCCTGGGCGCGGGCGAGCGTGGGTGCCAGCGCGCACGCGCCCAGCGCGGCGCTGGCCTTGAGCAGTTGGCGGCGAAAGGGATTGGCTGCGGTCATGCTTGTCTCCTGGGATTGCGGTAGCCGGGCGGTGGCACGGCAAGGGCGATGGGGGCGACTGGGTTGTTATTCGGGCCGGATGTTGCCGTCGCGGATCACCTTGGCCCATAGCCGTGCCTGGCCGTCGATGAACTGTCGCGCTTGCGCCGGCGGTGCTGCCACCACCTCGCCACCCAGCTCGGCCACGCGCTGCCGGATCTCGGCGCTGGTCATGACCTTCTGCAGCGCGTCGGCAAGCTTCGCGGCGATCGGCTCCGGGGTCGCGGCGGGAAGGAAGGCCGCGTTCCATTCATACACCTCGTAGCTGGCCACGCCGGCTTCCTGCATGGTCGGTACCGCCGGCAGCGCCGGGGTGCGGGCCCGGCTGGTCACCGCCAGCGGCTTGAGCTTGCCGGCCTGGATGTGCTGCAGGCTCGAGGCCACGTTGGCAAAGAACAGCGGCACCTGTCCGGCAATGACATCGGTCATGGCCGGGCCGCCGCCCTTGTAGGGCACGTGCAGCAGGTCGACGCCTGCGCGCTGCTCGAACAGCACGCCGGCCAGATGCTGCGCCGAGCCGTTGCCCGAAGACGCAAAGGCCACCGAGCCCGGCTTCTGCCTGGCCATGGCGACGACATCGCTGACCTTACCCGCCGCAAAGCTGGCGGTGGCGACCAGCACATTGGGATAGCGCGCCAGCACGCCGACCGGGCGGAACGCCTTGTCCGGATCGTAGGGCAGGCGCGGATAGAGGCTGGGATTCACGGCATAGGACGAGGCATCGACCATCACCGTGTAGCCGTCGGGCGCGGCCTTGGCGACATAGGCCGCGCCGATCTGCCCGCCGGCACCCGGCCGGTTCTCGACGACCACGGTCTGCCCCAGTTCGCGCCCCAGGCCGGGCGCGATCAGCCGTGCCATCAGGTCGGCGCCGCCGCCCGGCGGGTATGTCACCACGATGGTGATGGGCCGTGCCGGCCAGGCCGCGGCGTTGTCGGCGGCCTGCGCCGGGGTGGCGATGGCAATCATGGCGGTGCCCGCGGCGGTGGCTGCAGCGGCGATCGCGTGGCGTGCGTGCATGGGTCGGTCTCCTTGGCGACGGTCCATAACGGTGCTCAGCGGACGTCGGCGGTATAGCGAAAAGCAAAGGCGTCGCCGCGCGTCAGGCGGTATTCGACGCAGTGGCCGGCCAGATCGAAGGCATGGCGCGTGACCACCGCGCACGGATGCGCATCGGGCAGCGTCAGCAACGCAGCCTCGTCCGCCGCCAGCGTGCGGAAGGTCACCTCGTCGACGGCACGATGGACCGTGACGCCGCAGGCGCTGCCCAGCAGCGGGTAGAGCAGGTCGCCCCACTGCGCTGGCGGCAGTTGCTGCAAGGCTTCGCAGCGCGGCAGCGGCAGCCAGATCGATTCCAGCAACCGCGGCGTCTGCTCCAGCCAGCGGCGGCGCGAGATCGCCAGCCCGCGCGCGCCGGTGTCCAGCCCGAAGCGGCCCGCCATGGCTTTGTCCAGCCGGACGGCGCGGCACGACAGGATTTCCGAGCGGGGCACCACGGGCGCGCCATCGGCGCCGCCGAAGCGAAAGAAACGCATCAGGCTGGCGCCGCTCAGGCCCTTGCGCACGAAGGTGCCCTTGCCCTGCACGCGCTCGAGCAGGCCTTGCTGGACCAGCACCGCGATGGCCTGGCGGATGGTGCCCAGCGCGATGCCGAACTCCCGGGCCAATGTGCCTTCGGCCGGGATGGCATCGCCCGGGGCCCAGGCACCGGAAACGATCCTGTCCTGCAGTGCCGCCGCGATCTGGCCGTAGCGGCTCAGCCCCGCGGTGGCGGTGGTGGTCTGGAGCGGTGCGTTGTCTGGCATGCCGAAGCCGTGCTAAATTGATTGAAGGCTTATGTCCTCTAGAGGACTAGAATACTGACGCGGGTCTGGATGCCATATCCGGATATACCCGCCCCACGGAGGCTTGATCATGAGCAGGCGCGCTTCGCCGCTGGTGGATACCCATTTCCACGTCTTCGATACCGGCGTGGCCACGGCTTCGGCGCGCTACCGGCCGGCCTATGCCGCCGGGCTGCAAGACTGGCAGGCAGCGGTCGGCAGCCTGGGTGACTTGGATGGCCAGGGCGACCTGTATGGGGTGGTCGTACAGACCAGCTTTCTCGGTACCGACAATACCGCGCTGCTTGCCGCGCTGCGGGCGATGCCCGACCGCCTGCGCGGCGTGGCGGTGATCGACCCGACCTTCACGGATGCGCAGCTGACCGCGCTGCACGCCGCCGGCGTGCGCGGCATCCGCCTGAACCTCTACGGCGATCCGGAATGGCAACGCATTGCCACCGCGCCATGGCGCGCGCTGTTCCGCAGGATTGCCGCGCTGGGCTGGCACGTCGAGCTCCATACCGGCAACGGGCACGGCGCCATGGTGCTGATGCAGCTCGATGCGGCGCTTGGCGATGCCGGCGCGCCAGTGGTGCTTGACCACTTCGGCCGGCCCGGCACAGCAGGGATCGCGGATGCGGTCTTCGATGCCGCCAGGGTAGTGCGCGCGCGCCGCCAGGTGTGGGTGAAAATCAGCGCGCCCTACCGGCTGGCATCGCCGCACCACTGGCCTCAATTTGCGCAGCGCTGGCGCGACATCGTCGGCGATGACCGCCTGCTGTGGGGCAGCGACTGGCCCTGGACCAATCACGAGGGGCCGCAGCGGCTGGACGAGTGCCGCGAGCTTGCCGGGTGGCAAGGGCAGGATGGTGACGACGCGGCGTTGTCCGCGGCGCTGCGCTGGCGCAACGCCGCGGCGCTTTACGGGTTTGCCGTGGCGGCGTAGCGGTATCGCAGCGTCGCACGGCGAGCCTTCAATCCACCGTCAGCGCCGCCGGCAGCGCGGCCACCAGCAAATCGATCGTCACCCGCAGCTTGTGCGGCAGGAAACGCGTGCGCGGCCATACCAGGTGCAACGGCGTGCGGCTGGCCGAGGCCTGCGGCAGCAAGCGCACCAGCTTGCCCTGGTGCAGCGGCGCGCGCACCAGCCACAGCGGCAGGTTGGCCACGCCGGCGCCGCGGATCGCCGCCATGGCGAGGGTGTCGATGTCGTCGAAGGCGAGCCGGTGCGACAGCTCCGGCCGCACCGGATTGCCGTCGGTGTCGGCCAGTGACCAGGGGACGGGCTGGCTGCCGCGCAGGTAGACCAGGCACTGGTGCGACAGGAGTGCGGCAGCGCTCGCCGGCGTGCCGTGACGGCGCAGGTAGTCGGGCGACGCACACAGCACCATGGTCTGCGTGCCCAGCGGCCGTGCCACCAGCGTGTCGCTGTCCGGCAGGCGGCCGCTGCGGATCGCCAGGTCGATGCCATCGTCGGCAAAGTCCACCAGCCGGTCGGTGAAATTCCCTTCCAGCCGCAGTTGCGGATGCCGCTCCGCCAGTTGCAGCAGCAGCGGCGCCACATGATGGCGGCCGAACACCACCGGCGCGCTCACGCGCACGCGGCCCGCGACGGCGCCGCGTCCGGCTTCCAGCATGTTCTGCGCGGCATCCAGTTCTTCCAGTGCCTGGGCGCAGCGCTCGTAGAACGCCTGGCCGTCGTCGGTCAGCGCCAGGCTGCGCGTGGTGCGCACGAACAGGCGCGCACCGACGCGCGCCTCCAGCCGCGCGATGGCCTTGCCGATGGCCGAGCGTGTCAGGCCCAGGCGCGCCGCCGCCTGGGCAAAGCTGCCGGCTTCAGCCGCGGCCACGAAGGCCGTGATGCCGGCGAGCCGGTCATGCGAGATTGGTTCCATGGTGGCTACACAGGAAGGACTTCGATTGCCCAATGGATCGGACGGGGAATCAGTATAGTGGGTTCACCGTTTTCCACCCACAGGACTGCACCCATGACTTCCTCCATGCAACGCTGGCAACTTTCGGCATTCGGCCGCAACCACCTGCATCGCGTCGATGCGCCGATACCCACGCCGGGGCATGGCGAAGTACTGGTGCGGGTGCATGCGGTGGCGCTGAACTACCGCGACCTGATGATCCTCCACGACGGCATGGGCATGCCGGTGCAGCCGCCGCTGGTGCCGGGCTCGGACATGCGCGGCGAAGTCGTGGCCATTGGCGATGGCGTTGCCGGCTTTGCTCCGGGCGACGCGGTGATCAGCACTTTCTTCAGCGGCTGGCTCGATGGCGTGCAACCGCGCCACAGCAAGCCGCTGGGCGTGCCGGGCCCCGGCATGCTGTCCGAATACGTGGTGCTGTCCGAGGACGCGCTGGTGGCGGCGCCGCGCACGCTCGACGCCGCGCAGGCCAGCACGCTGACCTGCGCCGGCCTGACGGCATGGCAGGCGCTGGCCGAGGCCACGGTGACGCGGCCCGGCGATACCGTGGTGGTGATCGGCACCGGCGGCGTGGCCCTGTTCGCCGTGCAGATCGCCCTTGCCCAGGGCGCGCGCGTGATCGTGGTGTCGGGCAGCGACGACAAGCTGGCGCGCGCGCAGGCGCTGGGCGCGGCACACGGCATCCATCGCGGCCGCACGCCGGACTGGCCCGCCGCGGTGCGCGAGCTGACCGGAGGCCACGGCGCCGATCATGTGCTGGAACTGGCCGGCGGCGACAACTTCGGCCGCTCGCTGGCTGTGCTGGCGCAGGGCGGCCGGATCTCGGTGATCGGCAACCTGCAGGGCGACGAGCTGCGTGCCAACGTCTATCCGGTGCTGCATGGCCGCGTGACCGTGCAGGGGATCGGCGTGTCGCACCGGCGCGCATTGCAGGACCTCGTGCGCGCGGTCGACTGGCTGCAGCTGCGCCCCGTGGTCGAGCGCGCGTATGGCTTCGGCGAACTGCCGGCGGCGCTCGATCACCTCGAGCGCGGCGCCTTCGGCAAGGTGGTGGTGCGGCTGGACTGAGGCGGCCCGGCTGCTACTTGCGGGCCTTGGCGCGGGTATTTTTCCTGGCGGCGGCGCGGGCCGCTTCCTTTTGCGCCGCTGCCGCCTCGCTCAACTGCTCCAGCCAGGCCATGCCCTCGACATACGACAGGAAATGCCGCAGGTATTCGGGCGAGGTCTCGCGCATCAGCGACAGCGAGCGATGCACGAGATGGTCGGTATTGAGCGGCCCGGCGTTCTCCGGCACGCGCTCCAGCGACTGGCGGAACTGCTGTTCGACGCTGACCCTGGCCCAGGTTTCGCGGAAGTAGTCGGCGAGGGTGTCGACCAGCGGCGTGTCGACCGCTTGCGCCGGTGCCGGCGATCGCGCGCGGGCATCGTTCGAAGCCGGCGCGAGGGCGGGTCTGGCGCGTGCGGCAAAATCCTGGACCAGTGCGCCCAGCGCGCTCACGGGTGGCGTTGGCGCGGGCTGGCAAGCGGTCTCGCCAGCGTGATCGGCATTGCCCGGCACGAGGGGGGCATAGGCGCCGATCAGCGCCTGCAGGCGCGCCTCCAGCAATTGCCGTGCCGCGCCGCCGTGTGCGGCCGCGCGGGCGGCCAGTGCCTGCATCAGGCGGAAGCGCACCGGGTCGGCGCGGTCGGCGCCGCCGGCCTGCCAGGCGTCGAGTTGCGCGCGGGCAGCGGCCGCCGCGTCGAGCTCAGCCATGCGCCTTCACCGTGCCGGTGGTCACGCGCGGCACCGGCGAGATTTCCACGCGCCGGTTCTTCGCGCGGCCGGCGGCGTCGGCATTCGGCGTGACCGGCTGCTGCGAGCCGAACGCGGCCGAGAACACCGACGACGGCGGGATGCCCGCATCGATCAGCGTGCGGGTCACGGTCAGGGCGCGCTGCGCCGACAGTTCCCAGTTGTCCGCAAAGCGCCGGTTGCCCTCGCGCACCTGCTGGTCGTCGGTAAAGCCGCTGACCATCAGGATCTCGTCGCGGCTGCGCAGGTAGGCCGACAGCGGCTGGGCCAGGCTCCTGAGCAGGTCGCGGCCTTCGGGCTGCAACTCGGCGGAATTGAGCGCGAACAGCACGCTGCCGCTGATGCCGATGCGCCCGTTCACCAGCGTCACGCGGCCGGCGGCGAGCGGGCCGGCCAGGGCCTTTTCCAGTGTCTCGCGGCGCTGGGCTTCCTCTTGCCGCTGCTTGACCTCGGCTTCGAGCCGCGCCGACAGCTCCATCTGCACGCCGATGACCCCCAGCAGCACCAGCACGAACGCGCCCAGCAGCACCGACATCAGGTCGCCGAAGACCGCCCAGGCCGGCACGGTGGGCTCAACGCCGGCGTCGAGTTCTTCTCTCATGCCGCCTCTGCGCCGGGTGCCTGCTGGGCTGCCCGCTGCTGCAGGTCTTCCAGGATCTGCTTCTGCGACAGCATGCTCAGGTCGACCACCTCGCGCGCCTGCGCCACGTAGTAGGCCAGTTGCTCGTCGCTGCGCGTCATCGACTTGTCGAGCGCGGCCTCGATGCGCTGCAGGTGGTCGATCAGCTTGCCGTTCGATTCGCTGAACAGCTGCACCGCCACGCCGAAGGCTTCGCCCAGGCTGGCCACCTCGACCGCGCTGCCGGTGACCTGCGCGGCGATGTCGGCAAGCTTGCCGGTCCCGGCCTCGACCTTGTCGGTGAAGCGGCCGCCGACGCGCTCGAGCAGGTCGGCGGTGGTGGCAACCAGCGTATCGACCGCAGTGCGCTGCTCGGTGGAGGCGTGGTTGACGGCGTCAAGCAGCGTGCCCAGCGTTTCCATCATGCGGCTGCGTTCTTCCAGCATGGCGTGGTCGCGCGCCATGCCCTCGGTCAGCTTCTCGCGCAGCTCTGCAATGACCTCGGCGGCGGCGCGGGGCGCTTCGCTCGCGGCCTGCAGCAGGCGCGAGACTTCTGTGACGGTATCGGTGGCCTGGGCCTGGGCCTGCGCCGCCATGTCGCGCGCGGTGACGGCCAGCGTTTCGCAGATCTCTTGCTGGCGCGCGGTGGCGTGCGCGCTGGCCTGCTCCCATTCGCCGCGCAGCGAAGCCGCCATGGTGCCCAGCGTTTCGGTCCACGCGGCCAGGCGTTGCGCGTCCTGCGCCACCAGTTCCGCCTGCAGCGCGGTGGCGGCCTTCGGCGCCTCGGCCGCGGCCTGCACCAGGCGGTCGATCTCGGCCAGGGTGGTGCTGGTGTGCGCCTGCGTTTCGGTCGAGATCGCGCGGGCGGTCTGTGCCAGCGCCTCGCAGACTTCCTGCTGGCGCGCGGCGGCGTGCGTGCTGGACTGCTCCCACTGCTGGCGCAGCGTCGCGGCGATGCTGCCGAGGGTTTCGGTCCAGCCGGCGAAGCGTGCCTCGTCGCGCTCGGCCAGTTCGGCCTGCAGCGCGACCGCGGCCTTCGGCGCTTCCGAGGCGGCCTGCACCAGCCGGTCAATTTCGGCGAGGGTGCGGCTGGCATGCGCCTGCGTCTGCGCGGAGATCTCTTGTACGTGCTGCGCCAGCGTCGCGCTGATTTCGTCCTGGCGTGCGACCGTGTGGGCGTTCAGCTGCTGCCATTCCTGGCGCAGCGTGGCCGTGATGCTGCCGAGCGACTCGGTCCACGCGGCAAAGCGCGCTTCATCGCGCGACGCCAGTTCGGCCTGCAGCGCGACGGCGGCCTTCGGCGCTTCGGCGGCGGCCTGCACCAGGCGGTCGATCTCGGCCAGCGTGCTGCTGGCATGCGCCTGCGTCTGCGCCGAGACCTCGCGCACGTTCTGCGCAAGCGTGGCGCTGATTTCGTCGTGGCGGCTGACGGTGTGGGCGTTCAGCTGTTCCAGTTGCTGGCGCAGCGTTGCCGTCATGCCGGCGAGCGTGTCGGCCCAGGCCGACAGGCGCTGCGCGTCCTGCGCGGCCAGTTGCGCCTGCAGGCCGGCATGCGAGGCGTCGACGCTGCGCACCAGCGCCGCGGCGTGCTCGCCGAACGTTGCCGCGGCGGCGGCCAGCGCCTGCTGGTTGTCGCCGGCCAGCTTTTCGCCGGCCTGCTGCTGTTGCGACAGCGCCTCGCGCCAGGCTTCGGCGGTGCTGGCTGCGACGGAGTCGAAGCGGCTGGCGACGCCTTCCAGCAAGCTGGCCGAGCGTTGTTCGAAGGTCTGGCTGAAGCCATCGAGCGAAGTGCGCAGGTCCGCCGCCAGCGCCTCGCTGGTGCGCTGGTGGCCGGCAAGGGCCTGGTTCCAGGTATCGGCGACACCGGCGGTGGCGCGCTCGAACCGGCTCGAAACGCCGTCCAGATGCTGTTGCACCGCCTGCGTGACGGTGTCGCGCAGGGCCGTGGTCTCGCGGGCCAGGCCGGCCATGGTCGCGTCCACCGCGGGCTGGATCGCGGCACCCGCGGCGCGGGCGCTGTCGACGATGCTGTCCTTCAGCGATTGCTCGACCGATGACGCCAGGCGCGCATAGACCGCCTCGGTCTTGCCGTGGAAGGCGTCCTGGCTGGCCACCAGCCGCTCGGCCAGGGCCTCGTGCTGTTGCGCCATGGCGCGCATCATGGCCTGCATTTGTTCGGCCAGTGCCGGCATCACGTCGGCCTGGCGCTGCAGCAGCTGCAAGGCCTGGTCGCGCTGGTGGTCGCGCTGATGGCCGCGCGAGTAGCTGCGCAGCGTGGTGGCGATGCGGGCGTCGAGCGCCTGCGCGGCCTGGATGCGTTCGCGCCGGCACAGCGCGGACAGCAGGCCCAGCATGGCCGAGGTGGCCACGCCCGCGACCGAGGTGCCGAAGGCAAAGCCCAGCCCCTTGACCGGCGCCGCCAGCGACGCGCGGATCGCCTGCAGGTCGGTCGCGCCTTCCAGCGCGATGCCGGTGCCGCGCAAGGTGGCCACCATGCCGAGGAACGTGCCCAGCATGCCCAGCAGCACCAGCAGCCCGACCAGGTAGGGCGTCAGCGCGGGGCCGGGCAGGCCGACGCGCTCGCCTTCGACGCGCAGCCGCACGCTGTCGCGCAGGCTCGGGTGCAGGCGTTCCAGCCAGCCGCCCAGGCTGGCTGGCGCTTCGGCCAGGCCGGCCAGCGCGTGCGTTAGCGTGGCCGTGGCCTGGCGGTAGGGCAGCAGTTCCAGCGCGCCGCCGATGTAGAAGCCGCCGATCAGCAGGGTGACGACGAGCGCGAGGAAATTGGTGCCGGCATAGCCCGCGCCAATCCAGCAGACGACCGCCAGGCCCGCCAGGAACGCAACAATATGGGAGAGGTATCGGGTCATGATGTCCGGGTTAGCTGTCTTGCAGCGCCGCCAGCAGGCCTTCGACGGGCTGCCAGCGGATCTCGAGTTCGGCGAGCAGCACGCTCTGCATATCCTTGCGGAACACGCCCAGCCATGCGCCGGGACGCGCCGCCGCGGCTTGTGCCGGCGCCTGCGCCTGTGTCTCCAGCGCCGCGGCCTCGGCCTGGCGCAGGCGCTGGAAGTGCGGCTCCAGCAGGCTCGGCACCGCGCCCAGCAGGCTCTGCTCGCGCGCGCCGAGTACGCGCTCCATCACCGCGTCGACCATCGCCAGCTTGGCCAGCGCCGGCGTGCGGGCCGACAGCGCGGCGCGCAGGCGTCCGCGCACGTTGCCGATGGCGGTTTCCATGGCCTGCTGCAGCGTCTGGTAACGCTGGCGATGGACCGCGTAGTCGACCTGCGCATCGACCGGGTCGGGCAGCGCCGACGGTCGCGCCGGCCCGCGCCGCCGCGCTGCCGGCGCCGTGTCTTCGGCAATCGCATCCACCAGCCGGGCGCGCACGCGCGCGCTTTCCTGCGCTTCGGTGCTGCCGCCGGCACTTGCCGGGGCCGGCATGGCCGGGGCATGGGCCTTCAGCGCAGAAGACAGCGCGATCGCATCCGCCCATCCAAGCCATTGGCTCAGCTGGCTGGAAAGCGAGCTTGCGGGGGCGGGGGCGTCGGCGTCGGTCAGGCGGGCCAGCAGGCGGACCAGCGTGGGTCCGCTCAAGCCTGTGCGCCGGGGCACTTGTAACATTCCGCTGGATTGGAAAAAGGCAGCAGTTTACACGCCCCGGGCAGTGGCGCGGCCGGCGGGGCGCGGCACGGCGAAACTGGGCGATGGGATCGAGTCGCGCTAATCCTCTGTCACCTGGCAGAACCGCAGCCGGTTACCGAACGGATCGGCCACCTGCAGCATCCGGCCCCAGCCCACGTCCTCCACACCGGGCCTGGCGTACGGATAGTCCCTGGCGGACAGCTCCCGGTGCAGCGCATCGATATCCTCCACCGGCACGAACACGGTCGACCCCGGCGTGGCATCGCCATGGTGCTCGCTCAGATGCAGCGTCAGGCCGCTGCGACTGACCTGCGCGTACAGCGGCAACCCGTCTTCGAAGCGATGCTCCCAGTCGAGCTTGAAGCCGAGGAAGTCCTGGTAGAACTCCATGGCCTTGTCGACGGAGAAGATGCGGAGGATGGGGATGCCGGCGGACAGGTTCATGGTGTCAGATGCGGGAGTGGCACGGGAATCCCGGATGATAGCCGCCGCATAAGCATCGGCGACAATCTTCGTTGGCTCGGCCCGGTTCCGCGACTAAGCTGGCGCTCCGATTTGCCTATCCGGAGCACCGCCATGACCCCGACCCACAATTCCCGTCGCCGCTGGCTTCTGGCCGCAGCGGGCGCGGCCGCGGCCAGTGCGCTGCCCGGCGTCAGCCTGGGCCAGGGCGCGACGACATTGCGCATCGGCTACCAGAAGTCTTCCACGCTGATGATCCTGCTGAAATCGCGGCAGACGCTGGAGAAGGCGCTGGCACCCAGGGGCGTGGCGGTGCAGTGGTATGAGTTCACCTCCGGCCTGCCGCTGCTGGAGGCGCTGAACCTCGGCAACATCGACCTCAGTGCCGACGTCGCCGACGCGGTGCCGCCGTTCGCGCTGGCCGCCGGCGCGTCGCTGACGTATTACGCGACCGAGACCCCGTCGCCGCAGGCGCAGGCGATCGTGGTGCGCGCCGATTCGCCGATCCGCGAAGTGGCCCAGCTCAAGGGCCAGCGCGTGGCGTTCGCCAAGGGGGCAGGCGCGCATTACCTGGTGCTCGAGGCGCTGGCGCGCGCGGGACTGTCGATTCGCGATATCGAGCCGGCCTACCTGAGTCCCGCCGATGCGCGCGCCGCGTTCGAGCGCGGCAGCGTGGCGGCGTGGGTGATCTGGGACCCGTTCCTGGCGGCGGTGCAGCGCCAGTCCAATGCGCGCGTGCTGCGCGATGGCGAAGGGCTGTCGAGCTATCGCCGCTTCTATCTGGCGGCCACGCCGTTCGCACGCACGCATGCCGAGGTGCTCGAGGTGGTGTTCGACGCGCTGCGCGACGCGGGCGACTGGGTCAAGCGCAACCCCGCCGAGGCCGCGCGCTGGCACGCGCCGCTGATCGGCCTGGATGCCGCCACCGTGGAGGCCGCGAACGCGCGGCGCAGTTACGCCGTACGCACGGTCGACGCGGCCGCGCTGGCCGAGCAGCAGCGCATTGCCGACGCCTTTGCCGCGCAGGGCATCCTGCCGCGCAAGGTGGCGGTGTCGGCCTCGCCGGTCTGGCGCAAGGCATAAGCCGCGGCGCGCCAGCGCAGGTCGGGCGTCCGCTTGTCCGGCGGGGCGCAGCCAGCGCCCTGTAGGCCCTGACCCGCATTCCATCGTCCGGCCACAGGCCGACCTCGCGCGCCGACTTTCGTTCCCCACCTTCACCCTGCACGCCATTGCCGGCGCCAGCGGCAAGCCAGCCGCCATGGCCAACCCGCGCACTGAACCTGCGACCGATTCGTAGGGAATAACCCTTGCCGGCCGAAAAATATATCACAACATGATGTATTGTTCGGAACTCCCGAAGCCGACGCCACCCGTTGGTGTCGTCGCGTCGCCCCCCGCTTCAAGGAGCCTGCATGCGCATACGCAAGCAAACCGACTTCTATTCCGGCCTGATGTTCATCATCCTTGGCCTCAGTTTTTCCTTCGTTGCCCGCGGCTATTCGATGGGCACCGCCGCCAGGATGGGACCCGGCTATTTCCCGTTCTGGCTTGGCATCGTGCTGGCGCTGCTGGGCGCCGTGGTCGCCGCCGGATCCCTGTCGCACAAGAGCGAAGAAGACCGCATGGCGCGCTGGGACATCAAGACGCTGCTGTGGATCCTGGGATCGGTGGTGCTGTTCGGGCTGGTGCTCAAGCCGCTAGGGATGGTGCTGTCGGTGCTGGCGCTGGTGCTGGTGTCGTCGATGGCCAGCCATGAGTTCACCTGGAAGGGCGCAATCCTCAACGCCGCGATCCTGGTGCTGATCAGCACCGTGGCCTTTGTCTACGGCATCAACCTGCAGATGCCGGTGTGGCCGGCCGCTTTCGTCAACTAGGGGATATCGGATGGAGTTGCTGAGTCATCTTGCGTTGGGGTTTTCCACCGCGCTCTCGCTGCAGAACCTGGCCTATGCCTTCCTGGGCTGCGTGCTGGGCACGCTGATCGGGGTGCTGCCGGGGCTGGGGCCGCTGGCCACCATCGCCATGCTGCTGCCGATCACCTACACGCTGCCGCCGGTGGCCGCGCTGATCATGCTGGCGGGCATCTATTACGGTGCGCAGTACGGCGGCTCTACCACCGCCATCCTGGTGAACCTGCCCGGTGAGTCGTCGGCGGTAGTGACCACGCTGGACGGCTACCAGATGGCACGGCGCGGACGCGCCGGGGTGGCGCTGGCCACCGCCGGGCTGGGCTCGTTCTTTGCCGGCAGCGTGGCCACGCTGATCCTGGCCGCTTTCGCCACGCCGCTGTCGGAGCTGGCGTTCAAGTTCGGCCCCGCCGAGTATTTCTCGCTGATGGTGCTGGGCCTGATCGGTGCGGTGGTGCTGGCCTCGGGCTCGCTGGTCAAGGCGGTGGCGATGATCGTGCTGGGGCTGTTGCTGGGCCTGGTCGGCACCGACGTGAACTCGGGCGCCGCGCGCTTCTCGTTCGACGTGCCGGAGCTGACCGACGGTATCAGCATCACCGCGCTGGCGATGGGCCTGTTCGGCTTTGCCGAGATCATCGCCAACCTGGAGCAGAAGGAGCACCGCGAGACCTTCACCGACCGCGTCACCAACCTGTTCCCGACCCGGGAAGATTTCAGGCGCATGATTCCGGCGGTGCTGCGCGGCACCGCACTCGGTTCGTCGCTGGGCATCCTGCCGGGCGGCGGCGCCTCGCTGGCTTCGTTCGCGGCGTACTCGCTGGAGAAGAAGGCGTCGAAATACCCGGAAGAATTCGGCAAGGGCGCAATCGAAGGCGTGGCCGGTCCGGAATCGGCCAACAACGCCGCGGCGCAGACCTCGTTCATCCCGCTGCTGACGCTGGGCATTCCGCCCAACGCGGTGATGGCGCTGATGGTGGGGGCGATGACCATCCACAACATCCAGCCCGGCCCGCAGGTCATGAGCAGCAATCCGGCGCTGTTCTGGGGCCTGATCGCGTCGATGTGGATCGGCAACCTGATGCTGGTGGTGCTGAACCTGCCGCTGATCGGGGTATGGGTGAAGCTGCTGACGGTGCCTTACCGCTTCCTGTACCCGGCCATCCTGGTGTTCTGCAGCATCGGCGTCTACTCGGTCAACAACACGGTGTTCGACGTCTTTGCCGCGGCCAGCTGCGGCCTGATCGGCTATGTCTTCCACAAGCTGCGCTGCGAGCCGGCGCCGCTGCTGCTGGGCTTCGTGCTGGGGCCGATGATGGAAGAGAACTTCCGCCGCACCTTGCTGCTGTCGCGCGGGGATTTCTCGGTGTTTACCTCGCGTCCGCTGTCGCTGGGCCTGCTGGTGGCCGCGGCGGCGCTGGTGGCGGTGGTGGCGCTGCCGTCGATCAAGGCCAAGCGCGAAGAGGCGTTCCAGGAGGAATAACGAGGGGGAGCGGGGGCAAGGCAGTCTCGCATCAACGAGAACGACGGGCTGTTTCGTTCCTTGCGGACGAAACAGCCCTGGCCTTGCGGGCAGAGCGGCCGGCGCCTCGCGCCGCTTACTGCCAGGCCGTCAGATCACACCCATCGCGGGATCGCTGACGGTATCCTCGCCGGTCTCCATGCGCCCGGCAAAGCGGCGCGTAAATGCCGGGCTGGCCTCGCAGCTAACGACGAAGTCGTACCAGTTGCCGCTTTCCGCCACCGGCCATTCCAGCGTTTCCACCTTGCCCCGCTTGACCCGCTGCGTCCACGGACCATCGTCGCGATAGGCCAGCGCCTTGACGGTGAACGTCACGTCGGCATCGCCGTCGTTATGCAGCTTGACCTGGACCGTCGGCTTCTTGCAGGGGTTGTAGCAGACCTGGATTTCGGTGGACGTGGTCGCCGCCTCGTTGAGGTCGCCGGTGAAGGCGCGGTGGTAGCCGTTGGGGCCGAGCACCCACAGGTCGTACTTGCCACCGTCGGCGTTGACATCCCACGCATCGTCCAGCGCCTTGCCGGCCTCGACCACGTAGCGGCGCGGGATGCGGTCCAGGTGCAGCTTGTCGTAGACATGGAACACCGCGCCGGCCTGGTGCGCGCTGCCGTTGGCGAACAGCAGGCGCACGGTGCGCGATGCGGCATCGACGCGCGCGCTGGTATGCAGTTCATACGGCAGCTTGCGCGACGGGCGCGAGCCGGTGGCCTGTGCCGGCAGCGCCGGCGTGGCCGGCACCGGGATGGCGGGCTGCGTCTGCTGCCAGGCGGTCAGGCTGGTGGCGTCGGCGCGCGTGGTGCGCCCCGCCAGCACGGGCAGCGTCTCGCTGTTGGGCGTGGCGAAGTTGAAGGCGCTGGTCAGGTCGCCGCAAACGGCGCGGCGGTAGGCGCTGATCTGCGGCTCCATCACGCCGAAGCGCGCTTCCAGGAAGCGCAGCACCGAGGTGTGGTCGAACACCTCGGAGTTGACCCAGCCACCGCGGCTCCACGGCGACACCACCCACAGCGGCACGCGCGGCCCCGGCCCGAACGGCTTGCCATCCTGCGGCGGCTGCCTGGGCGTGGCGGGCGGGTAGTTGAAGTACTCGTAGGCCATCTGCGCATCGTCCAGCGTCGACTTGCCGGCCAGCGTGCCGTCCGGGTTGCGCGACGGCGCCGTCGGCGGCGGGCTGTGGTCGAAGAAGCCGTCGTTCTCGTCGAAGTTGATCAGCAGCACGGTCTTGCTCCAGACCTCCGGCGATGCCGTCAGCGCATCGAGGATGGCCTGCACGTACCAGCCACCCTTGGCCGGGCTGGACGGGCCGGGGTGCTCGCTGAACTCGGCCGGCGGGATGATCCATGACACCTCGGGCAACCGGCCGTTGAGCACGTCGTCGCGCAGCGACTGCAGGAAGCCGCCGTCGGGCATGGTGTTGCAGAAGCCCTTGGCCAGCGCGCTGTACTGGTCGTCGATATCCGGGTTGTAGGGCGGATTGACGCCGGTGCCGGCGGTGTTGGACAGCTTGCGTCCTTCCGGCATCTTTTCCATCTCGGCGCGCCAGTGCCGGAAGCTCATCATCTGGTTGCAGCCGTAGTTGTCCGGCACGTTCTGGTAGACCTTCCAGCTCACGCCCGCGCCTTGCAGGCGGTCGGCGTAGGTCTTCCAGGTCCAGCCCTCGGTGGACGGGCCCACGTCGGCACCGGCGTTGAACTCGTTGATCATCACCGCGACGTTGTCGCCGGTGGGACCGTTGCTGCCGGTCCAGTAGAACAGGCGGTTGGGGATGGTGCCGGTGTGCATCGCGCAGTGGTACGCGTCGCACAGCGTGAAGGCGTCGGCCAGCGCGCGCTGGAACGGGATCTCGGCGTTGTCGTAGTAGCCCATCGACAGCGCCTTCTTGGCCACCGGCCAGCGGTCCATGCGGCCGTGGTCCCAGGCGGCCTGCGCATCGGGCCAGGTATGCGGCGTGCCGCCGGCGCGCTGCGCGTTGCCCTGGGTTTCGTCGAGGTGGTAGGGCGTCAGCGTATTGCCGTTGGCATCGGTCTGGTAGAACGCGTTCTTGCCATTCGGCAGCGGGATCGCAAAGCGGTCGCCGTAGCCGCGCACGCCCTTGAAAGTGCCGAAGTAGTTGTCGAACGAGCGGTTTTCCAGCATCACCATCACGACGTGCTTGACGTCCTGGATGGTGCCGGTGGCGTTGTTGGCCTCGATCGCCAGCGCGCGGCGGATGCTGGGCGGAAAGCTGGCCAGCACCGCGGCGGCGGCGCCGGTGCCAAGGCTGGTCTTGAGGAACTGTCGCTTGGACGGATTGAAGGTCATGGCGTGGGGTGGGTCGTTCTGTCGCTGGATCGGAAAGCGGCCCGCATCATGGGCACGTCAGGGGGGCACATCAGGGGGGCACATCAGGGGGCGCAACGCGTCCTGCAGTTGCCAGGCTTGTCGGTGTGTCCGGGCTTGCCAGCCGCGTCCGGCGCGTTGCCGTTGGCGGCGCCGGGCTGCAGCGTGCCGCCTGCCGCGCCGGGGGAGTCGTCGCCGCCGCAGGCGGCAAGCATCAATGCCAGGGTCAGGGAGCCGGCCGCCAGCCATGGCCGGGCGGAATGCAACAGCAAGGTGGGTCTCATTGGTGCAGGGCCTTTTCTTCTGGTTGAGGGAGAGAACGATGGCCGCGCCCGTTGCGCCGACAGACGGCTGCACGCATCGGACTTCCGCCGCGGCGGATGACAAGCGCGGATCCGGCCGGATGCTGAGTAAATGGCCGTGGCTTGTCGCGACTGCGGGCGATTGTTGACGGATCAAATGTCAGATGTTTGACAGCGCGCACTTTCGGTACTTTGCCTTTGTAACCAAAAGTGTCAGCAAGCAGGCGTGGCAATTGCAGGCACTGCCGGGTTGCAGCCGTTCATCGTTCAACCCGATACAGGAGATCGCTATGCCCGACACGTCCGACGCCAAGGCCAAGCCCACGTCAAACACCACATCCGCCGCCGGTATCAACGGCGCTCCGGCCGGCTATGGCGACGCCCAGCGCGGCGCAGGCGGAGAGCTGCACCAGGTTGCCGGCGGCACGCATGTCCCGCTGACCACCAACCAGGGCGCGCCCATCGCGGACAACCAGAACTCGCTCAAGGCCAATCCGCGCGGCCCGACCCTGCTCGAAGATTTCATCCTCCGTGAAAAAATTACACATTTCGACCATGAGCGCATTCCCGAGCGGATCGTCCATGCGCGCGGCACCGCGGCACACGGCTATTTCGAGCTGACCGATTCGCTGGCGCAATTCACCACCGCCAGCATCCTGACCGAGGTCGGCGTCAAGACGCCGGTGTTTGCGCGCTTCTCCACCGTGGCCGGCGGCGCGGGTTCGATCGACACGCCGCGCGACGTGCGCGGCTTCGCGGTCAAGTTCTATACCAAGGAAGGCAACTGGGACCTGGTCGGCAACAACATCCCGGTGTTCTTCATCCAGGACGCGATCAAGTTCCCCGACGTGGTCCACGCGGTCAAGATGGAGCCCGACCGCGCGTTCCCGCAGGCGGCCACCGCGCACGACACCTTCTGGGACTTCATCTCGCTGACGCCGGAGTCGATGCATATGGTCATGTGGATCATGTCGGACCGCACCATCCCGCGCTCGCTGCGCATGATCGAGGGCTTCGGCGTGCACAGCTTCCGCCTGCTAGACGACCAGGGCCGGTCCACTTTCGTCAAGTTCCACTGGCGCCCGAAGCTGGGGCTGCAGTCCACGGTGTGGGACGAGGCCGTCAAGATCGCCGGCGCCGATCCGGACTTCCATCGCCGCGACATGTTCAATGCGATCCAGTCCGGCAACTTCCCGGAATGGGAGCTGGGCGTGCAGCTGTTCACGGAGGACGATGCCGCGAAGTTCCCGTTCGACCATCTCGATGCGACCAAGATCATCCCGGAAGAGACCGTGCCGCTGAAGATCATCGGCCGCATGGTGCTGGACCGCTGGCCCGACAACTTCTTTGCCGAAACCGAGCAGGTGGCGTTCTGCCCCGCCAATATCGTGCGCGGCATCGATTTCTCCAACGATCCGCTGCTGCTGGGCCGCTTGTTCTCGTACCTCGATACGCAACTGCTGCGCCTCGGCGGTCCCAACTTCAACCAGATTCCGGTGAACGCGCCCAAGTGCCCGTTCGCCAACCACCAGCGCGACGGCCATATGCAGATGCAGCGGCCCAAGGGACGCGTGGCCTACGAGCCCAACTCGCTGTCCGACGACTCGCCGCGCGAGGCGCCCGACCTGGGCTTCCGCCACGCCCTGGTGCCCGAACAGGGCGACAAGGGCCGCATCCGCGCCGAGACCTTCGCCGACCACTACAGCCAGGCGCGCCTGTTCTACCGCAGCCAGACCCGCGCCGAGCAGGCGCATATCGCCTCGGCGCTGGTATTCGAGCTGTCGAAAGTCGAGCACGTGCATGTGCGCGAGCGCATGGTGGCCCACCTGCTCAATATCGACCCGGACCTGGGCCGGCGCGTGGCTGACGGCCTGGCGCTGGACCAGGTGCCCGAGCCGCTGCCCACCGCCGCGCCGGTGCAGGACCTGCCGCCATCGCCGGCGCTGCAGATCATCGGCAAGATGAAAGACACGCTGCAGGGGCGCGAGATCGGCATCCTGGTCGCCGACGGCTCCGACGGCGCCGCTGTCGAGGCGATCCGCCAGGCGGCCAGCGCCGCCGGCGCCACGGTGAAGATCGTTGCGCCCAAGGTCGGCGGGGCGGTGCTGGCCGATGGGTCGAAGCTGCCGGCGGATGGGCAGCTGGCCGGGACGCCTTCGGTGATGTTCGATGCCGTGGCCGTGATCCTTGGTGCCGATGCCGCCACCATGCTGGTACAGGAGAGCGCGGCGCTGGACTTCGTCTGCTTTGCCTATGCGCACCTGAAGGCAATCGCGGCCGATGCCGGCGGCGAGGTATTGCTCACGCACGCCAACCTGAAGCCGGACAACGGCATCGTGCCGGCCAGCGACCCGGCACGGTTCATCGCCGCGGCCAAGACCCGGCAATGGGACCGCGAGCCGCAGGTGCGGATGCTGGCTTAGCGGGCGGAACGGTGCTGGCGCCCGGGCCGGGCGCCAGCCTTGTGCACACAACGGCAGCCTGTGAATACGCAGGGCAGGTTAGAATCCCCTTTCCCTGTTCCTGCGTAGCTGCTGTCCATGTCCGAAGAAAAGAAGAGCCTGTCCGAAACCATCCGCGCCGCGATCGAGCAGGAGATTCTTTCCGGAAAACTACCCAGCGGCACGCAGCTGGAAGAGCAGCAATTGCTGGCGCGTTTCGGCGTGTCGCGCACCCCGGTGCGCGAGGCGCTGATCCAGCTGGAGTCGGCCGGCCTGGTGGACCTGGTGCCGCGCCAGGGCGCGATCGTTTCTTCGATCACGCTGCGCGAGTACGTGGCGATGAACGAGATCCTGGTGCAGCTGGAATCGCTGGCGGCCCGGCTGGCGGCGCGGCGCATCTCCGCGGCGCAGCGCACGTCGCTGCAGGAGGCGTTCGATGCATGCCGCGCGGCGGCGGAGCGTGGCGATTCCGATCGCTACCGCGAAGCCAACGATGCCTTCCATGACGTCATCTACGCGGCCTGCTGCAACGACATCCTGTCGCGGCAGATCCGCACCATGCGCGCGCGCATGCGCGGCATGCGCGACCTGCGCTTCGAGAAGCCGGCCCGCATCCTGGCTTCCCTGGCCGAGCATGAGGCGGTGATGGGCGCGATCGTGCGCGGCAACGAGGACGATGCCGCGGCTGCCATGGTCCGGCATATCGCCACCGGCGGCGACGTTTATGCGGACATGATCGCCGCCATGCCCGACGACGAAGGCGGCGGCCGCCGCGGCCGCCGCTAGTTCCGGCCGACCGGCGGGCTTAGTCCAGCTTGACGCCAGCCTGCTCGATGCGCGTCACCGCCGACTTGCCGTCGGCTGCGGCCCATTTGCCGAACTCCGCGGGCGACGCCGAAGTCGACACCTCGCTGCCGTTGCCGGCCAGCTTGGCGCGCAATTGCGGGTCGGCCATCACCTTGGTCGCGGCGGCGAAGAGCTTGTCGCGGATGCCGTCGGGCAGTCCGGCCGGCCCGAATAGTCCAAACCAGAAAGTAAAGTCAAAGCCCGGCAGGCCCATCTCCGCCAGCGCGGGCAGGCCCGGCGCCACCGCCGACGGCTTGGGCGTGGTCACGCCGATCATCTTCACCACGCCTTGCGTGCCCAGCGGCAGTACCGACGCCGCGGTGCCGAATGACAATTCCACCTCGCCCGCGGCCACGGCCTGCAGCGCCGGGGCGCCGCCCTTGTAGGGCACGTGTGTCATCTTGGCCCCCGTGGCCTTTTCAAACTGCAGCGCGGCGATATGCGGCGAGCCGCCGATGCCGGACGACGAATAGTTGAACTTGCCCGGCTGCGCGCGCGCCTTGGCCACCAGCGTCTTGACGTCGCCGACGTTCAGGTTCTTGTTGACAGCCAGGATCAGCGGCGACACCGTCAGCCGCGTTACCGGGGTGAAGTCGGTCGCCTTGTAGCGGGCCTTGTACAACTGCTGGTCGATGCCGTACAGCGTGGCCGTGGCCAGTCCCAGCGTGTAGCCGTCCGGCGCGGCCTGAGCCAGCGCTGCGGAGGCGAGCGTGCTGCCGGCGCCGGGCTTGTTGTCCACCACCACGGTCTGGCCCAGTTCCCTGGACAGCGCTTCGCCGAAGACGCGGGCGACGAAGTCGGCGGCGCCGGCCGGCGTGTAGCCCACCAGCAGGCGGATCGGCCGGGTCGGATATTCCTGCGCGCCGGCGATGCCCGGCAAGGCCGCCAGGGTGGCGAGGGTCGCGCCGATGGCAACGCGCCCGAGAGCATGGTTCATGGTTGTCTCCTTGTTGTAGTCGCTGCCGCTGCGGTGTCGGGCGGTGTTCAGGACGCCACGCTGGCTTCGCGCAAGGCGGCGATGCCGGCGTCGTCGTAGCCCAGCCCGCGCAGGATCTCGTCGGTGTGCTCGCCCGGATCGGGCGCGGCGCGGGCAAACCGTTCCGGGTGAGGTGCCGCCGACAGGTTGATCGGCGAGCGCAGCAGCGCAAGCGGCCCCAGCACGGGATGCTCGGCGGGCCGGGTCATGCGCAGGTGGCGCACTTGCGCGTCCTCGAAGGCCTGGCCGATATCGAGCACCGGGCCGCACGGCACGCCGGCCGCATTCAGGCGCGCGGTCAGTTCTGCGGCGGTGAACGCGGCGGTGCACTGGTTGATCGCGGCGTCCAGCCGCCGGCGCTCGGCGGCGCGGCCTGCGGCGGTCTGGAAGGCGGGATCGTCCAGCAGCCAGCCGGCCTCGACGGTGCGGCAGAAGTTGGCCCACATGCGGTCGGTGCTGGCGGCAATATTGACCACGCCGTCGCGGCAGCGGTAGGTGCCCATCGGCACCAGCGTCGGGTGCGCGTTGCCTTGCTGGGTCGGCACTTCGCCGTCCACCGTGTAGCGGGTGGCCTGGAAATCCAGCTTGTTCAGCATGCCCTCGATCAGCGAGGTATGCACCCATTGCCCGCGGCCGGTGCGCGCGCGGTGCAACAGCGCCAGCAGGATGCCCTGGCCCAGGAACATGCCGGCCGTGGTGTCGGAGATGGCGATGCCGACGCGCAGCGGCCCCTGGCCGGGCTCGCCGGTGACGGAGCTCAGCCCCGACATGCCCTGCACGATCTGGTCTAGACCCGGACGCTCGCAGTAAGGCCCGTCCTGGCCAAAGCCCGAGATGCTGGCCAGGATCACGCGCGGGTTGATCGCGCTCAGATGAGCGTAGGTCAGCCCCAGGCGTTCCTTGACCACCGAGCGGAAGTTTTCCACCACCACGTCGGAGCGCTGCACCAGTCGCGCCAGCACCTCGGCGCCCTGCGGGGTCTTCAGGTCCAGGCACAGGCTGCGCTTGTTGCGGTGCAGGTTCTGCTCGTCCGAGCCACGCCGGCGCCCGGTCACCGAGCCGCGGTCCTGTGGCGGCGGCGGCTCGACGCGGATCACGTCGGCGCCCCAGTCCGACAGCAGGCGCACGGCGGCGGGACCGGCGCGGGCGATGGACAGGTCCAGCACGGTGAGACCCGACAGCGGCAGGTCGGCGCACGCGGCGCCGGAAGCGCCGGGGTCGATGCCGGGTGGGAAAGAGTTCATGGCAATCCTTGGCAAGTGAATCGGCTTGAGTATACAAATAATAGGTATAAAAATACGTATACGGACTTTCCATGATGCGAAGCATCGTGGGATCACGTAGGCTGTGTGGGTGTTCGTGGACCCAGCAGCGAGCAGAGCCGCCGCACATTGCCCGCTGAATCGCTCGGAGTGCGTTGCAATTGACGCCAACATCAGCGAGCACGGGACTGACGCCGATCATGGAAAGCCTTCAGGATTTGTATGCTGACAGATGCTATCTGTATTAACAGGACCGGGGACCCGGACGTGCTGGAGCCCTGCCGGGTAGAGGTTCCGCCGCCGGCCCAGGGCGAGATCCAGCTGCGCCAGTCAGCCATCGGCCTGAACTTCGCCGACATCTACCAGCGCAAAGGCGCGCATGGCCCTCACGCCGCGGCGCCGTTCCCTGTCACGCTGGGCTCGGTCGGCGCCGGCGAGGTCGTGGCGATCGGGCCCGGCGTGGACGGCTTCGAGGTGGGCCAGCGGGTGGCCTGCATGCATCCGGGGGCGTACCAGGTGGTCCGCAACGTGCCGGCGGGCCGGCTCGTGCCCTTGCCCGACGCGATTTCCGCGGAGGTGGCCGGCGCCACGCTGCTGCGCGGCCTGACTGCCGAATACCTGCTGCGCCGGCTCTATGTCGTGCAGCCGGGCGACGTGGTGCTCGTGCATGCGGCGGCGGGCGGCATGGGCGTGCTGCTGTCGCAATGGGCGCGCGCGCTGGGGGCGACCGTGGTCGGAACCGTGGGCAGCGAGGCCAAGCGAGCGGTGGCGCTGGCACACGGCTGCCACCATGTCATCAACTACCGTGAGACCGAGTTCGTCGATGCTGTGCTGGCGCTGACCGGTGGCGCGGGCGTGGCCGTGGTCTACGACGCCGTTGGCAAGGACGTGTTCGTGCCGTCGCTGCAGTGCCTGCGGCCGTGCGGCATGGCCATCAACTACGGCACCGCGTCGGGCGACGTCGAGGCCTTCGACCTGCAGCTGCTGCACGCGCGCTCGCTGATCGTGTCGCGGCCGACGCTGCGTACCTATATCGCCAGCCCTCAGGCGCTGGCTGCTGCCGCGGCCACCTTGTTCGACGCCGTTGCGGCCGGGCGACTGCGGCTGGAAGTCACGCACCGCTACCCGCTGGCCGCCGTGCGCGATGCGCACCGCGACCTGGAAAGCCGCGCCACCACGGGTTCAGCCGTGCTGATCCCCTGAATCGGGCGAGCACAACATGAAACTGTTCCATGGCTGGTTGTCGAGCGTGTCGCGCCGGGTGCGCTTGTGCCTGGCCGAGAAGGGCATCGACTACGACAGCGTGCCGGTCGACCTGGCGGCGCAGGAACAGCACACGCCCGCGTTCCTGGCGATGAACCCCAACGGCGTGGTGCCGGCACTGGTGCTGGACGATGGCCGCTTCCTCCACGAGAGCGGCACGATTTGCGAATACCTGGACGAGATCTGCCCGTTGCCGGCATTGCGGCCCGATGAGCCCTACCAGCGCGCGGTGATGCGCAACTTCGTGCGCTGGACCGACGAGAAGGCGCTGCCGAACCTGCTGGTGCTGAACTGGAGCCTCGCGCTGCAGCCGGTTGCCGCGCAATGGAGCGATGCCACGCTGGCCGAGCGGCTGGCGCGCGTCCCCACCGCCGAGCGCCGCGACGCATGGCTGCGCATCGCGCGCCAGCCCTATACCGAAGCGGAGAAACGCCGCGCGCTCGAGGCGCTGCTGTTGCTGCTGCCGAAGATGGAAGCGATGCTGGCCGATGGCGACTGGCTCTTCGGCGCGCGCTATACGCTGGCCGATATCGCCGCGACGCCTTTCATCGCGCGCATCGCCGAACTGGCGCCCGCCGCGCTAACGTCGACGCCGGCCGTGGCTGCGTGGTGGCAGCGCGCGCAGGCCCGGCCCGCATTTGCGCAGGCGCGGCTGGAACGCTTCGACATCGCGCTGGCCCGCCGTGGCGCGCCGGGCGCCGGCCACAACTAATCCCTGAAGATCCTTACTGGAGAATTGCCCATGCAGACTGATGGTTCCCTGCCTTCGCTCGACATTGCCGGTCATGTCGCCACGATCACCTTGCGCCGCCCGGAAGTGGCCAACCGCCTGGGGCCGGACGACCTGGCAGAACTGCAGCGGCAGGTCGAGGCGGTCAATGCCAGCGACGTGCGCGTGCTGCGCCTGCGCAGCAGCGGAAAGTACTTCTGCAGCGGCTTCGATATCGGCCGGCTCGCGGCCGGCCAGCGCGGCGCAGGTTTCGAGACCCTGGTCAACGCGATGGAAGACTGCCGCGCCGTCACCATTGCCGAGATCCACGGCGGCGTCTACGGCGGCGGCACCGACCTGGCGCTCGCCTGCGACTTCCGGCTCGGCACCCATGCGGCCGACATGTTCATGCCCGCGGCGCGGCTGGGCCTGCATTTCTACCAGCGCGGCATGGAACGCTATGTCAGCCGGCTGGGGCTGAACCATGCCAAGCGCCTGTTCCTGACTGCCGAGCGCATCGATGCCGACGAGATGTTTCGCTGCGGCTTCCTGACCGAGCTGCTGCCCGCCGAGCGCCTGCGCGAACGCGCGGAGCAAATCAGCGAAACGGTGGCCGGCCTAGCGCCGCTGGCGGTGCAGGGCATGAAGCGGCATTTGAACGCCTTCAGCCGCGGCACGCTGGATGCCGCGGCACTGGCCGCCGACATCGGCGCGGCCAATGGCTCGCAGGATATCCGCGAAGGTGCGCTGGCCTGGCAGGAAAAGCGCAAGCCACGGTTTACTGGAACCTGACGCCGTCCATTGGCGCCGCTGCATCCCCACGCCACCGTGCGCGGCCATACCAGCGAGGTGTCAACGTCGCGATAGCTCATGGTCGCCGGCGACCCGCAGCGGGGCGCATCCAGCGCCGCGCGCACCGGCGGCGCTGGCGCGCCATCTCTTTCTCCCTGGCACATAATGTGCGTAGCATGCCAGCCGAAAGGCACATTCGAGCGGATCATCCGCCGGCACTGAGGGGAGACAATGAGCAGTTCAACCGACAAGTTCTCGGCCACCATGCGCGATGGCCTGGCCGATCTTGCCCGCCGCCTGCGCTTCGCCATGGAGGAGGGCGCGATCTGGCTGGACGAGCAGCGCATGATCCTGATCCACACCGCAGCGCTGGCCGCGCTGCGCAAGGAACTGGTGGACACCCTGGGCATGGAGCGCGCGCGCGGGCTGTTCACGCGCATGGGCTTTCATTCGGGCATGCGCGATGCCGAAGTGGCCAGGAAACTGCGCGCGGGCCACAGCGACTTCGGCCAGCTCGAGATCGGCCCTTGCCTGCATACCATCGAGGGGGTGGTGCGGGTCACGCCGGTCAAGGTCGATATCGACATCGCCGCCGGCATCTACGACGGCGAGTTCCTGTGGGAAGACTCGTTCGAGGGAGACGTGCACCGGCAGCTGTTCGGCATCGTCGACCAGCCTGCCTGCTGGATGCAGATCGGCTATGCCACTGGCTACACCTCGGCGCTGATGGGTCGCACCATCCTGTATCGCGAGGTCGAGTGCATTGCCTGCGGGCACCCGCATTGCCGCATCGTCGGCAAGCCGGTGGAAGCCTGGGAAGACGGCGCAGAGGCGCTGGCGCTGTACCAGCCCGACCCCGTGATCGAGACCCTGATCGCCTTGCAGAGCGAGGTCGAGCACCTGCGCGCGCTGCAGGGCGGGGCGGCTACGCCGGCCGACCTGGTCGGCACCTCGCCCGGCTTTCGCGCGGCGTGGGGCCTGCTGCAGCGTGCGGCCGCCAGCAACGTGACGGTGCTGCTGCTGGGCGAGACCGGCGTGGGCAAGGAGCGCTTCGCGCAGGCCTTGCACGGCGTGAGCGCGCGCGCCGACAAGCCCTTCGTCGCGGTGAACTGCGCGGCGATTCCCGATGAACTGATCGAGTCCGAGCTGTTTGGCGTGGAGAAAGGCGCTTTCACGGGCGCGACCCAGTCGCGGCCCGGCCGCTTCGAACGCGCGCATGGGGGGACCCTGTTCCTGGATGAACTGGGCGAGCTCTCGGCCTCGGCGCAGTCCAAGCTGCTGCGCGTGCTGCAGGAGGGCGAGGTCGAGCGCGTGGGCGGCACCGCCGCGCGCAAGGTGGACGTGCGGCTGGTGGCCGCGACCAATGTCGACCTGGCCGAAGCGGTGAAGCAGGGCACCTTCCGCAAGGACCTGTATTACCGCCTCAACGTCTACCCGGTCACGATACCGCCGCTGCGCGAGCGGCTCGACGATATCCGGCCGCTGGCGGAGCGCTTCGTGGCCCGCTACGGCGCGCGCCACGGCAAGCGCATCGTCGGCATCACCGACCGCGCGCTGGCCGAACTGCGCCACTATGACTGGCCCGGCAACGTGCGCGAACTGGAGAACGTGATCGAGCGCGGCGTGATCCTGGCCAGCCACGGCGGCCAGATCGGCGCCGACCACCTGTTCCTGCCGGGCACCGTGGCGCCGCCGCTGGATACCGCGCCACGGCTGGGCGCGGGCGGCACGCTGCCGGACCTGCGCGAAGCCGCGGTCCATGCGCTGCTGGATCAGATGTCAGAGCAGCAACTGGCGCTGGGCGATGTCGAGACCGTGCTGATGGAGGCCGCGATGCAGCGTGCCGACGGCAACATGAGCCAGGCGGCCCGGCTGCTGGGGATTACGCGGCCGCAGCTGGCGTATCGGTGGAAGACGCGGGGTGCGCGCGGGGGGAATGGGCACGGCGACTGAGGCCCGCGCTTCCTTTCCCTTCCGCTTTTCCATTTGATCATTTGATGCAAGCGATCCCGGGCCATGCATCGCCCTGAATCCGCACGATGCTGCGCAGCGCGAGCGATTTTCCGCTGACAGATCAAGCCCTTTCCTTCTCCTGTCCCGCATGCGCTGCTGCGCCGCAGCGCCATCGCCCCCTTCGTTGCATGCTGCCCGCAAACGCCCGCCCGGCGCGGCTTTTGATCATTTGATCAAGGCGCGCGGACCGCTTCATCAATTCATCGATGGCTGTCGTGCCCGCCGTTTCGGGTAAACGCGCACGCTGGCCCCGCCGATTCCCCGCACCCCTTGTCCCACAACGCTTTGCGGCCGCTGGCACGGTCTTCGCAGTAAGGCCCGCGTCCAGCCACGCCAAGGAGCGCGCCATGACCACCCCGTCCGTCCCGTTGTTCGAAGCCACGCCGCGCTATGTGCGGGTCGAGGGCCGTACCCCGGAAGGGTTCGTGCAATTCGCCTTCAGCGTGGCCGACCCCGAGCTCAACGTCGAACTGATCATGCCGGAGCCGATGTTCGAAGCCTTCTGCTGCGTCAACCGCGTGCGCTTCCTGCCCCCGCTGGAAGCCTCATCGCAGCCCGAAGCCGACGACTGACGCGGCTCGTCCACCCGCCGCCACCGCATCACAAAGAGAAGGGATACAGGAGACCAAGCGATGCAAGTCGATATCAAGACCCAGCAGATCCAGCCGCTGCGCCAGACCTACGGCCATGTCGCGCGCCGTTTCGGCGACAAGCCGGCGTCGCGCTACCAGGAGGCGACCTACGACGTGCAGTCGGAGGTGAACTTCCACTACCGCCCCACCTGGGACCCCGGCTTTGAACTGTACGACAAGCGCCGCACCGCGATCGTGATGCAGGACTGGTATGCGCTGAAGGACCCGCGCCAGTTTTACTACGGCGCCTACGTGACCGCGCGCGGGCGCCAGCAGGACGCCGCCGAGAAGAGCTTTGCCTTCGTCGAGAAGCGCGGCCTGCTGCAGGCGCTGCCGGGCGAATGGCAGGAGCGCCTGGCCACGGGCCTGCTGCCGCTGCGTCATGTGGAGTGGGGCGCCAACATGAACAACTTCTATTGCGCCGACTACGGCTGGGGCACGGCGATCACGCAGGCCTGCACCTATTGCGCCATGGATCGCCTGGGCATCGCCCAGTACCTGTCGCGCATCGGCATGCTGCTCGACGGCAATACCGGCGTCGCGCTGGAGCGGGCCAGG
Organism: Cupriavidus phytorum; assembly: GCF_003254285.1. NCBI lineage: Bacteria > Pseudomonadati > Pseudomonadota > Betaproteobacteria > Burkholderiales > Burkholderiaceae > Cupriavidus > Cupriavidus phytorum. Next base: position 147,758 of record NZ_QKZN01000006.1, read on the forward strand.
GTGGCCTGGCTGGAGGGCGCCGCGTGGCAGCCGCTGCGCCGCTTTGTCGAACACACCTTTGTCACCGCGGACTGGTTCGAGACCTTCGTGGTCCAGAACCTGGTGCTCGACGGGCTGCTCTACCCGCTGGTCTACCAGCACGCCGATGCGGTCATCGCGCGCGCCTGCGGCACCGGGCTGGCGGTGCTGACCGAGTTCATGAACGACTGGCGCGACGAGCATGCGCGCTGGGTCGACGCCGTGGTCCAGGCCGCCGCGGCCGAGTCCGATGCCAACCGCATGCTGCTGTCCGGCTGGGCGCATGCCGCCGCCGCGCAGGTGGCCGAAGCGCTGGTGCCGGTCGCCAACGCACTGACCGGCGCCGATGGCGCGCAGATGGTCGCGCTGTGCCGCGAGCAGCTTGAAGTGCGCCTGAGCAAGCTCGGCCTTGCCGCCTGACCCATGGACCCTCGGAGCCCACCCATGACCGCCGCCGCCAACGTCTACATCGCCCTGCAGAACAACGACGACACCCGTCCCATCATCGACGCCATTACCGAAGCCAACCCGCATGCGGTGGTGTCGCAGTTTCCCGCCATGGTCAAGATCGATGCGCCCGGACAACTGACCATCGTGCGCGAGCTGGTGGCCGGCAAGCTCGGCCGCGACTGGGACCTGCAGGAGATCCACCTGAACCTGATCTCGCTGTGCGGAAACATCGACGAGGACGAAGACGCCTTCACGCTGCGCTGGAACGCCTGACCGCGCCGCGGCATCGCAAACATCACGGAGACATCATGGACGCACGCAAGAAGCTCAACCTGCGCGAGAAGTACGCCTCGATGACGCGGGACCTGGCCTGGGAAACGACCTACGAGCCGATGGACAAGGTCTTCCCCTTCGACAAGTACGAGGGCATCCGCATCCACGACTGGGACAAGTGGGAAGACCCGTTCCGCATGACCATGGATGCCTACTGGAAATACCAGTCCGAGAAAGAACGCAAGCTGTACGCGATCATCGATTCGTTCGTGCAGAACAACGGCCACCTCAACGTATCCGACCCGCGCTACCTGAACGCGTTGCGGCTGTTCCTGACCGGCGTGACGCCGCTGGAATACGCCGCGCATCGCGGCTACGCGCATCTGGGCCGGCATTTCCGCGGCGCCGGCGCACGCGTGGCGGCGCAGATGCAGTCGATCGACGAGCTGCGCCACGCCCAGACCCAGCTGCACACGCTGTCGGTCTACAACAAGTACTTCCACGGTTTTGGCGAGTGGCGCCACATGCACGACCGGGTCTGGTACCTGTCGGTGCCCAAGTCCTACTTCGAGGATGCGATGAGCGCGGGGCCGTTCGAGTTCATCACCGCGATCTCGTTCTCGTTCGAGTACGTGCTGACCAACCTGCTGTTCATGCCGTTCATGTCCGGCGCGGCCTACAACGGCGACATGGCCACGGTGACCTTCGGCTTCTCGGCGCAGTCGGACGAGTCGCGCCACATGACGCTGGGACTGGAGGTGGTCAAGTTCCTGTGCGAGCAGGATCCCGGCAACATCCCGATCCTGCAGAAGTGGCTGGACAAGTGGTTCTGGCGCGGCTTCCGCCTGCTGACGCTGGTCGGGATGATGATGGACTACATGCTGCCCAAGCGCGTGATGTCGTGGGCCGAAGCGTGGGAGATGTACTTCGAGCAGGCGGGCGGGGCACTGTTCAAGGACCTGGAGCGCTACGGCCTGCGCATGCCCAAGTACCACGACGTGGCTACCCGCACCAAGGACCGCATCACGCACGAGGCCTGGGCCACGTTCTACAACTATGCGGGTGCCGCCGCCTTCCATACCTGGGTGCCCAGGGCCGACGAGATGGCATGGCTGGCCGAGAAATACCCGCAGACCTTCGAGCGCTACTACAAGCCGCGCCTGGAGCACTGGCAGGCGCGGCAGCAGGCCGGCGAGCGCTTCTACAACGCCACGCTGCCGATGCTGTGCCAGACCTGCCAGATCCCGATGGTGTTCTCGGAGCCGGACGACCCGACCCAGACCTGCTACCGCGAAAGCAGCTACCACGGCATGAAGTTCCACTTCTGCTCGGACGGCTGCAAGGACATCTTCGACGACGAGCCCGCCAAGTACGCGCAGGCGTGGCTGCCGGTGCACCAGATCTACCAGGGCAACTGCGGTGGCGCCACGCTGGACGACGTGCTCGCGTGGTACCGGCTGAACCCGGGCGCGGACAACCTGGACTTCGAGGGCTCGGAGGACCAGCGCAACTGGAATGCCTGGAAGGGCATCGCGCCGGCCGCCTGAGCGCTCGCATAACAAGATAAGGAGACAACCATGCCCGTCGTATCCATTGGCGACTACACCTTCGCGCCCGCCGATCGCGAAGATGCGTTCCACGGCAACCGCCTGCTCTATATCGGCTGGGACGGCCACTTGCTGTTCTGCGCCCCGCATTGCTTCCCGTTCGCGCCGTCGATGCCGCTGCGCGACGTGGTGGAGCAGGTGCTGCCCGGCGTCTACGGCTATCACCCCGACTTTGCCCGCATCGACTGGGGCCTGGTGCAGTGGCTGCGCGGTGGCCAGCCCTGGCAGCCGGACCTGGACCGCACGCTGGAGCAGAACGGACTGGGGCACAAGGACGTGATCCGCTTCCGCACGCCGGGGCTGGACGGCATCGGCGGCAGCGGCAGCTGAGGCGCCACGGTTCGTACGCAAGGAGACCGAGATGTATTCGCTGACGATTGAACCGATCGGCCAGACCATTCCCATCGCGCCGGGGCAGACCGTGCTGGACGCCTGCCTGCGCAACGGCGTGTGGCTGCCGCACGCGTGCTGTCACGGGCTGTGCGCCACCTGCAAGGTGCAGGTGGTGGACGGCGAGGTCGAGCAGGGCGGCGCTTCCGCCTTCGCGCTGATGGATTTCGAGCGCGACAACGGCCAGTGCCTGGCCTGTTGCGCGACCGCGCAGTCAGACCTGGTGATCGAGGCCGATATCGAGGAAGACGCCGATGCGCTGGGCCTGCCGCTGGCCGACTATCGCGCCGAAGTGGTCGAGACGCGCGCGCTGACCCCCACCATCCTGGGCATCTGGCTGCGCGTCAGGGACGGCCGGCGCGCGGCCTTCCAGGCCGGGCAGTATGTCAACCTGCAGGTGCCGGGCTGCGACCAGCCGCGCGCCTTCTCGCTGGCCAACGCGCCCGGGGACGAGCTGGTCGAGCTGCACGTGCGGCGCGTGCCCGACGGGCAGGCCACCGGCTACCTGCACGAACGGCTGGCGGTCGGCGACGAACTGTCATTCTCCGCGCCCTATGGCCGCTTCTTCGTGCGCAAGTCGGCGCAGGTGCCGATGCTGTTCCTGGCGGGCGGCTCCGGCCTGTCCAGCCCGCGCGCGATGATCCTGGACCTGCTGGCTGCCGGCGAGACCCTGCCGATCACGCTGGTGCAGGGCGCGCGCAACCGCGCCGAACTGTACTACGACGACGAATTCCATGCGCTGGCCCGGGCCCATCCCAACTTCCGCTATGTGCCGGCGCTGTCCGACGAACCCGCCGGCAGCGGCTGGAGCGGCGCGCGCGGTTACGTCCACGACGTGCTGTACCAGCTCTACGCAAAGGACGGCAGCGCCGACTTCCGCGGACACAAGGCCTACCTGTGCGGGCCGCCGCCGATGATCGAAGCCTGCATCCGCACGCTGATGCAGGGCCGGCTGTTCGAGGCGGATATCCATACCGAGAAATTCCTGTCGGCGGCCGACGCGCACAACAGCGCGCGCAGCCCGCTGTTCAGGATCTGAGCGGGGAGGCCATGCATGCATACCGTAGAAATCGCCGGCAGCGGCCAGCGCTACGCCTGCGCGCCGGAGCAGAACTTGCTACGTGCCATGGAAGTGCTGGGCCAGCGTGGCATTCCCGCCGGCTGCCGCGGTGGCGGCTGCGGCGTGTGCAAGGTGCGAATTGAGGCCGGGCAGTACCACGTCGGCAAGATGAGCCGGGCCTGCCTGACCGAGGCCGAGCAGCGCGCGGGGCTGGTGCTCGCCTGCAAGACTTATCCGGACAGCGATATCCGGCTGCAGCCGGTGGCGCTGCTGCAGCGCTGCCTGGAGCGGCATGCCGGCAAATGCGATCACGCATGACCAAGCAGTGAAGACACACACGAGGAGACAGACATGGCATTGACTGGCGTATTGCGCCCGGGGCATGTGGCCCTGCGCGTGCTGGAGCTGGAACCGGCGCTGAAGCACTATACCGAGGTGCTCGGCCTGATCGAAACCGCGCGCGACGGGCAGGGCCGCGTGTTCCTGAAGGCCTGGGACGAGCACGACCACCACAGCGTGGTGCTGCGCGAGGCCGACAGCCCGGGCATGGACTACATGGGCTTCCGCGTCGACAGCGGCCACACGCTGGAGCGGCTGGCGCGGGAGGTCGAGCAATCGGGGCTGGCCACCGCTTGCCAGTGGATACCCGCCGGCGAGCACCCGCACACCGGCGTGCGCTTCCGCTTCACCATCCCGACCGGCCATGCGATAGAGCTGTTCGCGGACAAGGACAAGCCCGGCTGCAGGACCGGCGACATCAATCCCGATCCCTGGCCGGATGACCTGCGTGGCATGGCGCCGAGCCGCTTCGACCATTGCCTGCTGTATGGCGATGATGTCGACGGCACCGTCAAGCTGTTCCGTGAGGTGCTTGGCTTCTCGCTGGCGGAGCAGGTGGTGGCGGGGCCGGATGGCGAGACGCTGATCGGCGCCTTCCTGACCTGCTCGAACAAGGCCCACGACATCGCGTTTATCCGCCACCCGGAGAAGAACCGCTTCCACCATGCCTCGTTCCTGCTCGACAACTGGGGCGAGGTGCTGAAGGCGGCCGACATCATCTCCAAGAAGGACGTCTCGCTCGATATCGGTCCCACCCGCCATGGCATCACGCGCGGCGCGACGATCTACTTCTTCGACCCCTCCGGCAATCGCAACGAGGTCTTCTCCGGCGGCTATATCCACTATCCGGACAAGCCCACCATCACCTGGACCGACAACGAGCTGGGGCGCGCGATCTTCTATCACGACAGGAAGCTGAACGAAGCGTTCTTGAATGTACTGACCTGAGCGCGAACGCTGGCCTCCCGCTGGTTTGCTCCCCTCTCCCGCTTGCGGGAGAGGGGCCGGGGGAGAGGGCAGGCGCTGGCAATGCCGACGGGCTTCGTTGACGCTCCCACCCTCTCCCCAACCCTCTCCCGCAAGCGGGAGAGGGAGTACCCCATCGATAGAGGGAAAGCCGTGCTTGATACACGCCCCCAACACCAGGCAACCAACATGAAACACTTCAAGAACTTCATCAACGGCGAGTGGGTCGGCACCGCACGCACGTTCGAGAACCGCAACCCCGCCGACAACACCCTGATCGGCCACGTGCACGAGGCCGGTCAGGCCGAGGTCGACGCCGCCGTGCAGGCAGCGCGCCAAGCGCTGCACGGCCCGTGGGGCCGGATGACCGTGGCGCAGCGAGTCGAGCTGCTGCACGCGGTGGCAGACGGGATCAACCGGCGCTTCGATGAATTCGTGCAGGCCGAGATTGCCGATACCGGCAAGCCTTTCGGCCTGGCCAGCCATATCGACATCCCGCGCGGCGCGGCTAATTTCAAGGTCTTTGCCGACCTGATCCGCAACGTGCCGACCGAGAGCTTTGCCATGGACACTCCGGACGGCGGCAAGGCCATCAATTACGCGGTGCGCAGCCCGCGCGGGGTGATCGGCGTGGTGTGCCCGTGGAACCTGCCGCTGCTGCTGATGACGTGGAAGGTCGGGCCGGCACTGGCCTGCGGCAACACGGTGGTGGTCAAGCCGTCGGAGGAAACCCCGGCCACCGCGACGCTGCTGGGCGAGGTGATGAACGAAGCCGGCGTGCCGCCGGGTGTCTACAACGTCGTGCATGGCTTTGGCCCGGATTCGGCCGGGGCGTTCCTGACCTCGCATCCGCAGGTCAACGGTATCACCTTCACCGGCGAAACCCGCACCGGTGAAGCCATCATGAAGGCCGCGGCAAAGGGCGTGCGGCCGGTATCGTTCGAACTGGGCGGCAAGAACGCCGGCATCGTGTTTGCCGATGCGGACTTCGACCAGGCCGTGGCCGGGATCGCGCGCTCGGCCTTCGAGAACAGCGGCCAGGTCTGCCTGGGCACCGAGCGCGTCTACGTGCAGCGGCCGGTGTTCGAGCGCTTTGTCGCCGCGCTGAAGGCGAAGGCGGAAGGGCTGAAACTGGGCCGGCCCACCGAGCCCGGCGTGAACATGGGACCGTTGGTGTCGCATGAGCACCGCGACAAGGTGCTGGCCTACTACCGCAAGGCCGCCGAGGCCGGCGCCACGGTGGTCACCGGCGGCGGCGTGCCGCAGATGCCGGGCGCGCTCGCCGAAGGCGCCTGGGTGCAGCCCACCATCTGGACCGGCCTGCCGGAAAGCGCCGCCGTGATCCGCGAGGAGATCTTCGGGCCGTGCTGCCACATCGCCCCGTTCGACACCGAAGCGGAAGTCATCGCGCTGGCCAACGACACCCCATACGGCCTCGCTGCCACGGTCTGGACCGGCGACCTCGGCACCGCGCATCGCATGGGTAGCGCGCTGGACGTCGGCATTTGCTGGATCAATGCCTGGTTCCTGCGCGACCTGCGTACCGCCTTTGGCGGCGCCAAACAGTCGGGCATCGGCCGCGAGGGCGGTGTCCATTCGCTCGAGTTCTATACCGAGCTGCGCAATGTCTGCGTCCGCCTGTGAGATCCCATCATGCATAGCGAACTTATCCTCGAGCTCGGCGCTGGCCTGCACCGGGCCCTTGCCACGCGCCGCCCGCTGGCGCCACTGACCGAATCCTGGCCGGACCTGACCATCGACGATGCCTACCGCATCCAGCTGGCAATGGTGCAGCACCGGCTCGAGGCCGGCGAACGCGTGGTCGGCAAGAAGATCGGCGTGACCAGCCGCGTGGTGATGGACATGCTGGACGTGCGCCAGCCCGATTTTGGTCATCTGCTGTCGGGCATGGTCCATGCCGACGGCGCGGCGATTCCCGCCGCTACGCTGATTGCGCCCAAGGCCGAAGGCGAGATTGCCTTCGTGCTGAAGGAAGACCTGCAAGGGCCCGGCGTGACCAATGCCGACGTGCTGCGCGCCACCGCCTGGGTGCTGCCTTGCTTCGAGATCGTCGATTCGCGCATCCGCGACTGGAACATCCGGATCCAGGACACGGTGGCGGACAACGCCTCGTCAGGCGTGTTCGTGCTGGGCGACGCTGCGGTGGATCCGCGCAACGTCGACCTGGCCACGGTCGGCATGACGCTGGAGAAGAACGGCGAGATCGTCGCCACCGGCGCCGGCGCGGCCGCGCTGGGGCATCCGGTCAATGCGGTGGCGTGGCTGGCCAATACGCTGGGGCGTCTGGGCATCGGGCTGAAGCGCGGTGAAGTGATCTTGTCCGGATCGCTCGCTGCGATGGTGCCCGTCGCCGCCGGCGACCAGCTGCGCATCAGCCTGGGCGGCATCGGCTCGGCCGGGGTGCGCTTTGTCTGACCGCCCGTCATTCACCAATCCAGCGGAAAACCAGCCATGAACCTGACAGAAGACACTATCGCCCATCTCGCCGAACACCTGGAAAACGCAGAGCTGCGGCGCGAGGCGGTGCGCAAGATCACCGACGAGTACCCGGAGATGGACTGGGACGACGCCTACGCCATCCAGGACGCCATCCGCGTGCGCAAGACCGCGCGCGGCACCCATATTGCCGGGCTCAAGATGGGCCTGACCTCGTTCGCCAAGATGCGCCAGATGGGCGTGAGCGAGCCGGTGTACGGCTTTCTCACCGACTACGGCGCCTGCATGGACGGCGCCGCCATCGATACCGGCACGCTGATCCATCCCAAGGTCGAGGCCGAGATCGCCTTCGTGCTGAAGGCGCCGCTCAAGGGTCCGGGCTGCCATATCGGCGACGTGCTGGCCGCGACCGACTTCGTGGTGCCGGCGGTAGAGGTGATCGACTCGCGCTACGAGAACTTCCGCTTCGACCTGAAGAGCGTGATTGCCGACAACACCTCGTCGGCACGCTTCGTGGTCGGCGGCACGCACCGCGGCACCGAAGGGCTGGACCTGAAGAACCTGGGCGTGGTGCTGGAGAAGAACGGCGAGGTGGTGGCCACCGCCGCCGGCGCGGCGGTGCTGGGCCACCCGGCCAACAGCGTCGCCATGCTCGCCAACATGCTTGGCGCGCGCGGGCGCGAACTGCCGGCCGGCACCTTCATCATGACCGGCGGCGTCACCGAGGCCATCGCGGTGGCAGCCGGCGACAGCATCACCGTGCGCTACCAGCACCTGGGCACCGTGTCGATGCGCTTCACCTGAACCTGCCAAGGAGACACAACATGCCGATCATGCAGGTCTTCCTGATCGAAGGCCGCACCGAAGAACAGAAGGCGCGCCTGATCCGCGCGCTGACCGACGCCGCGGTCGAGGCAGTGGGCGCGCCGGTGGAAACCGTGCGCGTGATGATCACCGAAGTGCCGAAGACGCAGTTCGGCATCGGCGGCAAGACTGCCAGGGAACTGGGCCGCTGACGCGGCGTCCAGAGCAACCAGACATAACGAACAGGAAGGGACATGGACATGAAAGCAAGCGGCCGCCACAAGGTGGCCATCATCGGGTCCGGCAATATCGGCACCGACCTGATGATCAAGGTGATGCGGCACGGCCGCCATCTGGAAATGGGGGCGATGGTGGGCATCGATGCCGCATCGGACGGGCTGGCGCGCGCCGCGCGCCTGGGTGTGCCGACGACGGCTGCAGGCATCGAAGGACTGGTCGGCATGGCGGGCTTCGACGAGATCCGCATCGCCTTCGATGCCACCTCCGCCGGCGCCCACGCGCATCACAACCGCGTGCTGCAGCAGCACGGCGTGCGCGTGGTGGACCTGACGCCGGCGTCGATCGGTCCCTACGTGGTGCCCGTGGTCAACCTGGACCAGCACCTTGACGCACCCAACATCAATATGGTCACCTGCGGCGGGCAGGCCACCATTCCCATGGTGGCGGCGGTGTCGCGCGTGGCCAGGGTGCATTACGCCGAGATCGTGGCGTCGATCTCCAGCAAGTCCGCCGGACCCGGTACGCGCGCCAATATCGACGAGTTCACGGAAACCACCAGCCGGGCGCTGTGCTCGGTGGGCGGCGCCGCGCGTGGCAAGGCCATCATCGTGCTGAACCCGGCGGAACCACCGCTGATGATGCGCGACACGGTCTTCACCCTGTCGGAGGACGGCGATGAAGCGGAAATTGCCGCAAGCGTCGAAACCATGGCACAGGCGGTGCAGGCCTATGTGCCGGGCTACCGGCTCAAGCAGCGCGTGCAGTTCGAACGCATCGCTGCGTCGGCGCCGCTGAACATCCCCGGACTGGGGCCGATGCACGGGCTCAAGACCTCGATCTTCCTGGAGGTGGAAGGCGCCGCGCATTACCTGCCTGCCTACGCCGGCAACCTCGACATCATGACCAGCGCCGCGCTGGCCTGCGCCGAGCGCCTGGCCGAGACCCGGCTGTCGGCATGAGCGCGGCGCCACGCCATGAACGCATCGAAAGCAGGAAGACCAACATGACCGCACAACCTACCAAGAAGCTCTATATCTCCGACGTGACGCTGCGCGACGGCAGCCACGCGATCCGCCACCAGTACAGCCTGGAACACGTGCGCCGCATTGCCGCGGCACTCGACGCGGCCCGCGTCGATTCGATCGAAGTGGCGCACGGCGACGGGCTGTCGGGCTCCAGCTTCAACTACGGCTTCGGCGCACACACCGACCTGGAATGGATTGCGGCCGTGGCCGAAACCGTGCGCCATGCCCGCGTGGCCACGCTGCTGCTGCCCGGCGTGGGCACCGTGCATGACCTGCGCGCCGCCTACGACGCCGGTGCGCGCGTGGTGCGCGTGGCCACGCACTGCACCGAGGCCGACGTCTCGCGCCAGCATATCGAATACGCGCGCAAACTCGGCATGGATACCGTCGGCTTCCTGATGATGAGCCACATGACCACGCCCGCGGCGCTGGCGCAGCAGGCGAAGCTGATGGAAAGCTACGGCGCCCAGTGCGTGTATGTGGTCGATTCCGGCGGCGCCCTGGGCATGCAGGACGTGCGCGAGCGCTTTCGCGCGTTCAAGGATGTGCTGCGGCCGGAAACCCAGACCGGCATGCATGCCCACCACAACCTGAGCCTGGGCGTGGCCAACTCGATTGTCGCGGTGGAGGAAGGCTGCGACCGCATCGACGCCAGCCTGGCGGGCATGGGCGCCGGCGCCGGCAACGCGCCGCTCGAGGTCTTTATCGCCGCCGCCGAACGCCTGGGCTGGCAGCACGGCTGCGACCTCTACACGCTGATGGATGCCGCCGACGACATCGTGCGCCCGCTGCAGGACCGCCCGGTCCGTGTCGACCGCGAAACCCTGGCGCTGGGCTACGCCGGCGTCTATTCCAGCTTCCTGCGCCACGCCGAAGCCGCCGCGGCGCGCTACGGGCTGGGCACGGTCGACATCCTGGTCGAGCTGGGCAAGCGGCGCATGGTGGGCGGGCAGGAGGACATGATCGTGGATGTCGCGCTGGACCTGCTGGCACGGCGCGATATGCCGGCCGTCGCGGCGAGTGGCGCCGGAGTGTGAGCTGCGACACACCCTTTTTTCGCTCCCTCGCGCCAATTGCACCCGCCCCCCACTCTTGTGGGGAACAGTTCACCGGCTCGCTACCGTTAGCCCCCGCAACAAAGAGCACGGATGCCAGCCAGGGCCATGCGCCCTGGCGATCCCGCATACCGTGCCGACCGGCAGGAACGGGCGCGCAGTGGCATGCCGCAGTTGGGCATGCAACAGGGTTAGAACCATAACAACGGAAGCGCATACGTCTTCTTGGACGGTAAGGGGAGTGATCATGAGTGTTTTCAGGAGTCTGTCTATCCGCACGCGGCTGCTGGCCGGGTTCGGCACGCTGGCGGGCGTGGTGCTGGTGGTGTCGGCGTACTCGTTGCATGCGCTCGGCGAGGCGACGGCGGGTTTCCATGACTATCTGAACGGTTTGAATGCGCGCGCCGACATGGCTGCACAAGTGCGCAGCGCCGTGGATCGGCGTGCCATCGCGGCGCGCAACCTGGTGCTGGTGACGGACGCCGCCGAGCTGGAGCGCGAGAAGGCCGATGCCCTGCGCGCGCACGCAGACGTGCAGGCCCGGCTGGCTCGGCTCAATGAGATGGTGCGCCAGCCTGGCGTCAGCGAAGAGGCGCGCAAGCTGGTCGAGGATGTCGCCAGGGTCGAGGCGCAGTATGGTCCGGTCGCCACCGGCATTGTCGGGCTGGCGGTCGAGCGCAAGATCGAGGAAGCCATCGGCCGGATCGACAAGCAATGTCGTCCGTTGCTGGCGGCGCTGATCAAGTCGACCGATGCCTACGCCGAGTTCACCAAGACCCGCCAAAAGGAAATGGAGCGCAGGCTCGAGACGGACTACGAGCGCCAGCGCAACCTGCTGATCCTGATCTCGCTGGTGTCAGCGGTGATTGCGCTTGCCGGCGGCGTGCTGATCACGCGTGCCATCACGCGCCCGATCCAGCGCGCCGTGGAGGTGGCCGGCACCGTTGCCGGCGGCGACCTGGGCGCGCGCATCGAAGTGGACCGCCATGACGAGACCGGCCGGCTGCTGGCGGCATTGCGCGACATGAACGAGCGCCTGACCGCCACCGTCACCCGCGTGCGCGCCAGCAGCGGCAATATCGCCATCAGCACCAGCGAAATTGCCCGCGGCAACGCCGACCTGAGCAGCCGCACCGAGGAGCAGGCGGCCTCGCTGGAGCAGACCGCGGCGAGCATGGAGGAACTGACCGAGACCGTGCGCCAGAACACCGATAACGCGCGCCAGGCCAGCGAACTCGCGCGCAGCGCCGCCGATGTGGCGCAGCGCGGCAGCACCACGGTGCAGCGCGTGGTCGGCACGATGCAGGACATCAGCGCCAGTTCGAACAAGATCGCGGAGATCACCGGCATCATCGAGGGCATTGCGTTCCAGACCAATATCCTGGCGCTGAACGCCGCGGTGGAAGCGGCGCGCGCCGGCGAGCAGGGCCGCGGCTTTGCCGTGGTGGCGAGCGAGGTGCGCGGGCTGGCCCAGCGCTCCTCCAGTGCGGCCAAGGAGATCAAGGAGCTGATCGAGGCCTCGGGACGGCAGGTGCAGGATGGCTCGTCGCTGGCCAGCGAGGCCGGCCAGACCATGGCCGAGGTGACCCAGGCGGTGGCGCGCGTGACCGGCATCGTCGAGGAGATCGCGACGGCATCGGCCGAGCAGACCCGCGGCATCGAGCAGGTCAACCAGGCCATCGTGCAGATCGACCAGGTCACGCAGCAGAACGCGTCGCTGGTGAGCGAGGCGGCCAATGCCTCGCGCGCGCTGGAAGAGCAGGGCCGCGAACTGAGCGAGGTGGTGGCGTTCTTCCGCCTGCCCGGCGAAGCGGGGACCGTCCCGGCGGGCGCCGCTACGCTGGCCGCGCCGCGGCGCGCGGCGCACCAACTCGCCTCTGCCTAGCGGCAGGCCGCAAGGCGGCGTGGCTGCAAGGCGGCGGCGGGGCGGGTAAACTGGCCGCTCCCACCTTCCTTGCCACCGCCATGACCGCCCTGCCGATCTCCTTCGACGACGTTGCCGCCGCGCACGAACGCATCCGCGCGGCCGCGCATCGCACGCCGGTGCTGACCTCCGCCACCGCCGACGCGGCCACCGGCGCGCAGCTGTTCTTCAAGTGCGAGAACTTCCAGCGCATCGGCGCCTTCAAGTTCCGCGGCGCCTACAACGCGATTGCCCAGTTCACGCCGCAGCAGAAGGCGGGCGGGGTGCTGGCGTTTTCTTCCGGCAACCATGCGCAGGCGATCGCGCTGTCAGCGCGCCTGCTGGGCGTGCAGGCGGTGATCGTGATGCCGCAGGACGCCCCGGCGATCAAGATCGAGGCCACGCGAGGCTACGGCGCCGAGGTGGTGCTGTATGACCGCTACCGCGACGACCGCGAGGCCCTGGGCCGGCGCATCGCCGGCGAGCGCGGCATGACGCTGATCCCGCCCTACGACCACCCGCACGTGATGGCCGGTCAAGGCACCGCGGCCAAGGAACTGTTCGAGGAAACCGGCCCGCTCGACATGCTGGTGGTGTGCCTGGGCGGCGGCGGCCTGCTGTCGGGCTGCGCGATTGCGGCACAGGCGATGTCGCCCGGCTGTGCTGTTTACGGCGTCGAGCCCGAGGCCGGCAACGACGGCCAGCGCAGCCTGCGCAGCGGCGAGATCGTCCGCATCGATACCCCGCGCACCATTGCCGACGGCGCGCAGACGCCGTACCTGGGCAACCACACCTTCGCCGTGATCCGCGAGCTGGTGACGGATATCGCCACGGTGTCTGACGCCGAACTGGTCGAGACCATGAAGTTCTTCGCCGGCCGCATGAAGATCGTCGCCGAGCCCACCGGCTGCCTGGCCGCGGCCGCGGTGCTGCATGGCAAGCTCGATGTGAAGGGCAAGCGCGTGGGTATTATCGTGTCGGGCGGGAATGTGGATCTGGGGGCGTTTGCCGGCTTTATCGGAGCCAGCTGACAGGGGCGCCAGGGAATCCTTGCCGGCGCGAGCTCTCTAAGCTCCAGACCGATACCACAGGGGTTTGGGCAGACATGTCAGGCAAGACCCAATACGACGTACTCGACACCGGCGCCGGCAAGCCGGTCAAGCTGTGGACGCGCGGCGTGCCCGTTGAGGGTGCCGCGCGCGAGCAACTGGTGAATACTGCCCGGATGCCGTTTATCTTCCGCCATCTGGCGGTGATGCCGGACGTACATCTGGGCAAGGGGTCGACCATCGGCTCGGTAATCCCGACCGTCGGCGCCGTCATTCCGGCGGCGGTAGGCGTCGATATCGGCTGCGGCATGATGGCGGTGAAGACTTCGCTGACCGCCTCGGACCTGCCCGACAACCTGGGCCAGCTGCGCAGCGCGATCGAGCATGCCGTGCCGCATGGCCGCAGTGCGCAGGGCGGGCGGCGCGACCAGGGCGCGTGGGGCAATGCGCCGGCGCACGTCGACGCCGCCTGGGCGGAAATGGCGCCGGGATTTCGCCGCATCACCGACAAATACCCGCACCTGGCGCGCGCCAACCATCGCAATCACCTGGGTACGCTGGGCACCGGCAACCACTTCATCGAGGTGTGCCTGGACGAGGCGCAGTCGGTCTGGTTCATGCTGCACAGCGGCTCGCGCGGCATCGGCAATGCGATCGGCACCACCTTTATCACGCTGGCGCAGCAGGACATGCGCCAGCACCTGGCCAACCTGCCGGACCGCGACCTGGCTTACCTGGTGGAAGGCTCTACGCACTACGAGGACTACATTTACGCGGTGTCATGGGCCCAGGCCTACGCCCGCCGCAATCGCGAGCTGATGATGGAGGCGGTGCTGGCCGCGGCGCAGCGGGTGCTGCGCAAGCCGTTCCAGGCGCAGCTCGAGGCGGTGAACTGCCACCACAACTACGTGCAGAAGGAACATCACTTCGGCGCCGACGTGCTGGTCACGCGCAAGGGCGCGGTCAGCGCGCGCGCCGGCGAGCTGGGCATCATCCCGGGCTCGATGGGCGCGCGCTCGTTCATCGTGCGCGGCAAGGGCAATCCGGAGTCGTTCTGCTCCTGCAGCCACGGCGCGGGCCGCACCATGAGCCGCAGCGAGGCCAAGCGCCGCTTCACCGTGGCCGACCAGAAGCAGGCCACGCAAGGCGTGGAGTGCCGCAAGGACGCCGCCGTGATCGACGAGATCCCGATGGCGTACAAGGACATCGACGCGGTGATGGCGGCGCAGTCAGACCTGGTGGAGGTGGTGCATACGCTGCGGCAGGTGGTGTGCGTGAAGGGTTGATCTTCGCCGCCACGCCAGGCGCGCTAGCGCCCGAACTGCCCCAGCACCGTTCCCACCGCCTCCAGCCCCGCCTCGATCATGTGCTGCATGTAGCTGCCCATCTGCGGCATTACCAGCATCAGCACCAGCAAGCCGCCCGACAGCGTCACCGGGAAGCCCACCGCGAAGATCGACAGTTGCGGGGAGGCACGGTTGAGGATGCCCATGGCCAGGTTCAGGATCAGCAAGGCGGCGATCATCGGCAGCGCCAGCAGCAGGCCGGAGGCGAACACCATGCCGCCGGCGCGGGCCACGGCCAGGGCGCCGCCTGCGGACAGCGGGGTGCCGCCGGGGTTGCCACCGATAGGCAGGCTGTTGAAGCTGTCGACCAGCGCGCCCAGCATCAGCAGGTGGCCGTCGAGCGCCAGGAACAGCAGCACCGCGATCAGGTTCAGGAAGCGCGACAGCACCATGGTCTGGCCGCCGGCGGCGCGGTCGAAGAAGGACGCGAACGACAAGCCCATCTGCAGGCCGATGATCTCGCCCGCTTGCTGCACGGTGGCGAACACCAGCCGCATGACGAAGCCCGTGGCCAGGCCGATGCCGACTTCATTGAGGATGATCAGCAGCCCGTCGAAGGAGTAGACCGGCACCACCGGTACTTGGGCGATGGTGGGCGAGACCACCATGGCGATCATCGCCGACAGCGCGATCTTGGCGCGCCGCGGGATGGTCGATTCACCGAACAGCGGCGCGGTGCCGATCAGCGCCAGGATGCGGAAAAACGGCCACAGGAAAGCCGCGAGCCAGCCGTAGAGCTGGGCTGAGGTGAACTCGATCACGGCGGCGGGTCAGCGGGCAGGCAGGGTGAAATGCGGCGAGGGTGCGGACAGCAGCGGCTGGCGGCGTGGGCGGCCGCGGTCAGTGCGCCAGCGCGGGGATGCTCTGGAACACCTCGCGCATGTAGTCGACCATCGCGTTGATCATCCACGGGCCGGCCAGCACCATGGTGGCGAACAGCGCAATCAGCTTGGGGATGAAGCTCAGCGTCATCTCGTTGATCTGGGTCGCGGCCTGGAACAGGCTGACCACCAGGCCGGCGGCCAGCGCCACCAGCAGCAGCGGGGCGGCCAGAATCAGGGTCATCTTCATCGCCTGGGTGGCGATGGTCATTACGGTCTCTGGGGTCATGGCTCTTGCGAAGAAAAGGCTGGCGCCCGGCGTCAGCTCATGAAGCTCTGCGCCAGCGAGCCCAGCAGCAGCTGCCAGCCGTCGACCAGCACGAACAGCATCAGCTTGAACGGCAGCGAGATGGTGGCCGGCGGCACCATCATCATGCCCATCGCCATCAGCACGCTGGCCACCACCAGGTCGATGATCAGGAACGGGATGAAGATGGTGAAGCCGATCTGGAACGCGGTCTTCAGCTCGCTGGTGACGAAGGCCGGCACCAGGATGCTGAGCGGCACTTCCTCCGGCCCCTGCATCTCCGGCGCCTTGGCCATCTGCGCGAACATGGCCAGGTCCTTCTCGCGGGTCTGGCGCATCATGAAGGCCTTGAGCGGCTCGGCGGCCTTGGCCGCGGCCGCTTCGAGGCTGAGCTTGTTCTCGGACAGCGGCTTGTAGGCGTCGTTGTAGACGCGGTCGAACACCGGCGCCATCACGAAGAAGGTCAGGAACAGCGACAGGCCCACCAGCACCTGGTTGGGCGGCGAGGTGGCCGTGCCGAGCGCGTTGCGCAGCAGCCCCAGCACGATGATGACGCGGGTGAAGCCGGTCATCATCAGCATCGCCGCGGGCAGGAACGACAGCGAAGTCAGCAGCACCAGCGTCTGCACCGGCAGCGACCAGATCTGGCCGCCGCCCGGTGCGGGCTTGCTGATCACGCCGGGCAGCGCCGCCTGGGCCCACGCTTGCGCGGGCGCCAGCACGGCAACGGCCAGCAGCAGCGCCAGCACGGACAGGCGGGCCAGCAGCGGCGAGGGCAGCAACGCGGAAAGCTGCGAGGCCGGGCGCGCGGCGCGGTCTGTGCGCGGCGTCAATTGCCACGGCGTGGCGAGCGGGTAAGTCATGATTTGAATTGGGCCTGCATCGAGCGCAGCAGCTTTTCGGCAAAGCTGCCGCCGGAAGGCGGTTGCGACGGTCCGGCGGCGATGTGCGCGCCGGTCTGGCCGGCGGCCGGGGATGCGGCCGCCATGGTGTGCAGCGGCCGGATCTCGCCGGGGCTGACGCCCAGTACCAGCCAGGTATCGCCGACCTCGACCAGCACCAGGCGCTGGCGTGCGCCCAGCATGGTGCTGCCGACCACCTTCATCGCGCCGCCGGTGGCGTGGCGCACCAGGCCGGCACGCCGTGCCATCCAGGCCAGGCCGAGGATCAGCGCGATGATGGCGAACAGCCCCAGCCCGGCCTGCGCCAGGCTGGCCGCGCCGCTGATGGCGGGCGCCGGCGTGCCTTCGGCGGCAATTGCGGCGCCGGGAAGCGCGGCAAGCGCAGCCAGCACGGCGCGGGTCGCGGCTGTCATTTGTTCAGCTTCCGGATGCGTTCGGACGGCGTGATGATGTCGGTCAGGCGGATGCCGAACTTGTCGTTGACCACCACCACTTCGCCCTGGGCGATCAGGTAGCCGTTGACCAGCACGTCCATGGGCTCGCCGGCCAGGCCGTCGAGTTCCACCACCGAGCCCTGCGCCAGCTGCAGCAGGTTCTTGATCGGCACCTTGGTGCGGCCCAGTTCCACGGTCAGTTGCACCGGGATATCGAGGATCATCTCGATATCGTTGCGGAAGCCGCTCGGCGCTTCCTTGGCCAGCGGCGGGAAGACCGTGGCGGCGGCGGGCGTGGCGGCTGCCGATGCCGGCGCGGCAGCGGCGGGGATCTCGGCGGAAGTGGCGCTGGTCTGCTCGGCCAGCGCGCTGGCCCAGTCGTCCATCGGGTCGACCGGCTTGTCCTCGATGCCGTCAGTCATAATCGGTGTCCTCGGTATCCAGGTGGGAATCGCCGTCCTGGTGATTGATCATTCGTTCTACCCGCAGCGCGTACTGGCCGTTCATGGTGCCGAAGCCGCATTGCATCACGGGCACGCCGTCCACCTTGCCGAACACCTTCTCGGGCAGCTCGATCGGCAGCACGTCGCCGGCGCGCATCGCCAGCACCTCGGCCACGGTGCTCTGCAGGTGCGCGAACTCGGCCACCAGCTCGACCTCGGCCGCGCGCAGCTGCGTCGACAGCTGCGTGACCCAGCCCTTGTCGACCTCCTTCTCGTCCTGCAGCGGATTCATCAGCAGGTCCTTGAGCGGCTCGATCATCGCGTACGGCAGGCATACGTGCAGCTGGCCGCCGACGGCGCCCAGCTCGATGTGGAAGGCGGTGGTCACCACGGCCTCGTTGTGCGTGGCGACGTTGGCAAACTTGGGGTGCATCTCCGAGCGGATGTACTCGGTCTCGATCGGATGCACGGTGCGCCAGGCATTGCCGTAGCTGGTCAGCGTCAGCTCCAGCATGCGCTGGATGATGCGTTGCTCGGTCTGGGTGAAGTCGCGGCCTTCCACGCGGGTGTGGAAGCGGCCATCGCCGCCGAACAGGTTGTCGACCACCAGGAAGACCAGGTTGGGGTCGTAGACGAACAGCGCGGTGCCGCGCAGCGGTTTCAGGTGGACCAGGTTGAGGTTGGTCGGCATCGGCAGGTTGCGCGCGAAATCGCCGAACTTCTCGATCCTGACGCTGCCCACGGAGATGTCCGCGCCGCGGCGGATGAAGTTGAACAGCGCCGTGCGCAGCGAGCGCGCAAAGCGCTCGTTGATGATTTCCAGCGTATGCAGGCGGCCGCGGATGATGCGTTCCTGCGTCGCCAGGTTGTAGGGGCGTACCCCGCCCTCGTCGGGCGCAGTCTCGCTGGCCTTGGGCGTATCGGCCTCGCCGGATACGCCCTTGAGCAGCTCGTCTACCTCGTCTTGCGAGAGGAACTTGTCGTAGGCCATCTAGTGTCCTGCCCCTTGTGCGGCGTTATGGATGAAACGTGCTGCCCTGGCTTGCGCTTACTGCACCACGAACGAGGTGAACAGCACGTCCAGCACCTGTTGCGCCGGCAGGCCGCTGGCAAACGGCTTGCTGATGGTGTCGCGGATGTCGTCGGCCAGCTTGCGCTTGCCGTCGACAGTGGCCAGCTCGGCCGGCTGCCGCGCGGACAGCAGCAGCAGGATGCGGCTGCGCGCCTCGGGCAGGTACTGGGCCAGGCGCGCCTGGGTGGCGGCGTCAGCCACCTTCAGCGACAGGCCGGTATGCAGGAAGCGGTCGCCGTCCTCGCTGCGCAGGTTGACGGTGAACGCGTCCAGCGGCACGAAGATCGGCGGCGGAACAACCGGAGCGGCGGGCACTGCGGGCGCCGCCGGCTGGCGGTTGCTCAGCACGCTGCCCAGCACGAAGCCTCCGGCACCCAGTGCCACAACCAGCACGCCGGCGCCGATCAGCAGCAGCCGGCCGCGCTTGCCTGTGTTGCCAGTCCGGGGAGGGGAAGCCGTGTTCGCCATGAGAAGCCTGTATCGGAATGCCTGCCATTCTTCCGGAATCGCAGGCCAGCAAAGGGCCGAAAAAAAGGGGGAAACCCTTTCAGCTTGGCCATTTGAGCGGAAAGGGAGCAGGCACGGCTACGCGAGCGGGCGCCTTTGTGTTGCGCGCCTGCAGGCTGGTTAACGCAGCTTGGTCGGGGAACTTGAGGGCGGCGGGGCAGGGGATGGCGGGATGACGTACCACATCGCCGGTTGGTATGGACGTTAGGGCGGGCCTTGCCGCGGCTGGCCGGTGTCCTGTCTTCCGCATTCCCTACTACGCTACTCGGGTAGCAGGCCACGCAAAACGAGAACTCTTCCATTCGACAAGTCATTGTTTGGCATGGATTTTTTCTCAAACACTCTTATATAAGATATAAGACATTTGACCCAGAAGGCGCTTCGGACTACAATCGCGACGTACCGAGTCTTTCTAAACCTAATTACTCAGCAGGTTCCCATGCTTGAAAACTATCGCGCACATGTGGCCGAGCGCGCCGCGCTTGGCATCCCCCCTCTGCCCCTGACCGCCAAGCAGACGGCCGAGCTGATCGAACTGCTGAAGAACCCGCCCGCCGGCGAAGAACAGAACCTGGTGGAGCTGATCTCCAACCGCGTTCCCGCCGGCGTCGATGACGCCGCCAAGGTCAAGGCCTCGTACCTGGCCGCCGTGGCGCTGGGCAAGGAACAGTGCGCGCTGATCTCGCGTGCCAAGGCCACCGAACTGCTGGGCACCATGCTGGGCGGCTACAACATCTCGCCGCTGATCGAGCTGCTGGACGACGCCGAAGTCGGCACCGTCGCCGCCGACGCGCTGAAGAAGACCCTGCTGATGTTCGACGCCTTCCACGACGTGAAGGAGAAGGCCGACAAGGGCAACGCCAACGCCAAGGCCGTGCTGCAAAGCTGGGCCGACGCCGAATGGTTCACCAGCCGTCCGGAAGTGCCGCAAAGCCTGACCATCACCGTGTTCAAGGTGCCGGGCGAAACCAACACCGACGACCTGTCGCCGGCCCCGGACGCCACCACCCGCCCGGACATCCCGATGCACGCGCTGGCGATGCTGAAGAACAAGCGCGAAGGCGCGGCGTTCCAGCCTGAAGAAGACGGCAAGCGCGGCCCGGTCAAGTTCATCGAATCGCTGAAGGAAAAGGGCCACCTGGTCGCCTACGTCGGCGACGTGGTCGGTACCGGCTCTTCGCGCAAGTCCGCCACCAACTCGGTGCTGTGGTTCACCGGTGAAGACATCCCCTTCATCCCGAACAAGCGCTTCGGCGGCGTGTGCCTGGGCAACAAGATCGCCCCGATCTTCTACAACACCATGGAAGACGCTGGCGCGCTGCCGATCGAGCTGGACGTGTCGAAGATGGAAATGGGCGACGTGGTCGAGCTGCGCCCGTACGAAGGCAAGGCCCTGAAGAACGGTGAAGTGATCGCCGAGTTCAAGGTCAAGTCCGACGTGCTGTTCGACGAAGTCCGCGCCGGCGGCCGCATTCCGCTGATTGTCGGCCGTGGCCTGACCGCCAAGGCGCGCGAGGCGCTGGGCCTGGCCCCGTCGACGCTGTTCCGCCTGCCGCAAAACCCGGCCGACACCGGCAAGGGCTACACGCTGGCACAAAAGATGGTCGGCCGCGCCTGCGGCCTGCCGGAAGGCAAGGGCATCCGCCCGGGCACCTACTGCGAACCGAAGATGACCTCGGTGGGCTCGCAGGACACCACCGGCCCGATGACCCGCGACGAGCTGAAGGACCTGGCCTGCCTGGGCTTCTCGGCCGACCTGGTGATGCAGTCGTTCTGCCACACCGCCGCCTATCCGAAGCCGGTCGACGTCAAGACCCACCACACCCTGCCCGAGTTCATCAGCACCCGCGGCGGCATCTCGCTGCGCCCCGGCGACGGCGTGATCCACTCGTGGCTGAACCGCATGCTGCTGCCTGACACCGTCGGCACCGGCGGCGACTCGCACACCCGCTTCCCGATCGGCATCAGCTTCCCCGCAGGTTCGGGCCTGGTCGCCTTTGCCGCAGCCACCGGCGTGATGCCGCTGGACATGCCGGAGTCGGTGCTGGTGCGCTTCAAGGGCCAGATGCAGCCGGGCGTGACCCTGCGCGACCTGGTCAACGCGATCCCGCTGTACGCGATCAAGCAAGGCCTGCTGACCGTGGCCAAGCAAGGCAAGAAGAACATCTTCTCGGGCCGCATCCTGGAAATCGAAGGCCTGCCCGACCTGAAGGTCGAGCAAGCGTTTGAACTGTCCGACGCCTCGGCCGAGCGTTCCGCCGCTGGTTGCACGGTGCGCCTGAACAAGGACCCGATCATCGAATACATCAACAGCAACATCACGCTGCTGAAGTGGATGATCGCCCAGGGCTACCAGGACCCGCGCAGCCTGCAGCGCCGCATCAAGGCCATGGAAGCCTGGCTGGCCGATCCGAAGCTGCTGGAGCCGGACGCCGACGCCGAATACGCAGCCGTGATCGAGATCGACCTGGCCGACGTGCACGAGCCGATCGTGGCCTGCCCGAACGACCCGGACGACGTCAAGACCCTGTCCGACGTGGCCGGCGCCAAGATCGACGAAGTCTTCATCGGTTCGTGCATGACCAACATCGGCCACTTCCGCGCAGCATCCAAGCTGCTGGAAGGCAAGCGCGATATCCCGGTCAAGCTGTGGGTGGCACCGCCGACCAAGATGGACCAGAAGCAGCTGACCGAGGAAGGCCACTACGGCGTGTTCGGCACCGCCGGTGCCCGCACCGAAATGCCGGGCTGCTCGCTGTGCATGGGCAACCAGGCCCAGGTGCGCGAAGGCGCGACCGTGATGTCGACCTCGACCCGCAACTTCCCGAACCGACTGGGCAAGAACACCAACGTGTACCTGGGTTCCGCCGAACTGGCGGCAATCTGCTCGCGCCTGGGCCGCATCCCGACCAAGGACGAGTACATGGCCGATATTGGCGTCATCAACCAGAATGGCGACAAGATCTACAAGTACATGAACTTCGACCAGATCGAGGACTTCAAGGAAGTGGCCGACGGCGTGACGGTGTAAGTTGCCGTAGTCAAATGGCATGAGGAAGGGGCCCCGCGGGGCCCCTTCTGTTTTTCAGGGACCTGCAGGCTGGCATGCCCTGCAAGTGCGCCGACACCGGTTTATGATCGGGCTCTTTCGTTGTCCGGCAGCTTCCCATGGCGTGGAAGCGCCCGAACCAGGAGCCCGTGTGCCCGATCTGTCCGCTTTTCCCATCACCCGCAAATGGCCGGCGCAGCATCCCGACCGGATCCAGCTCTATTCGCTGCCCACGCCCAACGGCGTCAAGGTGTCGATCATGCTGGAAGAGGCCGGCCTGCCGTACGAGCCGCACCTGGTGCGCTTCGATACCGATGACCAGCTGTCGCCGGAATTCCTGTCGCTGAACCCGAACAACAAGATTCCGGCGATCCTCGACCCTAACGGCCCGGGCGGCAAGCCGCTGGCGCTGTTCGAATCGGGCGCGATCCTGCTGTATCTGGCCGACAAGTCGGGCAAGCTGATTCCCGCCGATCCGGCGCGCCGCTACGAGACCATCCAGTGGGTGATGTTCCAGATGGGCGGCATCGGCCCGATGTTCGGCCAGGTGGGCTTCTTCCACAAGTTCGCCGGCAAGGACTACGAAGACAAGCGCCCGCGCGACCGCTACGTGGCGGAGAGCCGGCGCCTGCTCAAGGTGCTGGAGCAGCGCCTGGAAGGCCGCACCTGGATCATGGGCGACGAGTACACCATTGCCGACATCGCGACCTTGCCGTGGGTGCGCAACCTGGTCGGCTTCTACGAGGCGGGCGACCTGGTCGGCTTCAAGGACTTCGTCAATGTGCGGCGCGTGCTGGATGCGTTCGTGCAGCGTCCCGCGGTGGTGAAGGGACTGGATACGCCGCATCGGGGCTGACTCGCCGGGGCAGGCCGCGCCCGGGGTCGGGCATCGTCCTACACGGTGCCTTCCGCGGCGCCTACAGAGCGCCGGTCGCTCTACGTCCTATAGTCCAGGCACAGGCGCGCGGCCCTGCGTGGCCTGAGGAGCCCGGACCATGCCGATGCCCATCCCTTTGCGCCCGTCCTTGCGCCTGTTGCGCACCGCCATGCTGGCAGGCGCCGTGCCCGTGATCGCCGCGCTCGCCGCTTGCGGCGAGTCCGCCAAGCTGCCGTCCGAGGCCGGTTTCGGACCCACGCCGCAGCTGCCGCCGCCGCACGAGACCGCCATCCCCACCGTCAAGATTGCGCCGGCTATCGGCTGGGCCCCGGGCCAGCGTCCGGTGCCGGCCGAAGGCATGGCGGTGACGGCGTTCGCCGACAAGCTGGACCATCCGCGCTGGGTCTATGTGCTGCCCAACGGCGACGTGCTGGTGGCCGAGAGCAATGCCCCGCCCAAGCCCGACGACGGCAAGGGCATCAAGGGCTGGATCATGAAGATGGTGATGAAGCGCGCCGGCGCCGGCACGCCAAGCGCCAACCGCATCACGCTGCTGCGCGACAGCAACGGCGACGGCGTCGCCGACCAGCGCTCGGTGTTCCTGAAGGATGTGAATTCGCCCTTCGGCATGGCGCTGGTCGGCAATGACTTCTACGTGGCCGCCACCGACGCGCTGCTGCGCTTCCCCTACCAGCCCGGCCAGACCGAAATCAGCGCCGCGCCGCAGAAGGTGGTCGACCTGCCCGGCGGCCCGCTCAACCACCACTGGACCAAGAGCCTGATCGCCAGCCGCGATGGCAGCAAGCTGTACGTGACCGTGGGCTCGAACAGCAACGTGGGCGAGAACGGCATGGACAAGGAAGTCGGCCGCGCCGCGATCTGGGAGGTCGACCGCAGGACCGGTGCGCACCGTATCTTTGCCAGCGGCCTGCGCAATCCCAATGGCATGGCGTGGGAGCCGGTCACCGGCATGCTGTGGACCGCCGTCAACGAGCGCGACGAGATCGGCAGCGACCTGGTGCCGGACTACATCACCTCGGTGCGCGACGGCGGCTTCTACGGCTGGCCCTACAGCTACTACGGCCAGCACGTGGACCAGCGCGTGAAGCCGCCGGCACCAGACCTGGTGGCCAGGGCGATCGTGCCCGACTACGCCGTGGGTGCGCACACCGCTGCGCTCGGCCTGGCCGCGGCCGGCGGCAACAGCCTGCCGGCGCGCTTCAGCGAAGGCATGTTCGTCGGCCTGCATGGCTCGTGGAACCGGCGTCCGCTGGCGGGCTACAAGGTGATCTTCGTGCCGTTCAGCCAGGGCCGGCCGCAGGGCGCGCCGTTCGATGTGCTGACCGGGTTTGTCGATGACGACGGCAAGGCGCGCGGACGGCCGGTGGGCGTGGCGATCGACCAGCGCGGTGGCCTGCTGGTGGCCGACGATGTCGGCAATACGGTCTGGCGGGTCAGCGGCGCAAGATAATCGGCCCGCGGCGCGGCATGCCGGCGCGGCTAGAATGGCGCGATCCCGCGCTGCCTGCCGGCGCCGACTTCGCTGCCGCCCATGTCGCTCACCGTCTTCGCCGTCGTCCTGCTTGCTGCCTTCCTGCATGCCGCGTGGAATGCCGTGGTCAAGGGCGGCGGCGACAAGCTGCTGTCCACTGTGATGGTGGCGGTGACGGCTGGCCTGATGGCCGCGCTGGCGCTGCCGGCGCTGCCGCAGCCGGCGGCCGCGAGCTGGCCCTTTATCGCCGCGTCGGTGGGCGTGCACGTGGTGTACTTCGCGCTGGTGGCGCGCATCTACCGCAGCGCCGACATGAGCCTGACCTACCCGCTGATGCGCGGCTGCGCGCCGTTGCTGGTGGCGCTGGCAAGCGTGGGCTGGCTGGGCGAGCAGCTGTCGGCGCTGGCATGGGGCGGCATCGCCGTGATCAGCCTCGGCATCCTCGCCATGGCCGGCGGCGCGCGCGGCCTCCGTGGCGTTCAGGGCAGCCGCGAGGGCGTGTGGCTGGCGCTGCTGAACGCGCTGGTGATCGCCACCTATACGCTGATCGATGGCACCGGCGTGCGCCGCTCCGGCGCGCCGGTGGCGTATGCCTTCTGGATCTTCGTGCTGACCGCGGTGCCGCTGGCGGCGTGGGCACTGGCGACCCGCCGCACGGAACTGGCCGGCTACGTGCGGCGCAACCTGGTGTTCGCGCTGGTGGGCGGGGGCGGCACGCTGGCGTCCTACGGGCTGTCGCTGTGGGCGATGACGCGCGCGCCGGTGGCGCCAGTAGCTGCCTTGCGCGAATCTTCGATCCTGTTCGGCGCGCTGATCTCCGCGCTGCTGCTCAAGGAACGCGTCGGCGCCGCGAGACTGGGCGCGGCCTGCCTGATCGCCGCCGGCGTGGCGACGCTGCGCTTCGCCTGAACGGGTGAAGTCCGGCGGCCGGGGTGCTCGCCCGAGCGCCTGGCCGCTGATTGTGCGCGGCGCTGTCTATACTTGGCTTGACCGGGTTCTCAGGACGCTTCAGCGCTGCGTCCGCACACCAACATCACCAATACACGCCCGCCCGTCTGGACATCGTCGCCGAGGAGTAGGCATGGACCACACCGCAGATTCGTTTCGCGCCTTTGAGCTGGCTGGCTGGGAAGACCCGGAAGTCGTCAGCCGGTACCAGGAGCACCTGTCGCACGTGACCCGGCAGTCGGTCGAGGCCCTGCTGGACGCCGCGCATGTGGCCGGCGGACAGCGCGTGCTCGACGTCGCGTCCGGCTCCGGCTACGTCGCGGCCGGGGCGGTGCAGCGCGGGGCCGAGTCGATCGGCATCGATTTCGCGCAGGCGCAGGTGCAGTTGGCGCGCAAGCTGCATCCCGAGGTTCAGTACCAGCAGGCTGACGCTCAGGCATTGCCGTTCGACGATGGCAGCTTCGACGCCGTGGTCAACGGCTTTGGCCTGTGCCATATGTCCGACCCGGACGCGGCGCTGGCCGAGGCCTTCCGCGTGTTGCGCCCGGGCGGGCGCATCGCCTTCACGGTATGGGATACGCCCGAGCGCGCGGTCGGCTTCGGCGCGGTCTATGCCGCAATCCGCGCCTATGGCTCGATGGACGTCGATATCCCGGTCGGGCCGAACTTCTTCCTGTTCAGCGATCCCGGCCACTGCCGCAGCGCCTTGCAGCAGGCCGGCTTTGTCATGCCGACCTGCCGCAGCGTGCCGCAGGTCTGGCGCTTTTCCACGCCCGACCAGCTGTTCGACGCGCTGGCCCAGGGCACTGTGCGGGCCGCCGCCACGCTGCGCGCGCAGACCCCCAAGGCCCGCGATGAAATCCGCGCCGTGCTGCGCGGCACCGTTGCCGGCTATATGCGCGGCAGCGGCTTCGAGGTGCCGATGCCGGCGGTGCTCGCGGCGGCGGTCAAGCCCTGAGTCCAGGATGTTGGACGCCGGCCGACACCTGCGGGACTAGCGTCGGCCTGGTTCCACCACTCCATTCCCGGAATGTGCCGTAAACCCGGCGCTGGCCGGCATTAGCCGGCCTTGGCCCGGTGGCACGGTCATTGCGCAATGGACCGCGAGCGCGGCGCGCCGCTCGTTGTGCCACCTGCCAGCAATGGCTTCCCGGAGAAATCCCGATGAATACCCGATCCCCATGCCAGAACGGGCAGGCCGCGTCGCGCCCGTCCGCCATCCGACACCGTTCGCGCCAGGCCATGGCGCTGCTGCGTGTGCTGGGCCTATGCCTCAACAGCGTCGCCTGCGCGCAGTCCGAGGCGCCGCAGGCCGCCGCGGCGCCCGCCGTGCAGGCGGTGACACCGGAGCGCAAGTTTGCGCCCGGATACCTCGAGGCGGCGGCCACCGGCTATGACAATGGCCTGGCCTGGCAAGAGCCGGAAGGCATCGCACCGTTGCGGCCGCCACGCGAGGCGCGCAGCGTGCCGGCAGCGGCGATGACCGGTGCGGTGCCGGTCGCCATGCCGGCGGCAGTCCGGCCGCAGCCGGTGCGCTGAAGCTGGACCGGGGGCCGTCAGCGATCAGGAAGTGATATGGGATATCGGTGCTGCGCGAGCGTCGCCGGTGTTCCTGTCAGACGCCCTGGCCCCCGGTCCAGTCTTCCACGCGCAGGCCGGGATACGCGGCAAAGTCGCGGACGTTGCGCGTGACCATGGTCAGCCCTTCGGCAATGGCATGCGCCGCAATCAGCTTGTCCAGCGCATCGGCCTTGCGTTCGCGCGTGGCGGCACGGACCGGACCATAAGCGCGCGCCGCCGCCGCATTCAGCGGCAGCACCGGCACGCGGCCGATCAGCGCCTGCAAGGCGCGCCGGGCTTGCTGCGGATCCCGCGACACGGTGACGCCGAATTCCAGTTCGGCCAGGCTGATGGCGGACAACACCACGTCCCCCTCGAAGCACCGGGCAAGGCGCTCGGCAACCTGGGGCGGCTGGTTCTTCATCAGGTAGATGCACATATTGGTGTCGAACATATACCTGGCCATCAGAACCCCTCGCGCTCGGACTGGGTCTGGTCTTCGCGGCCCGGCGCCATGAAGTCGTCCGGGAAGGCGGCGAACACGTCGAGCAGCCCGGTCAGGCGCCGTCGCGCGGGTCGGATGCGCAACTCATCGCCGATCCGCTCGATTTCAAACTGCATGTCGGTGTCTGGATAGGCCAGCTCCGCCGGAATGCGCACCGCCTGGGAGTTGCCGTTGCGGAAGATACGGGTGAAAGGCATTGAGATTTCCATGTACATCCCTGTGGGTACAAAGCATAGCACCATGACAGCAGAAGTACATCCTTGTGTGTATGGGGCGATTCTCAATCAGCCCCTCTGTCTACAATGCGCCACGTCGTCCCGTATCCTTTGTCACCATGGACATCGAACTCGCCCGCACCTTCCTGCAAGTCGTGCGCGACGGCAGCCTGCTGGCCGCCGCCGACAAGCTGCATGTCACCCAGACCGCCGTCACCGCGCGCATCAAGAGCCTGGAGGCGCAGCTGAACTGCCGCCTGTTCGAACGCAACAAGGCCGGGGCGCGGCTGACGCCGGACGGGCAGCGTTTCCTCGGCTATGCCAGCCAGCTGGTGCAGACCTGGGAGGCGGCGTGCCGCGAGCTGCCGTTGCCGACGGGGCTGGCCAGCCTGTTCCGCTATGGCACCGAGATCAGCCTCGGCAACCCGCTGGTGCTGCTATGGGCGACGCGTTTGCGCCAGCGCATGCCGGCGCAGGCGGTGCGCGCGGAGGTGGGCGAGGGGGCGGAGCTGCAGCGCAGGCTGCAGTCGGGCGCGCTCGATGCCGCGCTGGTGTACCAGCCGGAATACGCGCCGGGCATGCACGTGGAAGCGCTGATGGAAGAAAAGCTGGTGCTGATCCGCTCGACGCAGCGCGACGGCGGCTATGTTTATGTCGACTGGGGCCCGGAGTTCCGCCGCCAGCATGACAGCGCGCTGCCGGAGCATGCGCGCGCGTCGCTGTACTTCAACCTGGGGCCGCTGGCGTTGCAGTACATCTTGCAGTACGGCGGCAGCGGCTATTTTCGTACCCGTGTGGCGCAGAGCTACCTGGACAACGGGGCGCTGGCGCGTGTCGCCGGCGCGCCGGAGTTTTCGTATCCGGTGTTCCTGGTGTGCGCCGAGGCGCCCGCAGGACCGGCGCGTGAAGCTGTTGATATCCTGCGCGAGATCGTGCGGGAAGAATCCGACTGGTCGCAGCGCTGGGACTTCCCGCAATAGGGCTCAGGCGTTGGCGCCCGGCTGTCAGATCCGCACCGGCACCAGCCGGGCCGACGGCGCGGGCACGGCCACTAACCGCCATTGCCGCACGCGCCGCGTCCGGCCGCCGCCACCGCGGCGTGGCGGGCGCGGTTCCAGGCCGGCAAAGCGCCCGTGCAACTGCGCGCGCGCAAACAAGGGCTCCGGCACCCGCGTGCCGATCAGCCAGGTGACGCTGCCCCCCAATGCCATCAGTGCCAGCGCCAGTCCAATCCAGAGGATGGCTTCCATGTTCCCGCTCCATCGAATCGTTATCTGTGGTTCCAGTATTGGCACAAAGCGTGCCGGCGGGTAAATGAAAGTTATTTGAACTTCATATCAATGAAATTGCATTGAATCGGCTTTCCAGTGCTGCAGAAGGCTGTTCCGCAGGGTAAGAAAAATCATCCGTTCCGACGAATCTCATCGACGTCGCGCGACCGACACTGGCCTGGTCGATCAAAAACCCCTGGAGACCCTGATGCAACGCCTGATCTTCGAAGCCGAACACGACGCCTTCCGCGAATCCGCCCGCCGCTTCTACCAGCGCGAGGTCGGCCCGCACGGCGAGCGCTGGCGCGAACAGGGCTGCGTGGACCGCGAGGTGTTCCGCAAGGCCGGCGAGCAGGGCTACCTACTGATGTGGGCCGACGAGCAATACGGCGGCGCCGGCGTGCAGGACTTCCGCTACGAGCAGATCCTGATCGAGGAAAACGCGCGCCACGGCGACTCGGGCTTCTTCGGCACGCTGCACTCGCGCCTGGTAGCGCCCTACATCGGCCGCATCGGCAATGAAGAGCAGCGCCAGCGCCTGCTGCCGGCGGCGGCGCGCGGCGAGTCGATCTTCGCCGTGGCCATGACCGAGCCGCAGACCGGTTCCGACCTGGCCGGCATCCGCACCCGCGCCGAGGACCATGGCGACCACTGGGTGCTGAACGGCGCCAAGACCTATATCTCGAACGGCCAGCTGGCCGACGTGGTGGTCGTGGTGGCCCGCACCGACCCGGAGCGCAGCCATGGCCTGACGCTCTTCATCGTCGAACGCGGCATGCCCGGCTTCGAGCGCGGGCGCAAGCTGCGCAAGCTGGGCCTGCACTCGCAGGACACCTCGGAGCTGTTCTTCGACAACGTCAAGGTGCCCAAGGCCAACGTGCTGGGCGAACCCGGCCAGGCCTTCCGCTACCTGACGCGCCATCTGGCCGAAGAGCGCCTGATCGGCGCCTGCGGCTACATGGCGTCGGCGCAAGTGGCGTTCGACATCACGCTGGACTACGTGCGCGAGCGCAAGGCCTTCGGGCGCGCCATCGGCACGTTCCAGAACTCGCGCTTCAAGCTGGCCGAACTGCGCGCGCAGCTCGATGCGCTGCAGACCTTTGTCGACCAGTGCGTGCTGCAACACAATGCCGGCACGCTGACGGTGGAGACCGCGGCGTCGGCCAAGCTGCTGACCTCCGAGTTGCAGGGGCGCATGGTCGACGAGGGCGTGCAGCTGCACGGCGGCGCCGGCTATATGGAGGAATACCGCATCTGCCGCATGTATGCCGATGCGCGCATCTCGCGCATCTATGCCGGCAGCAGCGAGATCATGAAGGAGATCATCGGCCGCGGCCTGGGGCTGGATGACCGGGTGAAGGCATAAGCGCAGTCAGGAAAGTCTGACGGCACGGCCGGCAACGGCCTTGCCGTTTGTCGTTTTTGGCGAATGGTCAGGGTTTTCGCGTACATAAAGGCTTTTGTCAGGCGAATGAAAGCCGTTTGTAAAGCGGTTCGGTTTGAATGCGGGCGGGAGATCGTGTCCGGGTGGCGTAGACAGCATCAGGACAGCGGGCGAGGGCGCACCAAGACAGCCACGCCGCGCATCCGCATCGCGGACGGTGGCGCAGGATGATTTTTTGCGCTGCCGGTGAACCGTTTGGCGGGCACGGTCGTTTAACCGCAGACCGTTTTCGAACCGAGCCTGACTGACCGTGCCTTTTGCCTTATCCCGTATTGCCGCAGGTTCCCTGCTGGTATTGGCGGCCGTAGCGAGCCTGGCTGCCGAACGTCCCACCGATCCGCAATCTTCCGCAACCTCCGCGGAATCCACCCAAGCCGAACAGGCCGATGGCCCGTGCACGTCGCCACCCGCGGGCGCTGCGCTGACTTTAGCCCAGGTGCGCCTTGACGCGTTGCGTTGCAACCGCACCATCATCGCCGCGCGCCGCGGCGTGGAAGCGAGCCAGGCCGACATACAGATCGCGTCGCAGCGCCCCAACCCGGTGCTGAGCCTGGGCGTGGAAAACATCAACCCGCATGCCGGCGTCGGCGCGGGCAACCTGCGCAGCAAGACCGTGGATTCCACGGTGCGGGTGGATCAGCTGATCGAAACGGCCAACAAGGGCAACCTGCGCGTCGACGCCGCGCGCAAGGCCAGCGCCGCCGCCGGCGAAGTGGTGCAGGCCGTGGTGGCGCAACAGGCCGGCATGGTGGAGCAGGCCTACTTCGATGCCCTGGCCAGCCAGGAACGCGTGGCCGTGCTGCGCGAGACGCTGGCGCTGTACGAGCGCACCCGCCAGGCCAGCGAGACGCGCCTCCGGGCCGGCGACGTGGCGCGCGCCGACGTGACCAAGCTGCAGCTGGATGCGCTGCGCGCGCAGAACGACATGCGCCAGGCCATCACCGACCATTACCGCGACAAGGCCCTGCTGGCGCAGGCGATGGGCGTGCCCGGCACGCTTGCCGACAACCGGCTGGTGGCCGACTGGCCGGCGCTCGATGCCGCGGTGCCGCCGGCGGATCCCGACACGCTCCAGCGCCGCCCCGACGTGACCGCCGCCGAGGCGCGGCTGGCCGCCGCCGCGGCATCGCGCGATCTCGCCCGTGCCGGCCGCGTCCCCGACGTGACCATCGGCGCGCAGGCCGAGCACTATCCGACCTCGCCGTCCAACAGCTCCGGCTCCGGCAACAGCTTCGGCGTGTTCCTGTCGATCCCGCTGCCGGTGCGCCACAGCAACGGCGGCGAGGCGCGCCGCGCCGAGGTCGATTACTACGCGGCGCTCGACGACCGCAACCGCGTGATGCTGGAAGCCGGCAACGAGATCGACCGGCTGCGCAGCCAGCTCGAGACCGCCCGCCAGTCGCTGCGCCAGATGCGGGACGAAGTGCTGCCCGCCGCGGAAAGCGTCGCCGGCAACGCCGAGTTCGCCTATAGCAAGGGCGCAAGCGGTGTGCTCGATTTGCTGGATGCACGGCGCGCGCTGCGCCAGACCCGGCTCGATGCGGTGGCGGCGCAGGGCGAATACGCCAAGGCGCTGTCGGCGTACCGCGCCGCGCTGCAAACCTCGACCACCGCGGCGCCGGCCCGCACTGCCGCCACCCCCGCGCGTCCCTGAACCGCCGTACCCGCGATCCCGCCGATGTCTTTCCTGTCACGCATGTCCCGCCGCATGTCATTCCCCAGCGCCGCCTCGCCGGCCCGCATTTCCGCCCTGTTGGCGATGTCGTTGTGCGCGCTCGCGCTGGCCGCGTGCGGCAAGTCCGAAGCCCCCAGGGCCGATGACGATCCCAAGGTCAGCGGCAACACCATCCAGTTCCCGGCCAGCGTGAAGACGCTGCCCGGCATTGCCGGCGAGGCCGCCACCACCGGCGGCGAGCGCGTGCTGAGCCTGCCCGGCCGGCTGGTGTGGAACGAGGACAAGACCGTGCGCGTGGCGACGCCGTTTGCCGGGCGCGTGACCGAGGTGCTGGTGCAGCCTGGCGCCACCGTCAAGGCCGGCCAGCCGCTGGCGATGCTGACCTCGCCGGATTTCGGCGTGGCCCAGGCCGATGCGCGCAAGGCCGCCGCCGACAGCGCGGTCGCGGCCAAGGCGCTGGCGCGCCAGCGCGAACTGTATGGCGCCGGCATCATCGCGCAGAAGGAACTGGAGCAGGCCCAGGCCGATGCCGCGCGCGCCGCGGCGGACCTGCAGCGCACCCGGGCGGCGCTGAGCCAGTACGGCGCGGCCGCAGCAGGGCCGGATGGCATCAATCAGCGCTTCGCGCTGCGCAGCCCGATCGACGGCCTGGTGGTCGAGCGCAACATCAATCTCGGCATGGAACTGCGCCCCGACCAGCCGCCGGCCGCGCCGCTGTTCCTCGTCACCGACCCGACCACGCTGTGGGCGCAGGTCGATGCGGGCGAGGCCGACCTGAAGCTGTTCAAGCCGGGTGTCGATGTGCAGTTGGCCACCGCCGCCTGGCCCGGCGAAACCTTTGCCGGCACCGTGGTCAAGATTGCCGACTATGTCGATCCGACCGCGCGCAGCATCAAGGTGCGGCTGAGCGTGCCCAATCCCGAACGCCGCCTGAAGGCGGAGATGTTCGTCACCGCCAGGCTGCCGGCGGCGTCGTTCAAGGGCATCGCGGTGCCGTCCAAGGCGGTGTTCCTGGCCGACAACCGCAACTATGTGTTCGTGCGCACCGCGCCGAATACCTTCGAGCGCCGCCTGGTGCGCGTGGGCGTGACGCTGCCCGGCACCACCGAGCTGCTCGAAGGCGTGAAGGACGGGGAGACCGTGGTCAGCGAAGGCAATCTCTACCTGCAGGACATCCTGCGCGATGCCACCGCGGTGAACGCGGCGCGCGCGGCGGAAAAACGTTGAGGACGATCGCCCCATGATTTCGCGCATCGTCAGCTTTGCCCTGCACCAGAAGCTCTTTGTCTGGCTGGGCCTGATCCTCTTCGTCGGCGGCGGCATCGCCGCGTTCAAGAACTTGCCGATCGAGGCCTTCCCGGATGTGTCGGACATCCAGGTCAACGTCATCACGCTCTACCCGGGGCGCGCCGCCGAAGAAGTCGAGCGCCAGGTCACGATCCCGATCGAGACCGCGCTGGCGGGCACGCCCAACGCGGTGCGGGTGTTCTCGCATACGCAGTTCGGCCTGTCGTTCATGATGGTGACCTTCAATGACAAGGCCACCGACGTGGCCGCGCGCCAGCAGATCCTGGAGCGGCTGCGCAGCGTCGATCTGCCCGACGGCGTGCATCCGGACCTGGCGCCGCTGTCCACCGCGATCGGCGAGATCTACCGCTTCCGCCTGACCGGCAAGGGCTATACGCCGCAGGAGCTGCGCACGCTGCAGGACTGGGTGGTCGAGAAGAACCTGCGCCAGGTGCCGGGCGTGGCCGACCTGGTCACCATCGGCGGCACCATCAAGCAGTATGAGGTCAACCCCAACCTGGCGCGCATGCGCGACGCGCGGATCTCGCTGTCGCAGCTGTTCACCGCGCTGCAGCGCGCCAACGCGAATGCCGGCGGCGGCGCGGTGGCGCACGGGCGCCAGCAGTTCCTGCTGCGCTCGCTGGGCAGCTTCCGCACCTCGGCCGATATCGCCAACGTGGTGGTGGCGGAGAACAACGGCACCCCGATCCTGGTCAAGGACATCGCCGACGTGCGCGTCGGCAGCGCGCCGCCGCAGGGCCTGATGGGGCAGGACGACGAGGAGGATATCGTCTCGGGCATCGTGGTGATGCGCAAGGGCGAGAACCCGTCGCTGGTGCTGGAAGCGCTGAAGCAGAAGATCGCACTGCTCGACGACCAGATCCTGCCCAAGGGCGTGAAGATCGTGCCGTACTACGACCGCTCCACGCTGATCGACAAGACCCTGCACACGGTGTTCGGCAACCTGGTCGAGGGCGCGCTGCTGGTGATGGCGGTGCTGTACCTGTTCCTGGCCAACGTGCGCGCCGCGGCGATCGTGGCGCTGATCATCCCGCTGGCGTTGCTGTCCACCTTCATCGGCCTGACCTGGGTCGGGATTCCGGCCAACCTGCTGTCGCTTGGCGCGATGGACTTCGGCATCATCGTCGACGGCGCGGTGATCGTGGTCGAGAACATCTTCAAGCGCCTGGGCGAGCTCAAGGCGCAGCAGATCCAGGACAGCCGGGCGCGCCTGCACGCGATCCTGCAGGCCACCACCGAGGTGGGCCGCCCGACCGTG
This sequence comes from Cupriavidus phytorum, assembly GCF_003254285.1. Lineage (NCBI taxonomy): Bacteria > Pseudomonadati > Pseudomonadota > Betaproteobacteria > Burkholderiales > Burkholderiaceae > Cupriavidus > Cupriavidus phytorum. The sequence continues at coordinate 182,828 of NZ_QKZN01000006.1, forward strand.
TTCTCGATGGTCATCATCATCGCGGCGCACATCCCGATCTTTACGCTGCAGCGGCACGAGGGCAAGATCTTCGCGCCGATGGCGTACACGGTGACGGGTGCGCTGATCGGTTCGCTGATCCTGTCGCTGACGCTGGTGCCGCTGCTGTGCCACCTGCTGCTGAAGAAGAATATCGCGCACGACGACAACTTCCTGGTGCGCCACTGCAAGCGGCTCTACGAACCGATGCTGGCCTGGGCGCTGGACCACAAGAAGCTGGTGGTGGGCGCGGCGCTGGGCCTGCTGGTGGTGACCATCGGCGCGGGCAAGTTCCTCGGCAGCGAATTCCTGCCCGAGCTGGACGAGGGCTCGATGTGGGTCAGCTTCGACCTGCCGGCCTCGGTCTCGATCGACGAGGCGCGCGACCAGGCGCGGCTGCTGCGCAGCGTGATCCGCCAGACGCCGGAGGTCAACACCACCATCTCCAAGGTGGGCCGGCCCGACGACGGCACGGATCCCAAGCTGATCAACACCGTCGAGATCCTGGTCGATCTCAAGCCCGAGAAACAATGGCGCGCCGGCCTGGACAAGCGCGCCATCATCGGCGAGATCGACCGCAACCTGCGCCGGCTACCCGGCATCGAGCCCAATTTCTCGCAGCCGGTGCGCGACAACATCCTCGAGAGCATCTCGCAGATCAAGGGCCAGATCGTGATCAAGGTACAGAGCGACAGCCTCGAGCAGAACAAGAAAGTCGCCGACCAGATCCTGGCCAACGTGCAGTCGGTCAAGGGTGTGATGCGCGCCTTTATCGACCGCGACGGCGAGCTGCCGCAGTACGTGCTGGAATTCGACCGCGCCCAGGCCGCGCGCTACGGCATCAACGTGGCCGACGTGCAGGAGCTGATGGAAACCGCGCTGGCCGGCAAGGCCGCCACCGAGCTGTGGGAAGGCGAGAAGCACTTCAGCGTGGCGGTGCGGCTGAAGCCGTCCGAGCGCGCGCTGCCCAACCTGCCCAACATCTTCATGCAGACCGCCGATGGCGCGCAGGTGCCGCTGTCGCAGCTGGTGAGCTTCCGCGCCGCCTCTGGTGCGATGAATATCAGCCGCGAGAATGGCCAGCGCACCACCTCGATCGGCATCTTCATCCATGACCGCGACATGGGCAGCGTGGTCAAGGACATGCAGAAGCTGGTGGCGAAGAACGTCCGGGCCGACGACGTCAAGATCAGCTGGTCGGGCGAGTTCGAGAACCAGGAGCGCGCCATGGCGCGGCTGTCGATCGTGGTGCCGCTGTCGGTGCTGGTGATCTTCCTGCTGCTGTTCAATGCGTTCAAGTCGTTCAAGAGCGCCACGCTGATCATCTCGAACATCCCGTTCGCGCTGATCGGCGGCGTGTTCGCGCTACTGCTGACCGGCATCCCGCTGTCGGTGTCGGCGGCGATCGGCTTTATCGCGCTGTTCGGCCAGGCGGTGCTCAACGGCGTGGTGATGGTGACCTACTTCAACCAGCTGCGCGAAGAGGGCATGCCGGTGCGCCAGGCCGTGCTGACCGGCTCGATGGACCGGCTGCGCACGGTGCTGATGACCGCGCTGCTGGCGATGCTGGGGCTGTTCCCGATGGCGGTCTCGCGTGCCATCGGCTCGGAGACGCAGCGGCCGCTGGCCATCGTCATCATCGGCGGGCTGATCACCGCGACCGTGCTGACGCTGATCGTGCTGCCGACGCTCTATGAATGGATGGTGGGACGCAACTGGCCGGACGAGGAGGGCGCAGCGCCTGACGAGAACCGGATCACGCCTTCGATTTCGGGGTAACGCCGGCCCCGCTTGAAAGGCCTTTGGTGCTTCGTCATACCGCTGGTTTGCTCCCCTCTCCCGCAAGCGGGAGAGGGAGTAGCCAAGCGGGATTTGGAAAGCCCGCGGTGTTTCATTTGGCGCCAACCCTGCCGCAACCAGGTGCATGTCCCGCCGTCGTGTGCCTCGCCCGATTCGCTATGTCGGAATAGTCTGACGCCCCTTTCGGAGCCCAACGCCTGCTGACCCCATCCCCCCGGGCCTACTCTGTACATACGGCGTGGCCAGCAGCATAGCCGCCGGCCTCTCATGCGTACCCTTACGCAATCACCCGGAAAGGAGCTCGACATGATGAAGAAATGGCTGACCGCAGCAGTGTGTTCGATGATGGTTGCCGCCCCGGCAGGCATGGCCCTGGCGCAGACGACGGCACCGGCACCGGCAACGACGGCCGGAACGGCTGCAACCGGCGCAAGGGCAGACTATGACGCCGCAGTGAAGCAGGCCGACGCGGACTACAAGGCTGCCTCTGCCAAGTGCGATGGCATGAAGGACAACGCCAAGGACGTCTGCAAGGCCGAGGCCAAGCGCGACCGCGACGTGGCCAAGGCGCAGGCCGAAGCGCGTCGTGACGGCACGCAAAAGTCGATGGCCAAGGCCGAGAAGACCAAGGCCGACCGCGACTATGACGTCGCCAAGGAAATGTGCGACGACAAGAAGGGCAACGACAAGGACGTCTGCAAGAAGGACGCCAAGGCCGCCCATGAAAAAGCCCTGACCGCCGCCAAGGTCGACAAGGCCGCGGCGACCGGTTCGCGCAGCGACGTGGCCGAAGCACGCGCCGATGCGAAGAAGGACACCACTGACGCCGCCTACAAGGCTGACAAGGAACGCTGCGACGCCCTGTCCGGCGATTCCAAGGACAAGTGCCAGGCCGACGTGAAGGCCAAGTACGGCAAGTAAAGCAGGGCAAGCAAGCCGCGTTAACACGGTCCTGCCCCGCCGGGGCGGGCCGTCCATCGCACCACACGCAAGGGGACGCCGCCGGCGCCCCCTTGCCATGACAGCAAGGAGCACGACATGAACTGGGATCAGATCGAAGGCAAGTGGGATCAGGCCAAGGGCAAGGTCAAGGAGAAGTGGGGCAAGCTCACCGACGACGACATCACGCAGATCAATGGCAAGCGCGACCAGCTCGCCGGCCGCATCCAGGAGCGCTACGGCTACACCAAGGAGCAGGCCGAGGAAGAGATGAAGGCGTGGGAACGGGATGTGCGGTGGTAAGACGCTGCACGACGGTTTTGCAGGGCGCCTTCGGGCGCTTTTTTTTGTGCCTGACTGCCGGGGCTGTTGCGCCGGCGTACCCGGCGAGTCACTTGCTGGCGTCTGCCGCGCCGACCAAGGTTAACCCTAGTAGTCTACTTTTATAGACTTTTTATACTGTCCCCCACCGCCCGCCGGCATCCGCCGGCGCCTCGACCTGCCCGGCACCGGGCACCTGCCCATGCCGGATCCTCTTTCCAGCGAACTGTTGTCCCGCAGCCGCCAGCCGGTCTACCTGCAGCTGGCCACCATCTTTCGCCGCCAGATCGAAAGCGGCGCCTGGCGCCAGGGGACGCGCATCCCGTCGCTGGAGCAGCTGTGCCGCCAGTACGGCGTGGCGCGCATGACCATGCATCACGCGCTGTCGATGCTCGACGAGGAAGGGCTGCTGGAGCGCTCGCGCGGCCGCGGCACCTTCGTCAAGGCGCCGTGCCGGGCGCGGCGGCAGGTGTCGCTGTCGACCAGCTGGGACGAGGCTGTCGCCGTCGGCGCGCAGCTCGATACCGAAGCCATGGTCGAATCCGCCGGCAATGTGCCGCTGCCGGACGACCTGGGCATGCCGTGCGCCGGCGAGCGGGCGCCCGCCTACCACTTCCTGCGCCGGCTGCACCGCCTCGACGGGCGCCCCTTCGCCGTTGGCGAGGTCTATATCGAGGCGGAGGTGTTTGCGCGCGATCCCGAGGCCTTCCGCCAGGGCGCGTCGGTGCCGGTGCTCGACCGCTTTCCCGGCCTGTCGGTCAGCACGGCGCGGCAGCGGCTGTCGATCGTCGCGGCCGGCGCGGGATCGGCGGCCGCGCTGGCGCTGGCGGTCGGTGCGCCGGTCGCGGAGCTGCGCCGCTTTGCCTGTGTGCCGTCGGCCACGGCAGCGGGCGCCGAACGCATCGTCTATTTCGCCCGCATCGAATTTCCCACCGAGTTCGTCTGCCTCGATTTCGACCTGCTGGCCGCGCGCCCGCATCCGGCATGACTGACCCGCATCCCAGCCAAACCACCAACCACCGGACCCCAATGGACAACGCACAACCGATGAATGGCGCCGAGAGCCTGGTCAAGACCCTGCTGGCCAATGGCGTGGACACCTGCTTTGCCAACCCCGGCACCAGCGAGATGCATTTCGTCGCGGCGCTGGACCGCATTCCGGGCATGCGCTGCGTGCTGGGGCTGTTCGAGGGCGTGGTCACCGGCGCCGCCGACGGCTACGCGCGCATGGCCGGCAAGCCCGCCGCCACGCTGCTGCATTGCGGCCCGGGGCTGGCCAACGGCCTGGCCAACCTGCACAACGCGCGCCGCGCGCAGACGCCGGTGGTCAATATCATCGGCGACCAGGCCACCTACCACCGGCCGCTGGACGCGCCGCTGACGGCCGACACCGAAGGCTGGGCGCGGCCGGTCTCGGTGTGGACGCGCACCGCCACGCAGGCGGCTTCGGTCGGGGCCGATGCGTCGGCCGCGGTGCAGGCCGCCTGCGCCGCGCCGGGCGGCGTCGCCAGCCTGATCCTGCCGTCCGACGTGTGCTGGGATGCGGGCGGCGTGGTGGCCGCGCCGCTGCCGGCGCTGGCGGTGCCCAAGGTCTCGCCCGATGCCGTGCAGCAGGCCGCGCGCGTGCTGCGCTCGGGCCAGCCGACGCTGATCGTGCTGGCCGGCAGTGCGCTGCGCGAGGCGCCGCTGGCCGACGCCCACCGCATCGCCGCGGCCACCGGTGCGCGGCTGATCTCGCCCATGTCCAATGCGCGCGTCACGCGCGGGCGCGGCCGCCTGGCGGTGGACCGCGTGCCGTATTCCGGCGATGCCGCGCGCGACAAGCTGGCCGGCATCCGCAACGTGATCCTGGTGGGCGCGCCGGCGCCGGTAACGTTCTTTGCCTACCCGGGCAAGTCGCCGCGCCCGTATCCGGAAGATGCCGCGGTGCATGTGCTGGCGCGCGCGGAAGAAGACCTGGCCGAAGCGCTGGCACGGCTGGCCGATGAACTCGGCGCGCGCCAGGCGCAGCTGCCCGCCGCGGCTGTCCCCGCGCCGGTGGAACCCGCGCGCGGCGCGGTCACCTCCGAGGCGGTGGCGCGCACGCTTACCGCGCTGCTGCCCGAGCAGGCCATCGTGGTGGAAGAGAGCGTCAGCTTCGGCCGCGCCTTCTATCCCGGCACCGTGCACGCCGCACCGCACGACTGGCTGCAGCTGACCGGCGGCGCCATCGGCGCGGGCCTGCCGCTGGCGCTCGGCGCGGCGGTGGCGGCGCCCGGCCGGCGCGTGGTGGCGCTGCAGGCCGACGGCTCGGCCATGTATACGCTGCAATCGCTATGGACCATGGCGCGCGAACAGCTCGACGTCACCGTGGTGCTGCTGGCCAACCGCAAGTACGCCATCCTGCTGGGCGAACTGGCCGGCGTCGGCGCCAACCCCGGCAAGACCGCGCTCGACATGCTCGACATCGGCAACCCCGACCTGGACTGGGTCAGGCTGGCCGGCGGCATGGGCGTGGAGGGGGCGCAGGCCACCGACATGGAAGGCTTCGCCGACCTGTTCCGCATGGCCAACGCGCGCAAGGGGCCGTTCCTGATCGAACTGGTGATCTAGTCGGCTGGGCGTTTCAGTCGGTAAGGTCCGGCCAACCCGGCGCCTCGCTGGCGCCGGGCAGTTGCTGCACCACGTGTTCATGCAAGCGCGACAGCTCCAGCGCGATGCCCTCCGGGAACCCCTGCCGCCCGCCGCGCTTGTCGATCAGCAGCTCGACCAGGAAGGCATGCAGCGCCGCTGGATTGGCGGCCAGCGCCGCCAGCTGGTTGCCGATGCGCGGATAGCGCCGGCACAGCACCAGCGGCCGCGCCTGGGCCGGCAGCGACACCAGCCAGCGCATGGCAACGTCCGACAGCGCTGCATCTTCCGGCGACGGCGCACGCCGCTGCTCGCTCCAGTCCGGCGCAGCCTGCACCGGCGGCGTGCCGTCCAGGATCTTCCTGGCTTCCTCGACGGTGACGAATTCAAAAGAGAGGGGTTCCATGCCGGCTCCGGGGATCGAACCGACGCGCGACGCGGCGTCGTTGCTGCATTCTAGCGGTGAGCGCATGCCTGCGCCGATCCAGTAAAGTAATGCCCCTTCCGTCCCATCGATCGCTTCATCCCATGGCAGTCATGCAGAAAAAACAGGCAACGCTGGTCGGGCTGGTCGCGGTGCTGCTCTGGAGTTGCATGATTGGCCTGATCCGCGGCGTCAGCGAGAGCTTCGGCGCCACCGGTGGCGCGGCGCTGATGTACACGGTGGCTTCCGCGCTGCTGTGGCTCACGGTGGGCAGTGTCCGGCTGCGGGCGCTGCCGCGCGCCTACCTGTTCTGGGGCAGAGTGCTGTTCGTGTCGTACGAGCTGTGCCTGTCGCTGTCGATCGGCTATGCCAGCAGCGGCAGGCAGGCGATCGAAGTGGGCATGGTCAACTACCTGTGGCCCAGCTTCACCATGCTGGCCGCCATCCTGTTCAACCGGCAGCGGGCCAGCTGGCTGATCGTGCCGGGTTTGCAGGTGGCCATGCTCGGCATCTGCCTGGTACTGGGCGGGGACCAGGGGCTCGATGTGGCGGGCATGGCGGCCAACGTGAGGGACAACCCGCTCAGCTACGGACTGGCCTTCGCGGGCGCGGTGATCTGGGCGGGCTACTGCACCGTGACCGCCCGCATCGCCCAGGGCAGGAACGCGGTCACGCTGTTCTTCATGCTGACGGCGCTGGCGTTGTGGATCAAGTACCTGTTCACCGGCGGCGAAGCGATGGTGTTCAGTGTTGCCGGCGTGGTCTACCTGGCGCTGGCTGCCGGTGCGATGGGCTTCGGCTATGCGGCGTGGAATGTCGGCATCCTGCACGGCAATGTGTCGGTGCTGGCGGGCGCATCGTATTGCATTCCGGTGCTGTCGGCCGCGCTGGCCGCCGCGCTGCTGCATGCGCCGCTGTCGTTCGCGTTCTGGAAGGGTGCTGCGATGGTGGGCGGCGGTTCCATCCTTTGCTGGCTCGCGACGCGCGGCAAAGGGCAACGCACCGCGCCAGCCGGCATAGTGAGTCGGGAGCCGGCGCACACGGAATGACTGCCCATGCTACGGCGTGTCGCGCGGCAGCCCCAGCGCCCGTTCGATGCACCGGATGATCTCGGTATCCTCGAACGGCTTGCCGATAAAGCACGCCGCACCCGCCGCCTGCGCGCGCGCTTCATATCCCTGCTTGTCGAAGGCGGTCATGAAGATCACCGGCATGCGCAGCCCGCGCGCGCGCAGCGCGGCGCTGAGCGCAAAGCCGTTCATGCCCGGCATCTGCACGTCCGCGACCACGCAGGCAATGCCGACGAGCGACGGCGATGCCAGCAGCTGTGCCGCCCCGGGGTAGAGCTCCACCGCCAGGTCGAAGGCGCGCAGCAGCCGCCCCATGGCGTGCCGCACGGCAGCGTCGTCGTCGACGATGGCAATCACGGGCGTGGCATTCACGCGAACTCCTCCAACAGGCGTGCGCGGTGGCAGGGGGTCACGCACGCCCCCTTTGCTGCGTGGGCGGCACTAGAAGGTATGCCGCAGCCCCAGCGCAAACGTCTGCGGGTCGGCGCCGGCGCGGATACCGAGGTCGTTGATGGCGAAGTCGTAGATCGCGTTGTCCGCATTGCTGATGCGGCTGTAGTAGGCGTACAGCGCGGTGCGCCGCGACAGCGGATAGTCGTAGCCGACCGTGAACTGCGTGGCGTGGGTCTGCGCGCCGCTGCGGAAGAAGCCGATGGTGTCCGTCGACGACCCGGTGCCGTTGGCCGCATAGGCCACGCCGATGCGCACGCTGCCCGTCCCCGCCTTTTGCACCAGCGAGGCATAGTAGGCGTTGCGCTGCAGGTCGCCGGTATCGGTGCGGTAGTGCAGGTGTTCGACCACCGCGGCCACGCGCGTGCCGGGCAGCAGCTGCCACGCCACGCCGGCCTTGAGCGCGTCGTCGTTGCGGCCGGCGGCCTGGTAGTGCTGGTGGCGCTCCCAGGCCAGGGTCGCGTTGAGCGGGCCGCGCTCATAGACCGCCGCCACCGAATACAGCGCGGGATTGCGCGCGACGGTGGCCTTCTCCTCGGGCAAGCCCCAGCCCAGCCAAAGGCTGAGGCCGGACCAGCGTGGCGTGCGGTACTGCACGATGTTCTTCTGGCGCCGGTCGAACGAGCTGGTGTTCTCGACATTGTCGGTGCTCGAGGCCGAGCCGTTGCCGATCAGCGCCATATAGCCCGCCGTGGTCGGGTAGTACGGGTCGTAGCCCATGGTGGCCTCGGTGTAGGGCGTGTGCCAGTGGCCCAGGAACAGCAGGCCAAGGCTGCCCTGCAGGCCGATGCGCGAATTGCGGCTGGCGATCTGGCCCTCGCCGGTATCCAGCGACAGCGCGCTTTCGATCTGCCACACGGCCTTGAGCGCGCCGCCCAGGTCTTCTTCGCCGCGCAGGCCGAAGACCGAGCGGTTGTTGTTCAGGCGCACGACACTGCCGAGAGCGGTGCCGTCGGTCGCGGTGCTGGCGCGGCTGTACTCGAGCGACGTGTTCAGGCGGCCGTAGACGGTGACGCTGCCGTCCGCCAGCGCAGGCGCGCACAGCACGGCGCAGCACGCGCCCAGCAGCGTGCAACAGGCCGGGCTAGTTCGCGGCATCGTCGGCGGGCGGCTTGCTGGCGGCGTTCAGGGTCGGCCCGGGGGTTCCGGTGATCTTGGGCATGCACTCGGCGTGGAACCACGCGGCCGTCACCGGTTCGCCGGCGAGCATGCGCTTGATCGGCGGCACCACCTGTTCGCCGATCAGCATGCCAAGCAGGCCGATCAGCGCCACCACCGGCGGCGCGGGTGAGCGGACCTGCATCAGTGCGTAAATGATGCCGACGAGGATGCCGGCGGCCAGGGAGACAAGGTAGAGCTTCATGGAATCGGTTCCTGACGAGGTTGACGAATCAGTGCGGCGCCGCCGGCGCAGGCGGCAGGCCCACGCCCAGCAGGTGCCGCACGCGTGGCGGCGTCTCGCGCGCATGGAAGCGCGTGATCTCGCGCTGCAGGTCGGCATCGGCGTGCGGCACGCGGCGGTGCTGGCGCAGGTGCTCGGCCCAGGATTCGACCAGGAACCACTCGGTCAGCAGTTCCGGATCGGCCGGATCTTCCATCACGCCCCAGTTGAAGGCGCCGTCGCGCAGCCGTTCTTCCGAGAGCTTGTGCACCGCGCGCAGGAAGGCATCGCGGTCTTCCGCGCGGACGCAGTACTCGATCAGGATCATCACCGGTCCGCGGTCATGCGCGATCTCTTCGGCGCCCTCCGGCTCCGGCCAGTGCTGGGCCGGCGCGAGGTCTTCCTCGCCACGCGGCAGGCGCAGCCGATGCAGCAGCAGCGCCGCGGCCAGCAGGCCGCCCGCGGCGACCAGCAGTCCGCCGGAGATGCCCAGCGCCTGCGCCACGAAGCCCCACACCAGGCTGCCCGCCGCCATCGCGCCGTTGAACACCATCTGGTAGACTGCCAGCGCGCGGCCGCGCACCCAGTTGGGCAGGATGGCCTGCGCCACGCCGCCCAGCGTCGTCAGTGCGGTGATCCAGGCGGCGCCGAGGAACAGCAACAGCGGCAGCGCCACCCACACCGGCGGCGCGATGCACAGCGCCGCCATCACCACGGCGGTGACGACGGCCGACAGTAGCACCATGCCGTCGGCGTCGAGCCTGCGCTGCAGCCGCGGCATCACCAGCGCGCCGAGGATCGCACCCAGGCCCACCGCGCCCAGCAATACGCCATAGAGGCTGGCGCCGCCCCGCAGCAGCTGCTTCGCCACCAGCGGCAACAAGGCCCAGATGCTGCTGCCGAAGGCGAAATGCACCGCCGCGCGCGCCAGCACGATATGCAGCTTGCTGTGCGCGCGGGTAAAGCGCAGCCCCGCGCGGAACGCGCCCAGGAAATGCTCGCGCAGCGGATCGGCGGCGCGCTGCGGGCGCTTCCACCACAGCAGCGCGGCGATCACGAAGACATAGCTGACCAGGTCCACGCCATACGTGGTGGCCGCGCCGAACGCCGCCAGCAGCAGGCCGCCGGCGGCCGGGCCGATCGCGCGCGCGATGTTGACGCCCAGCGCATTGAGCGCGACGGCGCGCTTGAGCTCCTGCTGCGGCACCAGTTCCGGCACGATCGATTGCCACGTGGGCCCCATCATCGCCGCGCCGATGCCGCCGAGGAAAGCCATGCCGATCAGGATCTCGATCGTCAGCGCCTGGCGCCAGGCCAGCACCATCAGCGTGCCGCTGACCATGGCCAGTCCCACCTGCACCGCGATCAGGAAGCGCCGGCGGTCGAGGATGTCGGACAGCACGCCGGCAGGGATCGCCAGCAGGAACACCGGCAGCGTGGCCGCGGCCTGGATCGTGGCGACCGCGGCGGGAGAGGTGGACAGGTCGGTGGCCAGCCACGCGCTGGCCACGTCGCGCATGAAGCTGCCGATATTGCCGAGGATGGTCGCGGCCCACAGTACCGCGAAGGTGGCCTGCGCCAGCGGCGCGAAGGTGCCGCCGTTGGCGGGCGTGGGCGCGGGGCGGAGTGCTTGTTCGGCCATGCGGGTCACCGCTCCGTCTGCGCGGGCGGCGTGCGCCGGGCGCGTTCGCGCAGGTCATGCCAGGCCACCAGCAGGAAGCCGCCCACCAGCCCCAGGTGTTCGAAGAAGGCGTTGGCCATCATGAACCTGGCGTCGGGCGGCGCCTGCCAGAAGCGGTTGGCGACGAAGGTCGCGGCCAGCGTGAACCCCGCCAGCGCCAGGGCGCCCAGCCAGCGGCGCCAGCCCAGCAGGATCATGGCGCACGCGCCCAGCTCCAGCACGATGGTCGCAATCGCCATCGGCACCGCCGGCGACAGGCCGAAATGCTGCATCTCGGCGACCGCGCCGCCAAAGTCGGCCAGCTTGACCAGGCCGCCCTGCAGGTAGGCCGCGCACAGCAGCAGCAGCGCCAGCCAGTGCAGCCAGCGCGGCATGCGCAGTGTGGCTGCGCCGGAGGAATCCGGCGTCAGCGTGGTGGGTTCAGGCATGGCCAGTCTCCGGGTGGGGGCGTTGGGAAAGTGGTTGAGATCAGAATGCCCAGCACGAGCAGCCGAGTGCACCCCAGAAGGTGCTTTCGTCGGCGGTCGGCACGCTCGCGGTCCAGGCCCTGGCATGCGCGTGGCCGTGTACGCCGCAGCTGCTGGCGCATCCGCACGCGGTGTTCATCGCCAGCTTGCGCGCCTGCGGCCGCGGCTGGTAGCCGCCCACATGCCGCACCGGCGACCAGTCCGGCATCGCCGGCGGGATCTGCGGCGACAGCTTGCTGAAGTCGCCGTCGCCATAGACCACCTTGCCGCCGAGGATGGTCAGCACCGAGGCGATGTCCTGGATCTCGTCGCCCGGCACGCTGAAGTAATCGGCCGACAGCACCGCCAGGTCGGCGAGCTGCCCCACCTTGATCTGGCCCTTCTTGCCGACTTCGGACGAGAACCAGGTATTGGCCTCGGTCCACAGCCGCAGTGCGGTCTCGCGGTCGAGCAGGTTGGCCTGCGGGTACATCGGCATGCCGCCCACGGTCTTGCCGGTGGTCAGCCAGTACAGCGACACCCACGGGTTGTACGAGGCCACGCGCGTGGCGTCGGTGCCGGCGCCGACCTTGACGCCTTTCTCCAGCATCTTCTTCACCGGCGGGGTGGCTTCGGCCGCGCGCGCGCCGTAGCGCTCGACGAAATACTCGCCCTGGTACGCCATGCGGTGCTGCACGGCGATGCCGCCGCCCAGCGCGGCAATGCGGTCGATATTGCGGTCGGAGATGGTCTCGGCGTGGTCGAAGAACCAGTTCAGGCCATCGAACGGGATCTCCTTGGCGACCTTCTCGTAGACGTCGAGCGCGCGCGAGATGGTCTGGTCATAGGTGGCATGCAGCCGCCACGGCCAGCGCTTTTCGGCCAGCAGGCGGATCACCGGCTCGAGGTCGGCTTCCATCGACGGCGCCATCTCCGGGCGCTCGACGCGGAAGTCCTCGAAGTCGGCCGCGGTGTAGACCAGCATTTCGCCGGCGCCGTTGTGGCGGTAGAGGTCGTCGCCCTGGCCGGGCCGGACCTGGGAGGTCCAGGTCTTGAAGTCCTTGAGTTCTTCCTTCGGCTTCTGTGTGAACAGGTTGTACGCGAGCCGCACCGTCAGCTGGCCTTCCTTGTGCAGTTCCTCGATGATGCTGTAGTCCTCGGGGTAGTTCTGGTAGCCGCCGCCCGCATCGATCACGCCGGTGACGCCAAGCCGGTTCACCTCGCGCATGAAATGGCGGGTCGAGTTCTTCTGGTACTCGGGCGGAAGCTTCGGGCCCTTGGCCAGCGTCGCGTACAGGATGGTTGCGTTGGGCTTGGCCAGCAGCAGGCCGGTGGGATTGCCGCGCGCATCGCGCACGATCTCGCCGCCCGGCGGGTTGGGCGTGTCCTTGTTGTAGCCGACCGCGCGCAGCGCGGCGCCGTTCAGGATGGCGCGGTCGTACAGGTGCAGGATGAACACCGGCGTATCGGGCGCCACTGCGTTCAGTTCCTCGATGGTGGGCAGGCGCTTCTCGGCGAACTGGTGCTCGGTGAAGCCGCCCACCACGCGCACCCATTGCGGCGCGGGCGTACGCGCGACCTGGTCCTTCAGCATCCGCATCGCATCGGCCAGCGAGCGCACGCCGTCCCAGCGCAGCTCCATGTTGTAGTTCAGGCCGCCGCGGATGATATGCATGTGGCTGTCGATCAGCCCGGGAATGGCCCGCCGGCCATTCAGGTCGATCACCTTCGTCTGCGGCCCGGCCAGCTTCATGATGTCCTGGCGCGTGCCGACGCCGACAAAGCGTCCGTCGCGCACGGCCACGGCGTCGGCTTGCGGGTTGGACTTGTCGAGCGTGGCGAACTTGCCGTTGACGAGGATGAGGTCAGGGGTTTCCGGTGACATGGCGAAGATCTCCGAGGAGGCGGCCGCGCCGAGCGCGGCGGCGGAGGCGATGAATTGCCGGCGGGTGACTGACATAAGCTCAGGCGTTCAGGAAGGCCAGCAGGTCGGCATTGACCTGGTCGGCGTTGATCACGCACATGCCGTGCGAGGCACCGGGGTAGACCTTCAGCGTGGCGTCCTTCACGATCTCGGCCGACAGCCGCGCCGAGTTGCCGATCGGCACTATCTGGTCGTCGTCGCCGTGGAGGATCAGCGTCGGCACGTCGATCTTCTTCAGGTCCTCGGTATAGTCCACTTCCGAGAACTCCCGGATGCAGGCGTACTGGCCGACGATGCCGCCGGCCATGCCCTGCGCCCAGAACGCGTCGATGGTGCCCTGCGAGGCCTTGGCGCCGTCGCGGTTGAAGCCGAAGAACGGCACCGCCAGGTCCCGGTAGAACTGCGAGCGGTTGTCGGCAACGCCCTTGCGGATGCCGTCGAACACCGCCATCGGCAGGCCGTTGGGGTAGGCCGTGGTCTTCAGCATCACCGGCGGCACCGCGCCGATCAGCACGGCCCTGGCCACGCGTTTGGTGCCGTGGCGGCCGATGTAGCGCGCCACCTCGCCGCCGCCGGTGGAGTGGCCCACCAGTGTCGCATCCTGCAGGTCCAGCGCGTCCAGCAGCGCCGCCAGGTCGTCGGCATAGGTGTCCATGTCGTTGCCCTGCGCGGGCTGGTCCGAGCGGCCGTGGCCGCGGCGGTCATGGGCGATCACGCGAAAGCCCTGCTGCACCAGGAACAGCATCTGCGCGTCCCAGGCGTCGGCATTGAGCGGCCAGCCGTGCGAAAACACGACCGGGCGGCCCGAGCCCCAGTCCTTGTAGAAGATCCGGGTACCGTCTTGGGTAGTAATGAAGCTCATGATTAACCTTTGCGATGGAGGAGGACGACAGCAGGCGGCGAGATCGCCTCAGGCTCAGCGCGCCGGCACCGGCGCGATCGACTCGTGCGGGGTGGCGGTGCGTTGCGGCGCCTTGTGGACCATGGTGTAAGCGTAGTCGACGCCCATGCCATAGGCACCGGAATGCTCCTTCACCAGCTTCATCACGGCGTCATACGTGTCGCGATGGGCCCAGTCGCGCTGCCATTCCAGCAGCACCTGCTGCCAGGTCACCGGCACGGCGCCGGCCTGCACCATGCGCTGCATGGCGTAGTCGTGCGCTTCCTTGCTGGTGCCGCCCGAGGCATCGGCCACCATGTAGATCTCGTAGTTGCCTTCGAGCATCGCGCACAGCGCGAAGGTGGTGTTGCAGACCTCGGTCCACAGGCCGGCGACGATGACCTTGTTGCGGCCGTTGGCCTTGAGCGCGTCGCGTACCTTCTGGTCGTCCCACGAGTTCATCGAGGTGCGCTCCAGGGTCTTCTGGTCCGGGAACACGTCGAGCAGTTCCGGATAGGTGAAGCCCGAGAACGACTCGCTCTCGACGGTGGTGATGGTGGTCGGGATATTGAAGATCTTGGCGGCCTTGGCCAGGCCGACCACGTTGTTCTTCATCGCCTGACGGTCCATCGACTGTACGCCGAAGGCCATCTGCGGCTGATGGTCGATGATGATCAGCTGGCTGTTCTGCGGGGTGAGGACTTCGAGCTTCGGGTTGGACATGGTGTCGTTCCTTGGGACCAGGGTTGAGCCGGGTGCGGTCCTTGCTTCAGCGCAAGGCCGCAACGCGGGAGGGGGCGGAGCAGGGCGGCGGGGTTGCATGACCGCAGCGCTGCCGCAGGGAAGACTAGTCGGTGTGGGCGCCAACGCAAATCGGATGTTCGTATTACCCTGCGGCCGCCGATGCCCAGGCGTGGTGCGCCGTGCATGGCGTACGCGCCGTCACCGCACCCGTGCGCGACTAACACCATGGTATGGGTGCCCGGTGCGTCACTGCCGTGACCCCATGCCGGTCCTTGCGATGACATGCCCGCTGGTTATAATCCGCAACACCTTTCCGAGCGCACTGGAGATCTGACCGTGACATCACCGAGCCTGGAGCCAGCCGACACCAGTGCGAACGATGACGCGACGGTGCTGGTGGTCGACGACGATGCCGCGCTGCGCCGTGCGCTGGGCAACCTGTGCCGCTCGGTCGGCCTGAACGTGGCGCTGTTCGCCTCCGCCGCCGAACTGCTGGCAGCGCCCTTGCCCGATACGCCATGCTGCCTGCTGCTCGATGTCAGGCTGCGCGGGCAGAGCGGGCTCGACCTGCAGGCGCGGCTGGGCCAGCTGGGTGTCCACATCCCCATCATCTTCATGACCGGCTACGGCGATATCGCCATGACGGTCGCGGCGATGAAGGCTGGCGCCGAAGACTTCATGCCCAAGCCGTTCCGCGACCAGGACCTGCTCGACGCGGTGGCCGCCGCGCTGGAGAAGGACCGGCTGCGGCGCGACGGTCTGCGCCGGCTCGAGGCGTTGCGCGCCAGCTACCAGTCGCTGACGCCGCGTGAAGGCGAGGTCATGGGCCTGGCGGTGGCGGGCCTGCTCAACAAGCAGATCGCCGCGCAGATCGGCATCAGCGAGGTGACGGTGAAGATCCACCGCGGCCAGGCCATGCGCAAGATGAAGGCGCGCACCTTTGCCGAGCTGGTGCTGATGGCGCAGCAGCTCGGCCTGTGCAAGGTCGGCGGCTGAGTGCGCCGCAGCGCCGAGCCTGCCATCATTCCCGCCCCCATGACGCCTGGCATCCCCGCGCAGCGAAGCCTCGCACCGGCCTTTGACGACGCCTGGCTGGCACGGGCCGCGCAGACCGTGCTGCACGTCTCGGACGGCATCGCTTACCTGCAACTGTCCGACCCCGACACCGGGCTGCGCTGCTTCGCCAGGAGTGCGCCGCTGGCCCACAGCGCGCCGCTGCAGGACGAAGCCCGGCTGGCCGCGCGCTTGCAGGCGGACTGGGCCGCGGTGCCGGCGGCCACGCTGCGCAACGCAGAACGCATGGTGGTGGTGTATGGCGGCGCGCCCGCATCGACCCTCGCCGCGACACTGGAGGACGCCCCCGTCCCGGTCGCGCGCTTCCTGGAGCTTGCCATCGGCAGCACGCGAGCGCTGGCGGGCGCGCATGCGCACGGCCTGCTGCATGGCGATATCCGGCCGCACAACCTGCTCATCGAAGATAGCGCCGACGACGGCGCCAACGACGGCGTCAACGGCGGCGCCGGCGTGCGCCTGACCGGCTTCGACCATGCCACCGCGCTGGACGCCATGCCGCCCGTGGTGCCGCGCCCCGGCCCCGCATCGTGGCCATACCAGTCGCCCGAAGTCGCCCGCGCCGACCAGACGCGCACCAGCGCCCGCTCTGACCTGTATTCGCTAGGCGTGACCTTCTACCGGATGCTGACCGGCACGCTGCCGTTCAGCGCCGATACGCCCGCGGCGTGGCAGCACGCCCATCTCGCCGTCGAACCCGTGCCGCCGCACGTGCGCGTGCCGGGCATCGCGCCGTTGCTGGGGGCGATCGTGCTCAGGCTGCTGGCCAAGGATCCCGCTGACCGCTATGCCGGCGCCATCTCGCTGCTCGTCGACCTGCTGCGCTGCCAGGCGGACTGGCGCGAACGCGGCGAGATCGCGCCGTTCCGGCTCGATGCCGCCGGCGCGAGCTCGACGCTGGACGTGTCCGGCGAGCTCTTCGGCCGCGCGCGCGAAACCGCGCAGCTTGCCGACGCGCTGGCGCGCGTGCGCCACAGCGGCCAGTCCGAGCTGGTGCTGATCGCCGGCGCCGCCGGCACCGGCAAGTCGGCGCTGGCGGCGTGGCTGTCGTGCCAGGCGGGGCAGCACGGCATGCCCTTTGCCAGCGGCAAGAGCGATCAGTTGCAGCTCGACATTCCGTACGCCCCGGTCGCACAGATGATCCGCGCGCTGACGCTGCCGCTGCTGGGCGAGCCGGAAGCCGCGCTGGCGCCGGTGCGCAAGCGCTGGCTGCGCGCGCTCGCGGGCCAGGGCCGGGCCATTGCCGTGCTGGTGCCCGAGGTCGAGCACGTGCTGGGGCGCACCGCGCCGCTGGCCGAGGTGCCGGCCCAGCAGGCGCTGGCGCGCGCGCAGCAGGCCATCCTTGCCACCTTCGCCACTTTTGCCGACCAGGGCGCGCCGCTGGTGCTGTGCTTCGATGACCTGCAGTGGGCCGATGCGTCGACCATTGCGCTGCTCGAAGCCTTTACCACGCAGCGCCCGGCCAACCTGCTGCTGATCGCCGCCTATCGCGACCACGGCAACGATGTCGAGCAGCGCTTCTCGTGGCTTATGCACGCAAGCCGCGCCGGCGCGCTGCCGGTCACGCGCATCGCCGTGCGGCCCCTGTCCGTGTGGGAACTGACCGAACTGGTGGCGGCCGCCCTCAACGAGCCGGCGCCGCGCGTGGAAGCGCTGGCGCAGCTGGTGCATGCGAAGACCGGCGGCAATCCCTTCTTCTCGTACCAGCTGTTGCGCGCGCTGGTCGACGATGGCGTGCTGGCCTACCGCGAGGCCTACCGCGACGAGCGCGCCGGCTGGCACTGGGACGAGGCTGATGCCGCGCAGCATCGCTACACCGACAGCGTGACCGACCTGATGACCCGCCGCTTCGCGCGGCTGCCGGAAGCAGGTACGGAGCTGCTCAGGCAGCTGGCCTGCGTGGGCATACGCTGCGAGCAGAGCCTGCTTGCGTGCGTGGCGCAACTCGATGCGGCGCAGCTCGACGAGCGGCTGCGCCCCTTCGTCGATGCCGGCCTGCTGGTATGGAGCGAGGACGGTTACGCGTTCCAGCACGACCGTGTGCTGGAGGCGGCGTACGCCATGATCGCGCCGCGCGAGCGTCCGGCCGCGCACGCCCGCATCGCGGCCATCATGATCGAGCACTGGCAGGCCGACCAGGCCGTGCATGCCTTCGAGATCGGCAACCAGATCGAACGCGCGGCCGGCCATCCGCTGCCCGAGCCGCAACGCGTGGCCTTCGTGCAGGTGCTGCTGGTCGCCGCCAGGCGCGCCCGGCGCAGCGCGGCGTTAGCGCAGGCGACGCGCTACACCGACGCCGCATTCGCGCTGATGCAGCCGTCATGGTGGACCACGCACTGTGCGCTGGCCTACGGTGCGAGCATGCTGCACTGCGAATGCCTGCTGGCGCAGGCGCGGCTGGAGCCGGCCTCGCAGGAGATCGACGCGCTGCTCGCGCGCGACCTGCCGCCGGTGGACAAGGCCGCCGTGCACCGGCTCAAGGCCAGCCTGCAGACCGTGCGTTCCGACTACGAGGGCGCGATCAACGCCGCGCTGTCGGGGCTGGCGCTGCTCGATATCCACCTGGAACGCGGGCCCGGCCCGGCGCGCATGCGCGAGGCCTATGACACGGTGAAGCGGGCGCTGGGCGGGCGCGCCATCGACAGCCTGGGCCGGTTGCCGGCGACCGAAGACAGCCGCATCCAGACCATCATGGGGCTGCTGTCGACGCTGATCTCGTCGCTGTTCGTGCGCGATGGCATCAGCTTCCTGCACGTGGCCAAGATGGTGGAGCTGACGCTGGAACACGGCGCCACCGCGGAATCGCCATACGGGCTGTCGTGGTTCGGCGTCTTCATCGCCAGCCTGTACGAGCAATACGAGGACGGACTGGCCTATGGGCTGGCGGCGATGGAGCTGGCCGACCGCCATGGCTACGAGGCCGAGCGCATCGCCACGCTGGTGGCGGTCGACCAGGTCAGCGCCTGGACCCGGCCGCTGTCCTACGCGCTGGCGCATGCGCAGCGCGCCGTCACGCTGGGCCGGGCCTCGGGCGATATCGGCATGGCGTGCTATGCCTGCAACCATATCGTGTCCGACCTGCTCGCGATGGGCGAGCACCTGCGCCTGGTGGAGGAAGAGATCGGCCGCGGGCTGGCCCTGACGCGGCTGGTGCAATACCGGGATATCGAGCTGATCCTGTATTCGCAGCACCATTTCCTGCGCCGGCTGCGCAGCGGTGACGAAGCGCCGCCGCAGGACGAGGCCGCCCACCAGATGAACGCGGCGCAGCGGCTGGCGCGCGCCAACTCGCTGCCGACCCGGTTCTGGATCTGGCTCTACGACGGCATGGCGGCGGTGTTCCGGCAGGAGTGGGACCACGCGGTGCGCAGCCTGCGCGAGGCGCAGACGCTGATCTGGTCGGCGCCTGCCCATATCAACGTCGCGGATTGCCGGCTGTATCTGGCCATTGCGCTGTCGCACGCGACGGCCGGCGCCGCGTCGGACGACGTGATGGCCGAACTTGCCGCGCACCGTGACTGCTTTGCCCGCTGGGCGGCGCTGAACTCCCAGACCTTCGGCGGCAAGCTGGCGCTGGTCGAGGCGGAGCTGGCGCGCCTGCGCGGCGATCCGCTGCAGGCGCTGGCCGGCTACGAGCAGGCGGCGGCGGCCGCCGCCGCGGCCGGCTTCGTTCATGAGGCGGCGCTGGCGCACGAGCTGGCCGGCATGCTGTGCGAAGCGCGCGGCCTGCCGACCGCGGCCGCGCAGCACTGGCGCCTGGCCCATGCCGGCTACCGCCGCTGGGGCGCCGACCACAAGGCGACGCTGCTGGAGACGCGCCATCCGCAGCGCGACGTGGCGGGGCACGAACACGGCAGCGCCGACGGCAGGCTCAGCGCGCAGCGCTGGGAGCTGGGCATGAAGGCGGCCAGGGCGTTGTCCAGCGAGATCGTGATGGACCGGCTGATTGAAACGCTGATGACCCATGTGGTGGTCCATGCCGGCGCGCAGTACGGCTTGCTGCTGCTGATGCGCGGCGAGCAGCCCATGATCGAGGCTTCGGCACGCGTGGCCGATGGCAAGGTGGCGGTGACGCTGGGCAGTGCGGTGCCGAGCGAGCAGGCGCTGCCGCTGGCGGTGCTCAACAGCGTGCTGCGCACCCGGCAGACGCTGGCGCTGGACGACGCCATGGTCGATGCGCCGTCGATCCGTACCCGGGGCGCCATTGCCGGCGGCCCGCGCTCGGTGCTGTGCCTGCCGCTGCTGCGCGGCGGCAGCCTGGTCGGCGTGTTCTACCTGGAAAACAGCTTGGCGCCGGCGGTATTCGACGCGACCCGGATCGCGGAGCTTGAGGTGCTGGCGCCGCAGGTGGCGATCTCGCTCGAGACCGCGCGCCTGTACCAGCAGCTGATCGACGAAAGCAACCGCCGCGTCGCCGCCGAAATGCGGCTGCGCAGCGCCAGCTCGGCACTGGCGCGCACCTCGCACCTGACGGTGATGGGCGGCCTGGCCGCCTCGATCGCGCATGAAGTCAACCAGCCGCTCACCGCCATCGTCGCCACCGTCGACGCCAGCCTGCGCTGGCTGAACCGGCCCAGGCCGGAGGTGGCCGAGGCGCTCGACGGCTTTACCGACATCAAGCAGTACGCGCTGCGCGCCGCCGACATCATCCGTGCGCTGCGCGCGCTGGCCAGGCAGGTGCCGGCGGTGCTGGCGCCGCTGCATCCCGACGACGTCCTGCGCGAAGTGCTGGAGATGGCGCGCCTGGACATCGACGCGCACGAGGTCCGGGTCGTCGCACGGCTGGCGGCGGGGTCCGCCGTGGTCGAAGCCGATCGCGTCCAGCTGCAGCAGGTGGTGCTGAACCTGATCACCAACGCGCTCGACGCCATGGTGCAGACTCCGCCCCCGCAGCGCGAACTGATCGTGACCTCGTACCGCGAGCAGGACAATGTCGTCGTCAGCGTGCAGGACCACGGCGCGGGCATCCCCGAGGACGTGCTGGGCCAGGTGTTCGAGCCGTTCTTCACCACCAAGGACGATGGCATGGGCATGGGTCTCGCCATTTGCCGCTCCATCATCGAGGCGCACGGCGGCACGCTGGAAGTGCGCAACCGGCGCAGCGGCGGCAGCGAGTTCATGTTCCGGCTGCCGGTATGCGAGATGTTGCCGGCGGCGGCGGGACCCTGACAGAGCCACCGCGGCGGCGTTGCGGGGCGATGGTTCTCACGCGCCCCGCAAGCTTGCTTCACCCGCAGTTCCCGTCGGCCACGCACAGCCCGTGCACCACCATCTCGCCCATGAAATCCATCGAGGCCTGGTCGGAGATGGCTTCGCGCAGCGCGTCCAGCGCGGCATCGTGGGCATCGCCGGCATTGCCGGCCTGCAGCGGGGTGTCGTGCCAGCGCCGCGGGATCGCGGCAGGATCGACATCGACTCCGGCACCCGCGGCCAGCGCTGCCAGTACGGCGCTTTCCGCTTCGGTCAGCGCTTCGGCCGACAGCCCCTTGGCGGTCGCGGTGCCGAAGCTGTCGAAGGCCTGGCCCGGCGGGCCGCCCGTCAGTTTCCACAGCGCCAGCTCGGTCAGCGGCGTGCAGTTGACGGTGCGTCCGCCCAGCACCAGGCCGTGCAGCCGCTGGCGGTTCGGTTCGCCCTGAGTGGGTCCGCTTACGAGCCCGCCTTCGCAGCGGACCATCAGCGCGCCGTCCGGTACGCCGGACAGGCGGAAGGCGCCGCTGGCATCGGCCGTGGCGTGGCGCACCTGCCCTTGCGTGTCGCGCACCTGCACGGTGGCGCCGGCCAGCGCCGCGCCCACGGCGGCGGTGCCGCTCACATCCTGCGCCGGCTCATCCCCGCATGCCGCGACGGCCGCGACCCCGCATGCGAGCACGAGGTGGCGCCAGTGTCGAAGTTGCTTGCCCATGGTATCGGTGCTCACGGAGCCAGGTTGGCCAGCTCGCGACGCGAGCGGTTGAACAGGCCGCGCGCCAGCGGCGTCGGGCGGAAGTCGACATCGAGCGGCGAGATGGTGATGTACCTCGCCAGGAAGGCCGGCGTCTCGGCGGTCTTTGCCAGCGCGGCCAGTTCGGTCTCCGCCGCGCCCACGTCGATCGAGACGGTGTTGTCGGCATTGCGCTTGTAGGCCGTGGTAAAGGAATCCACGGTGCCGGGCACGGTCAGGCGCACGCCGGCCGGGGCCCCGCCAACCGGATAGTTGATGCTGAGCGGGTTGGCCACGGGCAGCAGCGGCTGGCCGGCGGCGCGGGTGGACTCCAGGGTGGCGATCACGCGCGCCAGGAAGGCGCCGGCCTTCGGGAACGCGGCGATGGTGGCGGGAAAGCCCGAGCGTGCCTCGGCAAAGTCCACCCCCACGCTCAGCGCGATGCCGGGCACGCCGCGGCGCGCGGCGTACAGCACGTTCATCACCGTGCCCGAATGGGGGATCGAATCGGACAGGTTCTCGCCGAAGTTGGCGCCCGAGACCACCAGGTCCGGGGTCAGGCCGCTTTCCGGCGCGACGATCTTCAGGCCGATGGCGGTGGCATCGACCGGCGAGCCGGTGCCGATATAGTCCGGGTTGGTGCTGTTGAGCGCGCTGCCCGCGACAAAGGTGGACCTGACCCGATGCACGCAGAAGGTATCGGCGCTGCCGGCGAGCGGGTCCACCACCAGCCGGGTGCGGCCGTCGGGCACGGCATAAGCCGCGCCCGAGCCGCTCTGGTTGGTGGCGGGGCCGACCGTGACGACGCGGTGGCCGGCATCCTGCAAGGCCTTGCGCACCGCGGCGATGCCGGGCGCGGCGCAGCCATCGTCATTGGTCAGCAGGATATTGAGGGCGTGGGCCGGGCTGGACGCGACGGCCAGTGCCATGGCGGCAAAGGCGAAGCCGGCAAGCCGCGGGCGGGCACGAAGTCTGAGCATGGGTACCTGTCTCCTCTTTCTTTGTTGGTGATGAAAGCAGTGCCCGGCGTACCGGGCCGGATCGAAAGCGTCCTTACGCTACGGGCAGGCCGCGCGCACGCGCCAGCGTGATCGCGGTGTCCTCGATCATGTCTTCCTGGCCGCCCACCAGCCGCTGGCGGCCGAGCTCCACCAGGATCTCGCGCGCGGGGATGCGGTACTTGGCCTCGGCGCGCTTGGCAAACAGCAGGAACGACGAATACACGCCGGCATAGCCCAGCGTGAGCGCGTCGCGGTCGATGCGGATGGGGTGGTCCATGATC
The DNA here is from genome assembly GCF_003254285.1 of Cupriavidus phytorum. Lineage (NCBI taxonomy): Bacteria > Pseudomonadati > Pseudomonadota > Betaproteobacteria > Burkholderiales > Burkholderiaceae > Cupriavidus > Cupriavidus phytorum. Next base: position 205,789 of record NZ_QKZN01000006.1, read on the forward strand.
GGTACCACCAGGTCCTCGGCGACGTCGGCAATGCGGAATACGTCGACGCCGGTCTCGATGCCCATGCGCTCGCACACGGCCACCAGCACTTCCATCGGGGTATTGCCGGCGCCCGCGCCCAGGCCCGCGGCGGCCGCGTCGATGCGGGTCGCGCCGCACGCGATCGCGGCGAGCGAATTGGCCACGCCCATGGCCAGGTTGTGATGGCCGTGGAAGCCCAGTTCGGTCTCGGGGCGCAGCGCCTGCCGCACCGCGGTGAGCTTCTCGGTGACATCGTGCGGCAGCATGTGGCCGGCGGAGTCGGTGATGTACAGGCAGTTGGCGCCGTAGCTTTCCATCAGCAGCGCCTGCTGCACCAGCGTCTGCACCGGCGCCATGTGCGCCATCATCAGGAAGCCGACGGTATCCATGCCGAGCTTGCGCGCCATGCCGATATGCTGCTCCGAGACATCGGCCTCGGTGCAGTGCGTGGCCACGCGAATGGTCTGCACGCCGATCTCGTGCGCCATGCGCAGGTGGTCGACGGTGCCGATGCCGGGCAGCAGCAGCGCCGACACGCGCGCCTGCTTCAGCTCGCCCAGCACCGCGCGCAGGTATTCCTCGTCGCTGTGCGCGGGGAAGCCGTAGTTGACCGAGGCGCCGCCGAGACCATCGCCGTGGGTGACTTCGATCAGCGGCACGCCGGCGGCATCGAGCCCGCGGGCAATGCTCTTCATCTGCTCCAGCGAGATCTGGTGGCGCTTCGGGTGCATGCCGTCGCGCAGGGTCATGTCGTGCAGGGTGATGCGTTGGGCCATGGCCTGGCTCCTTATACGGTAGCGGTTGCAGGGCTGCCGGCGCGCATGGCGGCGGCGATGCATTCGGCGGTCCTGGCGGCCGAGGCGGTCATGATGTCGAGGTTGCCGGCGTACTTCGGCAGGTAGTCCCCCAGGCCTTCGACCTCGAGGAAGATCGAGACGCGCTTGCCGTCGAATACCGGGCCGTTCTTCAGCGTGTAGCCGGGCACGTACTTGCGGACCTCGGCGATCATGTCGTGCACCGACGCGGTGATCGCGGCGACGTCGGGCGCGTCCTCGGTCAGGCAGTGGATGGTGTCGCGCATGATCAGCGGCGGCTCGGCCGGGTTGATCACGATGATGGCCTTGCCCTGGCGCGCGCCGCCCACGGCCTCGATCGCGCCCGCCGTGGTGCGCGTGAACTCGTCGATATTGCGGCGCGTGCCGGGGCCGACCGAGCGCGACGACACCGTCGCCACGATCTCGCCATACGCCACCGGCTGCACGCGCGATACCGCATACACCATCGGGATGGTGGCCTGGCCGCCGCAGGTGACCATGTTGACGTTCATCTCGTTGCTGCCGATATGGGCCTCGAGGTTGACCGGCGGCACGCAGAACGGCCCGATCGCCGCCGGCGTCAGGTCGATCACGCGCACGCCGCGCGCGGTCAGCCTGGCCGAGTGCTCGGCGTGGACGTAGGCCGAGGTGGCATCGAAGGCGATGCGGATATCGTCGGCCTCCAGGTGCGGCAGCAGGCCGTCGAGGCCGTCGCTGGTGGTCTTCAGCCCCAGCTCGCGCGCGCGCGCCAGGCCTTCGGAGCTCGGCTCCACGCCGACCATCCAGACCGGTTCCAGGATGTCGCTGCGGCGCAGCTTGTAGAGCAGGTCGGTGCCGATATTGCCGGGACCGATCAGGGCGCATCGGATCTTGTTCATGGTGTTTGGGATCGCAGGGTCAGACAGTCAGGAGAACACGGCGGCGCAGCCGCCGATGCCGGTGATATGCATGGACAGGCGGTCGCCCGCCTGCACGGGAATCAGCGCCGCCAGCGAGCCCGACAGGATGGTCTCGCCGGCGAGCAGGGGAATGCCGTAGCTGCCGAGCGTGTTGGCCAGCCACGCCACCGCGTCGGCGGGGTGGCCCAGCGCGGCGCTGCCCAGGCCGGTGGCGACGCATTCGCCGTTCTTGTCGAGCGTCATCGCGCACGCGGCCAGGTCCAGCGCATGCGGGCTCACGCGCTCGTCGCCAAGCACATAGACGCCGCACGAGGCGTTGTCGGCAACGGTGTCCTCGATGCGGATGCGCCAGTCGCGGATGCGCGAGTCGACGATCTCGAAGCAGGCCGCCACCGCCTCGGTGGCGTCGAGCACGTCGTCGCGCGTCACGCCCGGGCCGCGCAGGTCGCGCCGCAGGAAGAAGGCGATCTCGCCCTCGGCGCGCGGCTGGATCAGCGACGCCGTGGGAATGGGCTGGCCGGCGGCGTAGTGCATGCTCTGCAGCAGGATGCCGAAGTCGGGCTGGTGCACGTCCAGCATCTGCTGCACGGCGGCGCTGGTCACGCCGATCTTCTTGCCGGTGACGCGGTCGCCGGCGGCCAGCCGGTGGGCGACAAAGCCCTGCTGGATGCGGTAGGCGGCGCCGACATCCAGCGCCAGGCCGCGGCCGCTGAGCGGCGGCACCGGCGTGCGCGTGACCAGCGCCTGGTGGAGTTCGTTGCTGAGCGTGGTGATCAGGTCGGCATTCATGGCGGAAAAGAGGGCGGTCCGCGCGGCCATGCAGGCGGCGCGGACCGGGACGAGGGTCAGAACGAATACTTGGCGTTGAAGGCCACGTAGTCGCGGTCGGCCAGCGGGCGGTTGACGATGTTGGCGCCGCCGATGAACGCGGCGTAGGTCAGGTTGAGTTCCAGGTTGTTCAGGTACTTGAAGGTCAGCCCGACGCTGGCGCGCTTGTCGCTATAGCCCATCAGCGTGCCGAAGGCGCCGGCCACCGCCGACCTGCCGCTGAACTGCTGCGCATAGGTCAGCGGCACGGTGACGTCCCAGCCGTCGAACACGTTGTTGTAGGTCAGCGACCAGCCCACCTGGAACGCCGCCGAGTTGCGCGTGTTCGACAGCTTGCTGAAGCCCATGACCGGATCCACGTCCAGCACATGCAGGTACGAGACTTCGCCCAGCAGCGACTGCGAATCGGCGAGGAAGGTCGGCCCCACCGAATAGATCGCGGACAGGTTGCCCTGCAGCGCCTTGCCGCGCGAGGCGGTGGGCGAGCCGGCCACGTCCACCAGCATCGGCACGCCGTCCTTGTAGCTGACTTCGCCGGCGACGTTGGCGCCCAGCAGCTGCGTCGAGAAGCTGGCGCCGGTCAGGTTGATGCCGCCGTAGAACTTCTGCTGGTACTGCAGCGTGGGGAACAGCGAGGTGACCACGCTCGGGTTCTTGTCGTGGTAGCGCAGCTGGTAGAGCCCGATCTCGGTATCCTCGAACACGCGGAAGCGGGCGCCGACACCCCACTGGCCCCAGTCGGACGGGCGGATATCCGGACCGCGCGGGATGGTGAAGCCGGGCCCGATGATGAACTCGGCGCCGGGCCCGACCACGTCGGTGGTGCTGAAATAGCTGCCCGGGGCGAACATCTGGTTCGGCTTGTAGGTGAACTGGTAATAGCCCATCAGGCTGAACGTCGGCGTCACTTGCAACTGCAGCGAGGCCTGTGGCACCGGCAGCAGGATGTCCTTGACCTCGGCGCCGGGCACGAAGGCCTTGGTCGCATCGGCGGGCCCCTGCGCGCCGGCGATGTTGGCGAAGAACAGGCTTTCGCCCCACGCCACCACCTGGTTGCCGAGCTTGAAGCTCAGCTTCGTGCCGCCGATCGGCGTGGCGCCGTAGACATAGGCGTCGAGCAGCTGTGCGCGGTGCTCGTGGTAGTCCTTCGCCGACTCGGTGAACTGGTTGAACGGCCCGCTGTGGTTGACCGTGAACGGCGCGTTGTTGGAGTTGGTGCCGCTGTAGGCCCAGTCGTAGAACACGCTGCCGCGCAGCAGCGCGCCGAATTCGCCGCGCTTCAGGTGCGCCTCGCCCAGCAGCGAGACGCGGTTCGCGGTCATGTCGCCGCGCTTGAAGTTGCGGTCGCCGTCGTCGCCGTTGATATTGGCGGGGCTCAGCAGCGCGTCGCTCTGGCGGCCGGTGCGCAGCGCCGCGCCGTAGGACGCGGTGACGCTGTAGTCGAGCGTGGTGTCGTTGCCGAAGTCGATGGTGTCGCCGGCTTGCGCGGGCTGCGCAAGCAGCGCCGCCAGCGCCGTCAGGGCCGCTGCCGCGGCGATGGGCCGCAGCCGGTTGCGGCGCTGCTGTGGCCCGCGTGGTGGTTGGTGCATGGTGGTCTCCCCGTGAAATCGGTGTTGGTTCATTGCCTGGCACTTCGATCGGCCCTCGCCTGGACGAGAAGCGTAGAGAGGGGGAGCCATGCACAAATCGGCAGAACGGACTAGGCGGTTTCCCTACGGGCAGCGGCTCGGGTGCGGCTCAGGTGCGATTGATCGAGGCCGCGTCGAGAAAGGCCGGCCGCTCGCCGCCGCCATCGATCACGAGATTGGCACCGCTCACGTACGAGGCCTGCGGCGAGGCCAGGAACAGGCAGGCGGCGGCGATGTCGTCCGGCAGCGCCAGCCGGCCCAGCGGCACCGTCGCCGCCATGCTGCGCAAGGCCGCCGGATCGCCGTAGTGCTGCTGCTGCGAGGTGTCGGTCAACACCATGCCCGGGCTGACCGCGGCCACGCGCACGCGCGGCGCCCATTCCACCGCGAGCGTGCGCACCGCATTGAGGATGCCCGCCTTGGCGGCGCCGTATGCTGCAGTGCCGGGCGACGGGCGCAGCGCACTGACGCTGCCGACGAACAGCTGGGTGCCGCCGCCGGCCTGCTGCTGCATGCGCGCATTGCAGCGCTGGGCCAGCTGCAGCGGCGCCACCAGGTTGAGCCGGATCACCGACTCGAGCAGCCGCGGCGAGGCGTCGGCAACCAGCGCGAACGGCGCGCCGCCGGCGTTGTGAACCACCACGTCCAGCGTCGGGCTGGCCTGTGCGATCTGCGCCAGCATGGCGTCGGCCTGTTCCAGGTCGCGGATGTCCGCGGCAATGAAGCGGGCGCTGCGGCCATCCGCGGCCGGCAGCTCGCTGTCGTCGGCGGGCGCGGTGCGGCCGCATACGAACACCTGCGCGCCGGCGCGCAGGAAGGCCTCGCTGATGGCGCGGCCGATGCCGCGCATGCCGCCGGTGACCAGCACGGTCTGGCCGGTGTAATCGAATCCTGTCATGGGCTTGCCCCGTTTTGCATGGAGCGCCCATCGTAGGAGAAGTGGCGCGGCGGCTCGTAGTCCGAATGAACGATGCCCGCGGCGGTGGCGCTGCGCAAGATGCTGGGCAAACCAAGGGAGACGCCCTCATGTCCGCTACCTCGCAGCACACGTCCTCGACACCCTCGGCCACGTCCGCCGGGCCAGCTTCGCTCCACCCCAACCTGCCGGTGGGACGCTTCATCACCACCGCCACGGGCCTGCGCCTGCACTGCCTGGACGCCGGCGCCGGCGAGCCGGTGGTCTTTATCCACGGCAGCGGGCCGGGCGCGAGCGGGCACAGCAACTTCCGCCACAACGTGCCGGCGTTCGCCGCGGCGGGTTTCCGCACCGTGGTGGTGGACCTGCCTGGCTACGGGCTGTCGTCCAAGCCGGACGATGTCGAGTACACGCTGGACTTCTTCGTCGCCGCGCTGCGCGAGCAGCTGCTGGCGCTGGAACTGCCGCGCTGCGTGCTGGTGGGCAATTCGCTGGGCGGCGCGATCGCGCTGCAGTACGCGCTGGATTACCCGGAGCATGTCAGCCGCCTGGTGATGATGGCGCCCGGCGGCGTGGAGGAGCGCGAAACCTATTTCCAGATGGCGGGGATCCAGCGCATGGTGTCGCTGTTCACCGGCGGCCACATGAACCCTGACACCATGCGCCAGCTGCTGCAATTGCTGGTGCACGACGCCAGCCTGGTCACCGACGCGCTGGTCGACGAGCGCATGGCGGTATGCCGCGAGCAGCCGCGCGAGGTGCTGGCCACCATGAAGGTGCCCAACCTGACCGCGCGGCTGGGCGAGATCCGCTGCCCGGTGCTGGGCTTCTGGGGCACCGAGGACCAGTTCAATCCCGCCTCGGGCGCGGCGAAGTTCCTGAGCGGCTGCGCCGATGCGCGCTTTGTCATGATCAATCGTTGCGGCCATTGGGTGATGGTCGAGCATGCGGCGTATTTCAACCGCGAATGCCTGGGCTTCCTGGCCGATACCGCCCCGGGCGGCGCGGCATAATTGCCTCCGCCCACACGATAAATACCAAGGAGACATCATGGAATACCCGTATGACCTGTTCGGCCTGCGCGGCAAGGTGGCGGCCATCACCGGTGCCGCGCGCGGCATCGGCGCCGAGACCGCGCGCATGCTCGCGGCCGCCGGTGCCAGGGTGGCCGTGCTCGACGTGCTGGAAGCAGACGGCAAGGCCACGGCCGAAGCGATCTGCGCGGCCGGCGGCGAGGCCGCGTTCTGGAAGCTCGACGTCACCCGCGAAGACGAGGTGGCGCGCGTGTTCACCGAGATCGCCGGGCGCTTCGGCGGCCTCAGCATCCTGGTGAACAACGCCGGCATCGAAGGACCCAATGCGCCCACCCATGAACTGGCGCTGGAGCAATGGCAGCAGGTGATGGCGGTGAACGTGACCGGCACCTTCCTGTGCACCAAGCACGCCATCGCGCATATGGAACGCGCCGGCGGCGGCGCCATCGTCAATGTGTCGTCGATGTACGGCATCGCCGGCGGGCCGGACGTGCCGCCTTACCACGCGTCGAAGGCGGCGGTGCGGATGATGGCCAAGACCGACGCGCTGCTGTACGCCGGCAAGAACATTCGGGCCAATTCGATCCATCCGGGCTTTATCCGCACGCCGATGCTGGAACACGTGGCCCAGGTCTCGGGGCAGGGGGAGGGGCTGTTCGACTACCTGGGCGGCCTTACGCCCGCGGGCAAGGTGGGGCAGCCGCGCGACATCGCGTCAGGCATCCTGTACCTCGTGTCCGACGCGGGACGCTACGTCACCGGCGCCGAGCTGGTGATCGACGGCGGCTACACCGCACGCTGAAACCCACGACCAGGAGCATCCCATGTCCCAGGACCCCGATTCCCCTCCCGACAGCGCCGCGATGAAGGCGACGCTGCTCGCCTATGTCGAGCACTTCAATGCCGGCGACGCGCAGGGCGTTGCCGCGCTCTATGCCGACGACGCCACCGTGGAAGATCCCGTCGGCGCGCAGCCCATCGCCGGCAAGCCCGCCATCCTCGCGTTCTACCAGCACGCCACCGCGCTCGGCGCGCGGCTGGAGGTGGTGGCGCCGCCGCGCGGTTCGCACGGCAACGCCGCCGCGCTGACCTTCGCCGTGCATGCGCGGCTGGAAGGGCGGCCGGCGCGCATCGACGTGACCGACATCATGAGCTTCGGCGACGACGGCCGCATCCGCAGCATGCGCGCCCACTGGGGCCCGGACGACGTCCATTTCGTCTAAGCGCCCCGCGCCGATGGCCCGCCACACCCGCGAGGATGCCGCCGTCACGCGCGCGCGCATCCTCGCCAGCGCGCAGCAGCTGATCCGCCACCGCGGCCTGCACTGCGTCACCGTCGACGACGTGGCGCGTGCCATCGGCATGACGCGCGGCGCCGTCTACGGGCATTTCCGTTCCCGCGCCGAACTGCTGGGCGCGCTGCTGTCCTGCGCCGAAGCCGACTTCGCCGCGCGGCTCGCGCCGCTGGCGCAGGGTGGCGCCGGCCCGGACGCATTGACGCAGGCATTGCAGGCCTTCCTGCACGGCGACGAGCTCGCGCGCCATGTCAGCCTGATTGCCGCGCTGCTGCAGCACAAGTGCGGCGAGGCCTGCGAGCTGTGTCCGCTGCGCGAGCGCGTGCTGCGCGGTGTCGAATCGCTGCGCGTCACGTTCGCGATGCTGTTGCCCACCCCGGATCTGGCCGGCCTGCTGGTGGCGCACCTGTGGGGCCTGCTGGGCGCGCATGCCATGCACCTGGCGCCGGCCGGGCTATCCGGCAGCGCCGCGGCGCTGGCCCGGTTGTACCAGGGCCGTGCGACGCCGTCCGCCGCGCGCGCTTCCTGTCGATCCGACGCCACTTCCGGCCCCGCGCTGATGCGGGATACCCCTTAGTCTGCTCGGACGAAGAGCTCCGGCGTGGCGCTGACTACGATGCTCTCAATAGCCCGGAAAAATGCAGGGCAAGCGGAGGAGACAGCGATGAAGCGGCTCGGATTTCGTTGGGCGGCAGGCCTGGTCGGGGCTGGCGCCGTCATGGGCGTGGCCTGGGGGCTGGCGATGGATGCCGGCCAGGACGATCGGCCGACGGTGACACTGCACTCCGCCGAAGCCGTGCTGGAGCGCTGCGACGACGCCTGCGTGCGCAGCCGCGGCGCCGCGGCGCTGGTGGTGCTGAGCCAGCGCCCGCCGCAGTAACGCTGTAAGTATCGGCCGGCCCTGGCTCCGGGCCGGCCACGCGCCGCTTGCTCAGTTGCGGCTGGCCTGCCGCTGCGCTTGCAGCGCTTCGGCGCGCGCCTTGACGTCGCGTGCCACCTGGTCGAAGCCCTGCTTCACCCAGGCACCGTGCTCGCGCATGATGGTCTCGGCGTTCAGGCCCAGGAACAGGTCGGTAGTGAAGTAGCGGCTGCGTCCGGGGCCGATCGCTTCCAGGTACTGGTCGCGCCGCGCGGCGTCCTTGTTGTCGTCGGTCGGGCGCTGCTCCCACGACAGCAGCCGCTCCGGTTCCCACGCCACCAGGTACTCGTTGACCGGGATCACCTGGTCGGTGCCGGGAATGCGCACCTGCATGTGCACCATGTCGCCGAGCCGCCCGGTGGTCTCAAGCCCGGGACAGAACGTGTTCCATTCGCCGTAGCGCGCAAAGTCGGTCAGCACTTCCCACACCAGCGCTGCCGGCGCCTCGATTTCTACCTGGATCGACGTCACCAGATTCTCGGCCTTGGCCATGTCTCCTCCTTCATCAAAGTCATTGGGAAGGGAAACACTAGAGCCACCCGCCGGCGCCCCGCATACCCCGAACGGACGAGTCCGGCTGGACGAAGGCGACGCCATCGCGCTGATGCAAATTGAGGCTGGCCCCGCGCTCGCGCTGTCCGGCGGCGGCGATGCGCGGCGGGGCCGCATTTCTCCATCTGCTGTGAGCTTGGTGCCGGCCATCGGGGATGGCCGGCGTTTTTTCTGGGCGTTGTCTTTTCTGTGTGTTTTCTCTTGTGAGCAGCGGCCTTTACGAAGCAGCAAGCGCACGCCGGCTGGCCCTGCCGCGCCAGACCAGCAGCAATCCCGCCGCGGCCAGCAGGCCGCCAGCGATGGGCACGGCGCGATAGCCGAGCCCCAGGCTGATGACCCCGCCGCCCAGCGCGGCGCCGAGGGCATTGCCGAGGTTGAAGGCGCCGACGTTGATCGACGAGGCCAGTCCCGGCGCTTCCGCCGCGGCTTCCATCACCCGCATCTGCACCGGCGGCACCACGGCGAAGGTCGCTGCGCCCCACAGCAACAGCCCAAGCGCCGCGGTGACGTGGTGGGCGAAGGCGAAAGGCAGCACCAGCATGATGACGGCCAGCGCCGACAGCACGATCCTGGTCGCGCCATCGAGCGACCAGTCCGCAAGCCGGCCGCCCACATGGTTGCCGATGGTGAAGCCCACGCCGATCAGCACCAGCGCGAAGGTGACAAAGCTGCCGGAAGCGCCAGTGAGCTCGGCCAGCACCGGCGCGATGTAGGTGTAGAGCGTGAACATCGCTCCGGCGCCCAGCACCGTTGTCGCCAGCGCCAGCAACACATTGGGACGGGTGAGCACGGCCAGTTCCCGGCGCACATCCGGCGGCGTGCCACGCTCGCCTTGCGGCAGCGCCAGCCAGAGCGCGACGATGGCGACCAGTCCCAGCACAGCGGTGCCGGCGAACGCCAGGCGCCAGCCGACCTGCTGCCCGATCCAGGTTGCCGCCGGCACGCCGCCAATGTTGGCGATGGTCAGCCCCATGAACATGGTGGCCACGGCGCTGGCCTGCTTGTCCTTTGGCACCACGCTTGCCGCCACCACGGCACCGAGCCCGAAGAAGGCGCCGTGGTTCAGGCTGGTGACCAGGCGCGACGCAAGCAGCGTTGCGTATCCCGGCGCGAGCGCCGACAGCAGGTTGCCGATGGTGAAGATCGCCATCAGCGCCATCAGTGCGGCGCGCTTGCCGAAGCGGCTGAACAGCAAGGTCATCACCGGCGCGCCGACCATCACGCCAATCGCATACGCGGTAATCAGCATCCCCGCCGTGGGGATGCTGACGTCGACGCCTTCGGCGATCACGGGAAGCAAGCCCATCGGCGCGAACTCGGTGGTGCCGATGCCGAAGGCACCGATGGCCAGCGCAAGCAGAGCGGTATTGGATTTCATCGTGGCAACCCGCTCAGGCCGCGGCCCGGCCGTCGTAGGCGGGATAGTCGGTGTAGCCCTCGGCACCGCCACCGTAGTGGAGCGCGCGGTTCGACGCGGCCAGCGGCCAGTCGTTCTGCAGCCGTGCGACGAGGTCGGGGTTGGCAATGAACGGCTCGCCGAATGCCGCCATGTCGATGACGCCGGCGGCGATCAGGTCCTCGGCGCGCGCGCGCGTCATGCCACCCGCAAGGATCAGCACGCCCTGGAAGCGGCGGCGGAATTTGGCCAGGAAATCATCCGGCATGGCCGAGCTGCCGCGCGTGCTCTGGTCCATCAGGTGCACGTACGCAATATTGCGCCGCGACAACTCATCGGCGAGATGGAGGTAGGTCTCCTCGAGATCGGCGTAGTGGCCCATGTCGCCGAGGCCGCCATAGGGCGACAGCCGGATGGCGGTGCGATGCGCACCGATGCGCGCCGCTACCGCGTCGATGGCGGCCAGTGCGAAGCGGGTGCGGCTTGCCAGCGTGTCGCCGCGGAATTCATCGGTGCGGTCGTTCACGGTCGGGTTCAGGAACTGCTCGATCAGGTAGCCATTGGCGCCGTGCAGCTCGACCCCGTCGAAGCCGGCCTCGACCGCATTGGCGGCCGCCTCGGCAAAATCGGCGATCACGCCATAGACCTCGCCGGTCGTCAGTGCGCGCGGCGCGGAGGCATCGACCGCACCCGGCGTGCCGTCGGCGGTATAGCCCCACGCCTTGGTGTCTTGCGCGACCTGGCTGGTGGCGCTGACCGGCTGGATGCCGCCGGGCTGGATCGACACATGGCTCACGCGGCCGACATGCCAGAGCTGCGTGAAGATGGTGCCGCCCTTGGCATGGACGGCGTCCGTGACCTTGCGCCAGCCTTGCACCTGCTGCGGCGTGTAAAGGCCAGGGTTGAACAGGAAGCCCTGCGCGCTGGGAGAGATCACCGTGCCTTCGGTCACGATCAGGCCGGCGTCGGCGCGCTGGCTGTAATAGAGCGCGTTGAGGTCGTTGGGCACCCCGTCCGGATTCCGGGAACGGGTCAGCGGGGCCATGGCGATCCGGTTGGCGAGCTGGCGCTCGCCCAGGGTGAAGGGCTTGAACAGTAGACTCATTGGAGAACCTCGATCAGGAAGGGCACGGCCCGCCGGCTACGTGGCCGCAGGTCCCGGGCGTTCATCAACAGACCGAAGTTTGCGCGCTTTATATTTGTTGAGTAAGCCTCGTATCGGTCAAATACTTTTGAATTCACCGCAAAAGTGGACCCCTTCCTCCGGCCGCGCGGCCAGGCGCTCCTTCAGGGCAGACATGCCCCTCGGAGCGGCACAACGAAAGGCAAGTGGCTGGAGCGCCGCCTCATGTGCGCGTTGCCGGCGCACCGAGCTGCGCGAAGGTTTCGGCGACCCAGTCGGCGATGTAGTCCGTGGCATTGGCCTGGTTGTCCGCGCTGCAGTGCTCGACGCCGCCCTCGCGCGAAGTGAGGATCTTCAGTTCCCGCTTCGGGCTGTTGATGGCGCCTTCATACTGGCGGCGTGCGTCCGCGATCGGAATCTGGCGGTCGTTGGCGCCGTGCACAATCAAGAATGGCACCGTGATCTGCGCGATCACCGGCTCCAGCGTGACCCGCGCGGCCAGCGCCATGAACTCGTCGATCGAACTCTTGCCCCAGACCCACTGAACGTGATCCCAGTAGTGCGGAACGGGCCGGTCGCCTTCGCGGGCCAGCCGGCGGCGCTGCAGTTCACCCCAGTCGTAGATGGCGCCCCAGGCGACGCATAGCTTGTAGCGCTTCTCCAGCGCCGCCGCACGCGGCGCATAGTAGCCGCCCAGCGACCAGGCGGCGATGCCGGTCGAGCCGGCGTCGACGTCATCGCGCGTTTCGAGATAGTCCATCACGGCACCGGCCCAGGTCTCGGCCTCGACCACGGCTGTCAGCCCGTGCAGGCGCAGCGCTTCGCCGACGCCAGGCTGGTCGACGGCGATGCTGGAAATGCCGCGCCTTGCCAGCGCCTGCTGGATGCCGCAGCCATAGATCATCTCCTTGGTGCTGTCGAGGCCATTGAACAGCGCCAGGCAAGGCGACGGGCCGCCGTGCGGGCGCCATGCCCGGACGAACAGCCCGGCGAGCGCCTTGCCCTGGCAGGCGATCTCGACCCGCTCGCAGTTCTCGTCATGCAGGTCGACGAACTTCGCAAAGCTGTCGAGCATCTTGCGGTATGCAAGCTTGCGTGGGGCATGGTCGCGGTGCTGCATGCGCTCGGCGGTCAGGTAGTAGACGGCGGCCCGGCGGTGCTTGGCGCCAGCGCTCAGGCGGCGGTTGGCGGCGAGTTCCTCGCTTGCCAGGTCGACCAGCCGGTCCGCCTGTTCGCACCAGGCCCGGAAGAAGGCCTCCGTGCCCTCGTCGTCGCCGCGCCTGGAAGCTTCTACGAGCTGGCGGCAAATGGCATCGACCTCGCCGATGTGCGCGCCCATGGAGAGAGCCAGGTTCGCGGACAGGTTCCAGACGTAGTTGCCGGGAAAGTACTCAAGCACGATGGCTCCTTTCGAAGAATTTGGATATGACGTGAGATGGCGGCCTCGCCGTTGTGCTGATGCCGGCGGTCTCGTGCTCGAGCATGTCCATCACTCAGTCCAGCGAGATGCCCTTTGCGCGGATCAGGGCGCTCCATTTCCTTGCCTCGGCCCGCAGCATGGCCTGCATCCCTTCCGTGGTGGCGGAGAGTGGTTCGCTACCCAGCTCGCGGATCTTCGTCGCGACCTCGGGAGAACCCGTGATACGCGTCAGTTCCGCGTTGAGGCGCTGGACGATTTCTGCGGGTACGCCTGCAGGCGCCCACACGCCATGCCAGCCAAAGCTGGCGACATCGGGGTAGGTTTCGGCGACAGTCGGCAATGCAGGGAACTGGGCGTGGCGCCTCGGTCCGGTGAAAGCGATGGCCCGCACCTTGCGCGCCCGGATCATCGGAATTGCGGAAGCTGCCGGCTCGACCATCAACTGGACTTGTCCGGCGATGAGGTCGGTCATGGCTCCCGCCTTGTAGGGCACGTGCAGCATCTGGACCTGCGCCGCCTGCGACAGCAGTTCCATGATCAGGTGGGCGAATCCGCCGATGCCATAGGATGCGTAGGCGAGTTGGCCGGGATGGGCTTTGGCATAGGCGACGAGTTCGTGGAGCGACTTCACCGGAAGATCGTTGTTCACCACCATGAAGGAGCCCTGGGCCAGCAGCGGCGACACGGGCCTGAGGTCCTTGTCCGGATCGAATGGCAGTTTTCGATAGAGGAACGGATTGATCGTGAACGCGCTCGATACGGTGTACAGCAGCGTGTAGCCGTCCGGAGCCGCCTTGGCGACGGCATCCGACGCGAGGTTCGCGCCTGCCCCGGGCCGGTTGTCGACGACGACCGGAACCCCAAGGGTTTGCGCAAGCCTGGCAGCGTAGATCCGCGCGTACGTATCCGGCGGGGAGCCCGGAGGCCCCATGTTGATCAGTTTGACGGGCTTGGCAGGCCACGCCGGTTGCGCGACGGCGGCGCGCCATGGCAGCAGACCGGCCGCGGCCACCGCGCCGGCGGCGCGGGCGAGAAAATTTCTACGCGTGGTGCTCATGTCGGGTCTCCCTCAGCATGCCGGCGGAATGACGGGCAGCAGCAGGAATGACGCGTACTTGCCGCCGGTATGAACCGTGGTCTGGCCGGCGAATCGTTCGGCCGTCCGATCCTCGGGGTGATCGTGCAGCAGCACCGATGAGCCGCGCATCGATTTGCCATAGATCTGGGGATAGGGCCCGGGCAGGTCGTGCTCGAAGTCCGAACCGCCGACGGTCAGCACCAGCCGGTAGCCCTTGGGGAAGACGAAGCACATGGGCCAGATCTCGACCTCCAGCGCGTAGACCTGGTTCGGCTCGAGCAACTGCACCTCCTGGTGCGAATGCACGGGCTGGTACGGCGTGGACGCTTGCGGGTCCAGCTTCCGGTGCGATGCCCTGAGCCAGCCTTGCGCCAGCGGTGCGTTGGGTTCGACCGCCCCGACGATCAGATGCTCGCTGCCGTCCGGTGCGAAAGCCCGTACCGTCAGGAACAAGTCGGCGTCCGCGGCTGTACTGGAAATCCACAGCGTGGCAGCCAGCGGGCCGGTCACCTCGGTGTCTTGCTCGAAGGGCGCGGTGCTGAAGCTGGCCTTGCCCGCTAGGCCGTCAAAAGCGAGCTGCGAAGCCGTCGCGGCCGGCTGCGGCCGCAGCCCGTGGTCGGCGGCATCGAGATACATGGGTGTCCATGCGGTGCGCGCCAGTGGCCACTCATGCTCATGGCGCTCCTGGAAGCGGTCCACGTGGCGCACCTGCATCGTGATCGGCGGCTGCCGATCCCAGCCGTTGTCCTCGCCCTTCAGGAAATGGTCGAAGAACCGCTTCTGCAGCGCCACGCCATAGTCCGTATAGAACTCCGTCCAATGCTCGCGGCCGTGCAACTCGAGCCACTTCTGTTTCGACCCGGCCTGCAGGAAGCCCTGGACGTTGCCCCGCAGGTGCAGGCCATGGCCGCCCCAGTTGCCGCAGGACAGCACCGGTACCTCGATTGCAGCCAGGTCTGCGCGGCGGCCCTCGAAGTAGCGATCGGTGATGAGTTCGGCGTTGAGCTGCGCGGTGCTGATATCCACGCGATTGGCGCGCAGCGCTTCGTCACTGAGCTCTGCCGGCCCGGAGATCGGCACGCCGGTGTTGGCGTTCACCCGTCCGCGGCTTCCCAGGCCGTTCTGCACGTTTTCCACCTGCTTCGGATACCAGCTCAGCATGAAGGTGTTAAGGATGCCGCCATGCCGGCAGGCGTCGCGATAGTAGTCGGAGAAGCCCTCGAACGGGCAGATCGCGGCCAGGTGTGGCGGACGTCTGGCCGCCGCCAGCCACTGGGTGGCGCCGTAGTAGGAAACACCGGCCAGGCCGATCTTGCCGTTGCTCCACGCTTGCTGTGCTGCCCATTCGATGCAATCGTGGAAGTCCTGCGCCTCGCGCGGGGAAAAGCAATCGATCACGCCCGGCGAGCGGCCGGCGCCGCGCGAGTCCACGCGGATGCAGACGTAGCCAAATGGCACCCATCGCTCCGGGTCCGCGGTTTCCCAGTTCGCATACTTGCCGCTGCTGCCCCTCAGGATTTCCGGATGCTCGGTCGTCAGCGACTGCCACTGGGCGGGGTAGCCCTCGGCGAACGACAGGCCCTTGCCATAGGGTCCGTACGACATCAAGGCAGGGTAGCGTCCGGCCTCGTCCGGGCGATAGACGTCGGCGCGAAGCACCACGCCATCGTCCATCGTGATCTCGACATCCCAATCGATCTGCATGTCTGTCTCCTCGTCGGTCCAGCGCTGCCAGCGCCGATGCTGGTGCTGCGACCCGTTCCATTAACCTGGTCCAACGCTGCGGATACTGTCAGTCGGGCACCGGGGCCGGCAGCACGGTGCCGTGGTTGACGCCGAAGCCGATCCGCACGAAGCCCTCCCGCTCGCACCAGCCACGGAACACGACGGTATCGCCATCCTCGAGGAAGCCCCGTTGTTCGCCGTGGCCGATGTCTGCGGGTTGCGTCCCGGATGCGGTCAGCTCGATCAGCGCGCCCGCCTCGCCACGCGTCGGCCCGGAGATCGTGCCGCTGCCCAGCAGGTCGCCTGGCTGCAGGTTGCAGCCGCCGCTGGTATGGTGGGCAATCATCTGGCCGAGCGTCCAGTACTGGTGCCGGAAGCTGGTCTGGCTCAGCGTGCGCGGCTGCAGCCCCTGTGCCAGCTGGCGCGCGCTGAGCAGGGAGACCTCCAGCCGGATATCGAAGGCGCCGGTGGCGGCGTTGTCTTCGGCACGCAGGTAGTCGAGCGGCTGTGGCCGCCCGGGCGCGCGCGTCCAGGTCGTACGGTAAGGCAGCAGGGCTTCCAGCGTGACCAGCCAGGGCGACAACGTGGTGGCGAAGTTCTTGGCAAGGAAGGGCCCAAGCGGTTGCATTTCCCAGGCCTGGATGTCGCGCGCCGACCAGTCATTGAGCAGGCACAGGCCGAAGATGTGCTGCTGCGCGTTGGCCAGCGGGATGGGCCTGCCACGTTCGTTGCCGGTGCCGATCACGGCGCCCACTTCCAGTTCGTAGTCGAGCCGCTGGCAGGGACCATACGCGGGCACGCCATCCGCATCCAGGCGGTATTGCCCGCTCGGGCGAAAGACCTGCTGGCCGCTGACGCCGATGGACGATACCCTGCCGTGATAGGCCACCGGCAGCCAGTCGAAGTTGGGGGTCACCTCGAGGCCGAGCTGGCGGCTGCAGTTCACCGCATGGTCGAGCGAAGTATAGAAGTCCGTGTAGTCGCCGATCCGTACCGGTACCGCGAATTCGGCCGCGGCCTGCGGCACCAGCGTCCGGCGTGCGTGCGGTGCATCCGGACTGGTCGCCGCCAGCAGCGCGAAAAGTCCGTGGCGCAAGGCTTGCCACGCGCCCGGGCCGAGCTCCATCAGTGCATTCAGGGTCGGCGCCACGGCGGCGTGCGCCGCCTGCGCGGCAAGGTCCCGCAGGCAGCCGGATCCGTGCAAGGCAGCCAGGTCGACGATCTGGTCGCCGATCGCCACGCCGCCACGCCAGGCTTCGGCGCTGCCTTGTCGCCGGAATATGCAGAGCGGCAGGTTCTGCAGCGGAAAATCGCAGCCGGCGGCGTTGGCGGAATCCAGCCAGCTTCTGCGCGAAGCATCATGGGTGTGGTTCAGTTCCATCGTGGTATCAGCCCGCATGCAGCGCATCGTCGAAAATGGCGACAGCGCGGGTCCA
Source organism: Cupriavidus phytorum (assembly GCF_003254285.1). Lineage (NCBI taxonomy): Bacteria > Pseudomonadati > Pseudomonadota > Betaproteobacteria > Burkholderiales > Burkholderiaceae > Cupriavidus > Cupriavidus phytorum. The sequence continues at coordinate 222,874 of NZ_QKZN01000006.1, forward strand.
CCCGGCCGAAGCGCCCCGGATCTTGTGGGGGAAGCAGGAGATGTAGAAGCCATCGGGCGGCAGGCTCTCCAGGTTGTGCAGCTTTTCCAGGTGGCAATAGCCGATGTTGCGCCCCGCCTTGTGTCCTTCCCAGATCAGCGACGCGTCCCTGGTGGCGGCATACCGGCCGGCCGTGTGCACGAACGGCGCATCCCAGCTCCATGCGTCGGTGCCGGTCAGGCGCACGCCGCGCTCGAGCAGGTACATGGTCGCATCCAGGCCCATGCCACAGCCGCTCGAGACATAGTCGGAGTGGCCGTAGCGGCTGCCCGCGCGGGTATTGACCACCACGATTTCCAGTGGCCTGAGCGCGTGCCCGATGCGGGCAAGTTCGGCCTCGACGTCGCCGGCGGTGACCACATAGCCGTCGTCGAACCCGGTGAAGTCCATCTTCACGCCGGGCTGGAAGCACCACTCCAGCGGCACCTCGTCGATGGTGATGGCGCGCTCGCGCTGCCCCAATGACTCGTTCATGGTGCTGTGGAAGTGATAGGGCGCATCCAGGTGCGTGCCATTGTGGGTATTGAGCCGGACGCGCTCGATCGCCCATCCCTCGCCATCCGGCAAATCGGCAGCCTTCAGCCCGGGGAAGAACGCCGTGACCTGCTCGGCGGTGGAACGATGCGACAGGTACTCGATCTGGGGGCCATAGCCGGGCGGGTCGGAGACGACATCGTTTTCGAGGTAGATCGAGAGGTCGACGAAGCGGCGTGTCATGGTGGCAGATCCTTTGCGGAGAAACAGCAAACAAGGGGGGCGGGGAGCTCGGCGGCCATCGAGGGTCGGTCCGGATATCTCCCGGCCGCTGCCGGCGAGGCGCTTGCTACGCACACTGACTGTACGAGCGTTCAGTGTATCGACAGAGCGGACTGTACGCTCGTACAGTCCAGCGCTGTACTAGGGTAAACGCGGACCGGCAAGGGGCCACAGCAAGGTTGGCTACAATGGCGCGTCTTTATCGCGGAGGCAGTATGGAAGGCAGGGCAGCGCGGAAATCGACAGCGCCGACGCAGGGCCGGGCACGCAAGGCAGTGCAGGCGCCGCCCATCGCGGAAGCGAGCAAGCGCGAACGCGTGCTGGATGCAGCCGAGCGCCTCTTTGCCGAAGGCGGCTTCGACGGCGTGTCGATGCGGGATATCGCCGCGGCGGCGGAAGTGGGCTTGCCGTTGATCGTTTACCACTTCGAGACCAAGCGCAACCTGTACCGCGCGCTCTTTGAACGGCGCAAGACCCTGTTCGAGGCAAGGCTGGCGGCGCTGCGCGAGCCTTGCCGAAGCGGCGAGGATCCGGTCGAGCATCTTGTGCGCGCCTTCGTGCAGCCGGTCATGCGGATACAGGACACCGAGGCCGGTATCGCCTACGCCAAGCTGGTCGCGCGAGAGGCGTCCGATCCGAAGGCAGCGGAGCGTGGCATTGTTGCCGACTACTTCGACCCCTTTGCCATGGAATTCGTCGAGGCGATCCGCAAGGCCCTGCCCGGCAACACTTCCGGCTATGCGTACTGGGCCTATCTGTTTGCCGTTGGGTCTCTTGTGATGAGCGTGTTCGACAGCCGTATCGAACGCATTTCCGGCGGCAAGGCCAAGGCCGGCGATGTGTCGCGCAAGTCGGAATACCTGGTGACCTTCATCGCGGCGGGCATTCGTGCCGGAGCCGGTCGGAAGCCGTCCAGGCGTTCCGGAGCCTGATCCTGGATTCACCAGTCTGGCCCTGTTCACGGGTAGCCGGCTTCGCGTTTCAACCCGGATACATACTTTTTTCCTGCTGTTCTCAAGGGGCTGGCTTGCCGCTGGTAGGGCGGGATTTTCCGGAGAACCTGAACTTTTTTCCAACGTCAGCCTTGCATGCCTGGCTAGCGACCGCAGCGCGCCGCCAGCGGCATGTGGATGGCCGACGCGCCTTGCCACGCAAGGTCTTGCGGGTTTCCCGCGCGAACGTGGCGCCGCTCATTCCTCGCTTCGCGCGGTGGCGGCGAACACCTGGCGCAAGCGCTGACGCAGTGCAAGGCCACCCGCACGCAAAGGCATTGCATCGTTCTGGTGGGTCATCCTTCGAGCCGATTTTCCATTCCATTCCCGCCAACTAGATTGGGTTCATCGATGGCGCCTTCGCAGCCGTCGACCTTTACGACCGCAGAGTCCGAGGAAGGGGAGCCCATGAAAAACGCCCACATCAAGCTGGCCGCCGTGCCATTCGCCTGCCTTGTCATCACGCTCGCCGGCTGCGGCGGTGGCGGAGGGGGCGACTCCCCGTCTACCAGCGCCGCCGCGAGCCCGGGCACTTCGACAGGCACGTCGCCCGGCACTTCGACTGGCACGTCGCCAGGCACGACCACCACGCCGACTACGCCCGCTCCGGCCGCGGCGTCCACCAGTGCCATGCTGTCCGGCACCACCGATCCCGGGCCCGAGATCGGCAAGGACGGGGACTATTACCTGAACACCGTGACGTGGATGATGTTCGGGCCCAAGGCCAATGGCGTGTGGCCGGCAGGGGTTTCGCTGGCGGGTCCCGGCGGCAATACCGGTGCGGCGGGGAGCACCATCCTGTCCGGCTCGGTCGATCCGACCGACAGCGTCGGCAACAACGGCGATTACTACATCAACACCTCGACCTCGACGCTGTTCGGCCCCAAGGCCAACGGCACGTGGCCGGCGGGTGTGCCGCTCGGCAGCGCCACCGGCACGCCGCCACCCAGCGGCGGCACGGTGCTGTCGGGAACCGGCGCGCCGGCGAACAGCCTCGGCAACAACGGCGACTACTACCTCGACACCAGCACCTGGACGCTGTACGGGCCAAAGGCTGACGGTGTCTGGCCGGCCGGCGTCTCGCTGGTCAGCCAGCCAGGCGGCAGCGGTGGCACGGGCGGTACCGGTGGCACCACGGTCGGCAATGGCGGCCATGTCCTGTACGGCAGCGGCGCACCGACCGACGACATCGGCGTGGACGGCGACTTCTATTTCGATACCACCACGTGGACGATGTACGGGCCGAAGCAGGGCGGCAAGTGGCCGACGACGGGTGTGACCATGGCAAACGGCACCGTCTACAACGGCAACTTCAACGTGCCGGATACGCTCAGCCGCGGCCGCTATGCCATGACCGGCGCGGGCGGGGCGGTAGCGTTGCCGTCGGACTTCGGGGTCGTGATCCCCTACGATTGCACGCGCGTCACGCTTACGGCGAGCACGCTGGGCAAGGTGCAGGGCACGCTGGACATTTCGGTGCACAAGGTGACCGGTTCCGGGGCTTCGGTGGTGCTCGCACAGGTCAGCAACCTGAGCTGCAAGATCACCAATGGCCTGCAGAACTGCAGCAAGGAGGCGCTGGCCGGGACGGTTACGCATGGCGACAAGCTGCAGGTACAGGTCGACAACAACCAGGCTACCGACTGGGGTGGCCTTGCCGTGAACCTCGCCTGCATCAAGTAGGCGGGACCGGCGGCGGGGGGCATGGTCTCCCGCCGCCATCTTCTGCGCAGACAGCAGACGGCGTGAAGCTGGCGAAGGCGTGGGGCAGGTCACGCCGCGCCGGACGGGAGGTTCGCGCCGATCCTGCATTCCGGGCTGCGCCCGGGCAGCGAAGCATGCTTCGCACGATCCCGCACCCCAGGCCGGCCCCGCGCGAAGCGCGGTTCGCCGCCGGCCGCCGGGGACTTTCCCAATATCTCGCCTTTTCAGGGACTTAGACGTTCTGTGCGCGCTGGCACGCCGCCTGCACAAGGAGGGCACGCGAGTTCCGCTGCGGCTCGCCAACCTAACCTGAAAGGAGCTGCAAATGCACGATATCGGGACTTCCAGGCCGGGCGGTTGGGGCACCGGCTACAACGAGCTCGAACAGGAGCTGGCCTCGGAGCTGATGGAGGCGGGCGAGCTGGGCCAGGAACTCGGCGGCATGGCGACCGAGTTCGAAGGCGAATTCGAGGGCGAGGGGGAATTCGAGAACGAGTTCGAGCAAGAGGTCTCCGGCGAGATGCAGGAGATGGAGCTGGCGGCCGAGCTGCTGGCCGTCAACAGCGAACAGGAAATGGAGCAGTTCCTGGGCGGCCTGGTGCGTTCGGTGGGACGTGCCGCGAGCAGCTTTGCCCGGTCGTCGGCGGGCAAGGCGCTGGGCGGCATCCTGCGCTCGGCCGCCAAGGCGGCGCTGCCGGTGGTGGGCAGCGCGCTCGGCAACCTGGTGGTGCCCGGCGCGGGCGGCGCGATCGGCGGCAAGCTGGCGAGCATGGCCGGCAGCGCGCTCGGCCTCGAGCTCGAGGGCCTGAGCAACGAGGACCGCGAGTTCGAGGTGGCGCGCCGCGTGGTGCGCATCGGCCAGCAGGCGACCCGCAACCTGCTGACCATGCCGCGCAACGTGCCGCCGTCGCGCGCCGCACGCGCGGCGTTCCTGCAGGCAGCGCGCCAGGTGGCGCCGGGGCTGCTGCCTGCCATGCGGACGATCTCGCAGAACGGCGTGGCGGCGGCGCGGCAAATGGGCACGCCGCCGATCTTCGGGCCCGCGGCCAATGGCGCCGCGGCGCAGCCGGTGGCCAGCCTGGCCGCGGCGGTGCGTGCTCCATATTCAGGCTACGCCAACGGCGGCGCGGGGTCGTGCCCGTCGTGCGGCAACGGGGCCGCGCAAGGCGGCCTGGGCGCGGCGGCGTTGCCGATGGGCGGTCAGTGGCGGCGCTCGCGCAACGGACGCGCGCTGATCCTGTACCTGGCACCGCCGCGGCCGCTGTTCTGAACCGCCCCGTCTGCTTTCGACATTCGCGATTCCACTCCGAGGCCGCCGTCATGAACGCTTGCGCCAACGCCCTGCGGTTGCTGGAACAGGAGGTGCTCGGCATCCGCGCCCGCCTGGACGCGCAGCTGCCCTACGCGCTGCAGATGCCGATGGTCCCCGCCGCCAATATCAGCGACGAAGCCATGGGCGCCATCGAGCGCCATATGCAGGCGGCGCGGCACCAGCTGCGCCGGCGCATCGGGCGCTTTCTCGGCGCGCTGCGCGCCGCGCGGCCCGAGCCCGCCGCGGTGGCGCGCGCACAGCGGCGCTACGCCATGCTCAAGCTGTATTTCCATGCCGCACTGACGCATTTCGAGATCTTTGCCGAAGTGCTGACGCAACGCAGCCAGCATGGCACCGGCGTCTGGCTGGCGGGGCTGGACGTGGCCGCGCGCGACGGGCTGCGGCAGCCCGGCGTGGCCATCGACCTGCCGCAGGTAATCTGCTATGTCGAGCGCGGCCATGGCGGCGCGATCCGGCGGGCGCGCACGCGCTTGCCCGGCGGCGGCGCCAATCCGGTGGCAGTGATCCGCATGCCGCGCGAGCGCATGGTCGGCACCGGCCTTGCGGCGTCACTGTTCCATGAGGTGGGGCACCAGGCGGCGGCGTTGCTGGACCTGGCCAATGCGTACCGCCGTGCCGCCGCAAGCGACGGCCAGCGGCGGCTGCGGCTGGTGTCCGGCGGCGGGGCAACACCTGGCGCGACAACTGCGGCGACCGCGCCGCCTGAAGTCTGGCGCGCCTGGGAGCGCTGGATCAGCGAGATCGTCGCCGACCTGTGGGCGGTGTCGCGGGTGGGCATCACCGCCACCTGCGGGCTGATGAGCGTGGTCAGCCTGCCGCGCGCATTCGTGTTGCGCATCAACCTCGACGACCCGCATCCGGCGCCGTGGATCCGCGTCAAGCTGTCGGTGGCGATGGGGCGGGCGCTATATCCACATCCGCAATGGGATGCGCTCGAGCAGGTGTGGGAACGGCTCTACCCACGCTGGCAGATGAGCGCCGCGCAACGGCGCGCGTTCGCGCTGCTGGACCAGTCGATCCCGGCGTTCGTGGCCAGGCTGCTGGCGTTGCGCGCGCCGCGGCTGGGCGGGCGCACGCTGGGCCAGGCGCTGCGGCTGCCCGGCCGCGATCCCGCCAACCTGTTGCGGCTCTGGCGCCTGGTGCGGTCGCGCCCGCACCAGTACCTGGCCGATACCCCGACGCTGGCGTTCGCGGTGCTGGGGCAGGCCCGCTACAGCGGCCTGCTCGCGCCAGACGTCGAATTGCGCACCATCTCGGCCTTGCTGCAGCGCTGGGCACTGGCCGGCTATCTGCCCTGGAGCGCCGGCAGCTCACAGCTGAGCGAGGCGCTCAACCAGCGACGGCAGCCGCTGCGCATGCCGGTCGCGGCCTACGCGTGATTTGCTGAAGGAGAACGTGATGAACACGAACACGGAGTCGGGTCGCGTGCAGTACGCGCTGGTGCCGACAGGCAATACCGACGGTGACTGGCACTATGACTTCACCAGGCTGACCGAAGGGCACAAATACCTGAAGCTGGTGGTGTACGCCAGCGAAGGCGAGCCGCGCGAGATGGAGCAGTTGCGCCTTCAGCCCGGCAAGGAGGCCAGGCTGGAGATTCGCGTGGGGCCCTCGCCAGCCTGGGGCCAAAAGGAAGAAGGGCTGCCCGCGGCGCTCACCGAGGTGGCACGCACCATGCGAAAGCTGGCGGCGCTGGGCATTCCGGACGATATGCTGTTCGACGCCGCCGCGAAGCTGGGCGGCCGGCGCGAGGTGATTGTGCCGGGCCGGCTGAAGGCGCCGCCGTACCCTGACGCCGGTGAGGGTGCCGAACCGCAAGGCGACGATACGAGCGCCGAGGGGTTCGACACGATCGGCGAGCGTTCCGGCCCGGTGGGCGTGAAGGACTACCGTGAGCCGTCGATCAGCCTCAAGCGCACCTCGCGCGACCTGACGGCGGACTGGGCGCTGTGGCTGCTGATCAAGCGCAACGCCGACATGCTGAGCTGGGACAACTACGCGCGCCAGGTGGACCTGCTGTTCTTCGGTACCAGCCCGCTGCCGGCCCGCCCGGGCGCACCCGGCGGCCCGGCGCTGTACGACGAAGCCGCGCGACTTAGCCGGCGCCGCTTCCTGCCGTTCTCCGACACCGATGCCTATCGCGCGCTGAAGGTGGCCACCGAGGCCTTCGTGGTGACGTGGGGTGCCGTGGTGCCCTCCGCGCGCGACAGCGACACCATCGCCAGGCTGCTGCGGACCGACCTGGCGGCTATCAATCTGGCCAATGACCGGCTCGGGCTGAACCTGGAGCCGGCGCATGTGGACGCGATCGCCAGCCAGTATTTCGGCAAGGGCACGACGCCGACGCTGCCCTACCTGGAGCGCGTGGTGCAGGGTCTGCAGGGCACCGACGCGGGGCGCACCGTCGATGGCATGCGCGAATCCATCGCGCGTTCCGGCGTGGTGGAACATCCGGCCACGCATGGCGCAACCCATCCCACCGGGCATCTGGCCGAGCCGCTGTCGAGCTCGCGCGAACTGGTGCCGCGCGACGATGGCCCGTGCGGCGACGGCTGCCTGTGGCTGCAGCACTGGAATAACGACATCTCGGCCAAGCTGAGCGCGCCGCCGCTGATTGAACTGATCTGGAGCTACTGGATGGAGGAACTGCAGCTGGTGCAGACCATGAACGCCATCTCGCGCCGCTTCCAGAATCTGTCCGGCGGGCCCAGGGATCCGCTCAACCAGCTCGAGCTCGATCCGCTGCGGCCGGTGAGCAACATCATCTGGGGCTGGGTACAGGATGAGCAGCATCGCCTGCCGATCGAGCGGCGCGCGGCCGAATACCTGCACGAGTATGGCTTCCGCCTGTTCGGGCGCGCGGTGCCGCGCATCCAGCCGGCCGACAGCCGCAGCAAGTTCCTGGGCGCGTTCCATACGCTGCTGAACCTGTGCGTGCCGTTCTTCCGGCAGGCGGACGATACCACCGTGGTGCCGGATGGCTTCCCGTTGCTGAACGCGCTGCGCGAGGTGCACCTGATCCTGTCGGAGGGCGCGCATAACCAGTTCGGCGACCTGCCGACCACCTCGCGCATCGAGATGATGATGCAGCAGTGGATCCTGGCGCGGCCGGAGTTCCGCGAGTTCCTGCCGCGGCGCTCGATGATCGCGTATCCCGAGCCGTGGATGCACTCGGTGGAAAGCATGCGCAAGCTGCAGGGGTGGGGCGATACCAATACCTACCAGTTCTGGCAGCTGGCCACCACCGGCGAACAGATCGTGTCGTCGATCCGCTGGAGCGACTGGAATTCGGTCACCGATCCGTCCAACGCGGCGAACTGGGCAGCGTATTTCCGCCCCGAGATCCAGACCTATATCCACTCGTACCGGGCCGTCACCGGCGTGGACATCGGCGCCGAGCCGGTCGACGTGCAGGTGCCGGGGATGCACCTGCTGCGCCGGCTGCAAGAGCACCGAGGTGCGCGGGTGGCCTGAGCATGGCCCCGCGGGAACGGCAGGGACAGCGAGCACAGGGCAGACGAGAGGCAGGCGGCCATGATCGATTTCGCGTCGGCGCTCTACCTGGGCATGTCGCATCCCGCCGCGCAACTGGGCAGCTATGCGGCGCTGACGACCGGCACGCCTGCCGCGCTGGCGGTGTCGCCGCTGGCCGGCACGCTGGCGGCGCAGGCGGCGGCGCTGCAGGGTTGCGAGGCCGGCCTGGCCGGGCCGTCGACGCTGCACCTGTCGCTCGACCTGTTCGACCGGCTCGGCCGCACGCATGCGCTGGTGGCGGATGACACCCTCTATCCGGTGATGCGCTGGGGGCTAGAGCGGGTGCGCGGGCTCGGCGCACCGGTCACGCTGTTCCGTCATGCCGACCTGGCCGACCTGGCGCGGCGCTTGCGCCAGGGCACCGGCATGCGCCCGCCCGCGGTGGTGACCGACGGCACGCGCCGTGAAGGCGCACCGGTGGCGCTGCGCCGCTATCTGGCGCTGGTGCGCGAGCGTGGCGGCCTGGTGGTGGTCGACCACACGCAGCTGCTGGGGCTGGCCGGCGCGCAACCCGGCCCGGGACGACCGTGGGGCAGTGGCGGTGGCGGGCTGCTGCGCTACGCCGGCCTGGCGCCCGCCGAGCCGGTGCTGCTGCTGGCATCGTGGGCCAAGGCCTTCGGCGCGCCACTGGCCACGCTGTGCGGCCCCGCCGCGCTGGTGGGCGAGATCGCCCGCGACGGACCGACCCAGGCCCATTGCAGCGCTGCCTCGCAGGCCGCGCTGCTGGCCGGCCTGAACGCGCTGGCGCGCAACGGTTGCGATGGCGACGCGCTGCGGGCGGCGTTGCTCGAGCGCGTGCGGCGCCTGCGGCGGGGTTTGCGCTGGCTGGCGCAGCACCGCTTGCCGGACCTGCAGGTCAGCGTGCCGCTGCACCCCATGCAGCAGTTGCGGCTGGGGTCTGCCGGGCGCACGCGCGCGCTGCACGCGGGGCTGCGCGCCGCGGGCTTCCGCACGGCGTTGCTGCGGCAGGCCGAAGGGCGCTGTGCCGTGGCGGTGGTGGTACGCGCCAGCCATGCGCCGCAAGAGATCGACGGCCTGCTGGCGGCGCTTGCCTCGCTGGCGGGCCAGCCGGCCGTGCCGCGCGGGCGTGCGCCGCCGGCCTATCGGGAGAGTCTCCATGTTCAAGACTGCGGAAGGTGAAACACTGGAACTGGCGCCATGGCGCATGCGCCGGCTGCTGCGGCTGTTGGCCGAGGTGCGCCGCTACCCGGCCGGCACGCCGCCGCAGGCACTGCTGACCGACCTGCGCCAGCTGGTGGCGCGCGCACGGCGCATCGGCACGCCTTCGCGCCGCGGCACGGCGCGGTACGAGAGCCGGCTGGATAGCGGCGGCGCGCACGGCGGGGCTTGCTGCCGTGCCTGCCTGCTGGCCCGGCGGCAGGCGGGGCGCCTGTCGCTGGTGGGGCTCAGCCTGGACCGGTGGCACGCGCCGGCGAGCCAGTACGAGAGCGAGTCAGCGCTCGCCGGACTGGCGTTCGAGTCCGCGCCCAAATCCGCCAACGTGACGCTGCAATGGCGGCGCTGGCCCAGCCTGGACGCCGCCGCGCGCGCCACCCGCGGTGGTGGCGTCTACCTGTTCCAGCGCGGCGCGACGCCGGTCTATGTCGGCACGGCGGCGAGCCTGCCGGCGCGGCTGGGCGTGCATGGCTGGTACCACGCGCGCCAGGGCAGCGCGCGCGCCGGCGCCTCGTGCACTTGCGCGCCGCCGCTGACGGTATGGACGGCCAACGTGGCCAGTGCCGGCGAAAGGGCGGCGGTCGAGCACGCCATCGTGCGCACGCTTGCCAACAAGGGCTTCGCGCTGGCCAATGACAAGCTGCGCGGCACGGTCACCGTCGGCAGCGGCCTGTCGATCCGCAACCTGGTCCCGGCCGGCATCCTCGGCGCCGGCAATGACCTGAACTACGGCCCCGGCCAGCGCTTCGAGCTGTCGCGATGATCGTCGATTTCCATGTCCATGCCGGGCAGGGCGACGGCATGACGGGGCCGTGGGACACCACCGCGCCGCTGGCCGGCTATGTCCGGCGTGCGCGGCAGGCCGGCATCGCGCATTCGGTGCTGCTGCCGGTGTTCCAGTCAGACTACCTGCGCGGCAACCGCGACGTGGCGGCGCTGGTGCGCGCCGATCCCGGGCGCTTTACCGGCTTTGCCATGGTCCATGCCGAACGCGACCGGCACCGTGTGCATCGCATGATCGAGGAAGCGGTGCTGCGGCTGGGCCTGCGCGGCATCAAGGTGCACCGGCACGACGCCCCGATCCACCGGCAGGTCTGCGATGCCGCGCGCCACTGGCGGCTGCCGGTGCTGTACGACCCCGGCGGCGAGACCGGTGCGCTGCGCCTGCTGGCACAGACCCATCCCGAGGTGGCGTTCGTGTTCGCGCACCTGGGCAGCTTTGCCGACGACTGGGCGGCGCAGCGGCAAGTGGTGGACCTGATCGCGCACTATCCCAACCTGTTTGCCGATACCTCGGGCGTGCGGCGTTTCGACGTGCTGGAGGAAGCGTTCCGGCGCGCCGGCCCCGGCAAGCTGCTGTTCGGTTCCGACGGACCGTGGCTGCACCCCGGCCTGGAACTGGCCAAGCTGCGCGCCCTGCGTCCGACGCCGGAGGCATTTGCGCGCATGGCCGGGGGCAATGCCTTGCGCCTGCTGGCGCGGGTCGCATTGCCGCCGCCAACGCCGACCAGGAACAGCGCGCGCATTGGCCCGCGCTTCACGCCGACGGTGCGGGCCGCACCTGCCGCCGCAACTGCAGCGCCCGCGGCGTGACCTGCAGCAGCTCCGCCGCGCGGCTGGTGCAGCCGTGGCGGCTCTCGGCCACCTGCACCGCCATGGATTCGGCGACCTGGCCGATATGCTTCAGGCCGAGCCCGGCGTCGAGTGCGCCTTCGATGGCATGCCGCAGTGCTTCCGGCCACGGGTTGACGATGTCCGCGGCAAGCTCGGTCCCCGGCACGGGGCCGTCGAGCCCGCCCGTGCTGATCACCTGAAAGCCGCGCTGGCGCTCGGCCAGCCGCGACACCACATTGCGCAGTTCGCGCACATTGCCCTGGTAGTCACGCGTCACCAGGTAATGCATGACCTCCGGCATCACCAGCGGCAGGCCCGGCCCGGTGCCGGCCAGGCTCTCCGCAAGGAAATGCCGCACCAGCAGCGGGATATCCTCGCGACGCTCGGCCAGCGAGGGCGCGCGCACGGTCCACTGGGTAATGCGGAAGTACAGATCGCTGCGAAACCGGCCGGCCTGCACCTCCGCCTCCAGGTCGCGGTTGGTCGCGCACGTCAGCCGGAAATCCGACTTGCGCCAGGTATCCTCGCCCACGCGCTTGTACATGCGTTCCTGGATCACGCGCAGCAGGCGCGCCTGCAACGGCAGCTGCAGCTCCCCGACTTCATCCAGGAACAACGTGCCGCCATCCGCCATTGCCACCGCACCGTCGCGTGCCGAGACGGCGTGGGTGAAGGCGCCCCTGGCGTGGCCGAACAGTTCGCTGCCCGACAGCTCCGGGCTCAGCGTGGTGCAATCGACCACCACGAACGGCGCGCGATGGCGCTCCGGATCGAGATCGTGGATCAGCCGCGCCAGCAACTCCTTGCCGCAGCCGCTTTCGCCCAGTAGCAGGCAAGTGCCGCGGCCGTAGCGGCCTACCTGCGCCACCGCGCGCAAGGTGGCGCGCCATGCCGGCGAATCGCCGACGGCGCGCTCGCGCAACCACTGCGCATCCAGCACGTCCTCGATCTCGGCCAGGCGGCGCAGCCGCATGGCGAGTTCCGTGAGCAGCGCGTCATGGTCCGGCGCGCAGACCAGGTCGCACAGCGCCGCGGGCCACCATGCCTCGGGGATGCAATGGCAACGGGTGGCGGCGGTGCATCCGGCGATAAAGGCGTCGGCGCGCGGCTCGGCGCGCAGCCAGCGCTGCGCGGCGTCGGTGACGCGATTGCCGTCCGCCACCACCAGCACCGCCAGCATGCCGCGCGCGTCGTCGTCCAGCGGCACCTGGTCGGGCAGCCCATGCTCGCGCAGATCGCGCTCTAGCCTGGCACGATCGTCGTGATACAGCACTACGCGCATCTTGCCCCCGCACGAAAGGGAGATCATCGGCAGGGGCCTGCGGTGCGGGCGCGTTATCTGCGCACGCCATGCGCCGCGGCGCCGCCGGCCCGGATCAGGCGGCGGGCTGGGGGTGTCGATAGCGATGAGGCCGTCGGCGGCGTGACGCGAACGCGTCGGAGAGGATCGTCAGGCCGGGGCAGGGCTGTGCATGCAGCCAGTTGCCGGAGCATCGCCTGCCTGCGAGGGAAACCTGAATTGGCCGCATGGAAGCCCCCCTTAGTTTTTGTCTCAGAATACTAGTCAGCGGCAGCGGGGCAGGCAATATGAAGTTAATTTAAGACTGAGATGCTGCGGCGTTACTGGCGGGCGGAGAGGTGGAAACACGGCGTTTGTACGGGTGCAACGCCTACGGCAACCGCAAATCCCACAACACATCCAGTACGTGTTGCGTGGAGCGCTCAACGTAACCCGCACGACAGGCAATACCGAGCCGTCGCCACAACGCCGGCCGCAGCGGACGCATGACAATGCGACTGTCGGGCAATGGCGTAGTGGCCTCATGCGGCAACAGCGCTGCGCCATACCCTGCCGCTACCAGGCTCTTGATCGCGTCGTTGTAGTTCAGCTGAATGCGCGGCGCGGGATGGTGCCCGGCGGTCGCGAACCACTCCGTAGTCAGGCGCGACAGGCGCGTGGTCGCGTCGTTCAGGATAAGCGGTTGGGCGGCCAGCCATTCCGGCGTAACGCGGGCCGGGCACCGCCAGTGCGCCGGCACAAAGGCCATCACCGGGTCGCGCCGCCAGGGCTTTATCACCAGTCCGGCCACCGGAGGCTGAGGCAGCGCGACCACCCCGATATCCAGCGTTCCATCCACCAGCCGGGACAGGGTTTCTTCCGACGTATGCACGGCAATCTGGATGTCGATGGCGGGATGGTGCTCGCGCAGGAGCTCCAGCGCTTGCGGCAGCAGGTGCGCGATCACGCCCGTGGACGCGCCGAGTCGCGCACGCCCTTCGAGACCGTCCACCTGGCGCTGAATATCGTCCAGCGCCTGCTCCGCGTCGGCCAGCAGCCGGCGCGCGCGCTCCACCAGCACCGCGCCGACAGAGGTGGGTCCCACATGGCCGCGCTTGCGAATCAGCAGTGGTGCCCCGATGCGGTCTTCGAGTTCCGCGATGTGAAGGCTGACCGTCGGTGGCGCCAGGTGCAAGGCGCGCGCCGCATCGGCAAAGGAATTGCGGTCGGCAACGGCGACCAGGGTGCGCAAGCGGTCCAGGCTGATCTCTCGCATGACGAAGTCCGGATTCAGGAAAGATGAATGTTGTCGTTATGAAATTCAACTTTCCCTATTCTAGTCGCCCGCGCAACATAGGGACGCCGTTTCACCTGTTCACCCCCACAGTCAGCGGAGTCATCCACCTATGAGCTCTCCCGTAGTTTTCATCGACGGCGACCAAGGCACCACCGGACTGCAAATCCACGAGCGCCTGCGCCACCGGACCGACATCCGATTGTTCACACTTCCCGCTGCGGAGCGCAAGGATCCGCGGCGTCGCGCGGAAGCCATCAATGCCTGCGACATCGCCATCCTCTGCCTGCCGGACGCCGCCGCGCGCGAGGCGGTGAGTGCGATTGTCAATCCCGCCGTCCGGGTGATCGACGCCAGCTCGGCCCACCGCACACAGCCGGGCTGGACTTACGGTTTTCCGGAAATGGCGCCTCAGCAGGCCGAGCGGATTGCCAACGCATCCCGGGTCACCAATCCCGGTTGCTATCCGACCGGTGCCGTTGGCCTGCTGCGTCCGCTGGCACAGGCCGGGCTGATACCGGCCGATTACCCGATCAGCATCCATGCGGTATCCGGCTACTCCGGACGCGGGCGTGCCGGCGTGGAGGAGTATGAGCGGCCGGGAGCTGCCAATGCGCCTGCATACCAGATCTATGGCCTGCAACTCGCGCACAAGCACGCGCCCGAGATCCAGCTGCACGCCGGCATTGCGCAGCGTCCCATTTTCATCCCGGCGTACGGGGCGTTCCGCCAGGGCATCGTGCTGACGGTGCCGCTGGCGTTGCGGCAACTGGCAGCCGGCGTGGATGGCGCGACGTTACACGACTGCCTTGCGCGGCATTATGCGGAGGCTACTCATGTACGGGTCTTGCCGCTGCATGAATCGGGCGCGCTGACACATCTGGATCCGCAAGCGCTGAACGGTACGAACGATATGCAGTTGGGCGTTTTTCACAATGCCGAAAACGGTCATGTGCTGCTGGCCGCGGTGTTCGACAATCTTGGGAAAGGGGCTTCCGGGGCTGCGGTGCAGAACCTGGATTTGATGCTCGGGCGGCAGTAGTGGCGGATGGTGCCCGGCACGCCGCTCCTGCAAGCCAAAGTGTGGCGCTAATGGCGTCTAGCGACCGCAGCATTAATCCGCGCTGCCTCGGCGCGCGCGTCGGGCACTCCGATCACCAGGCGGGCCCAGTCATGTCGGGCCAGTTCGATCACGATGGTCTGCAGCTTGCGCGAGGTGTAGACGAACTGCCTGTCGCCGCCTTTGATAAACGTGCCGGCGGCGATCAGGCCCGGGAAGTAGGTGCCTGGAAGGCGCAGGCCTAGCGCCTTGCCATCGAAGCCATTGTCTTCGGTAGCGCCGCGAACCTGCGCAAGCGGCACGCGAAAGCCGCGGCGCAGCGACCAGATCGATTCCCACGGTGTCAGGTGGACAACGAGTTCGCGGTCGGTTAATTCGAGTCGAGGCATCGCTACTCCTTGTTGAGATCGTGGGGGGGCAGATGATCGAGCAGACGCGCGCCGAGCAGTTCGGCAGCGTTATCTCCATAGGTCTGCAAGGCGTCGCGGCAACGGGCGGCAATCGGTTGATCGACTGGCGCAAGCTCGCGCAAGGCTGTGATCAGAAGGTCGAGCACGGCCGGGTCCCGGTACCATTCGCCGACAAGGGCTCGCTCCAGTACCTTTTCGAACAAACCGCGCTTGGAACCGAATGCCTTGTACAGGCTGCCTCGCTGTAACGCCGTTGCCTCCACCAGGTTATCGACCGAGCAGGCGTTGTAGCCAATACGACCAAAAACCTCCGCCGCGCGGGCGATCACAACGTCTTCGTCGAACGTCCTTGGCCTAGCCATGCGACACCCATTCGCCAGTTATGGAACGATTGTTCAATAACGCCAGTGTGAAGGTTTTTGACCGGCCAGTCAACAATGGCCCGCCACCGTATCAACGGGATCGCTTACCTGCCGCAACGCCGCGCCGCAAGGCCGTCAGCGCGAGCGGCAATGCCGGATGACGCGAACGCGGATCGTAGAGGGCCGTCAATGTCAGCACCAGAGCGGCGGGGTAAGGCTTGATCGGCACGCGGACCGTGCCAGCCACCGCCAGGCTGCGCGACTGCGTTGGGGCGAGCCCAATGCCCAGGCCCGCGGCAACCAGCGATAACTGCCCGTGCAAACGAGGCGCGGTAGCTGCCACCTGCATCGCATGGCCCGCGACACGGCAACGATCGCGTATCGCTGCATACAGCGCCGGTCCCTGCGCCTCCGGAAACAACACCAATGGCTCGCTGGCCAGATCGGCAAAAGAGATGGTGGCCTGATCGGCGAGGCGGTGGTCAGCAGGCAGCACGGCCTCGAAGTGGTCATTCGAGAGCAGAACACTGTCCAGGCGCGCATGCGTTTCGAAGGGCGGGTGACCAATGCCCAGATCGATCTCTCCGGCCGCGAGCAGGGACAGCTGTTCATTGGTAGTCGCTTCCTGCAGCGCAAACTCGACCCGTTCCTGTCCGCCTGACAGCGTCCGCAGCGCCGCAGGCAACGCCAGATACAGCGCGGCCGACACATAAGCTATGCGCAGGCTCCGTCGTTGCTGTCCCACAGTGCGTGCAAGCTCCTGCGCACGCCGCTGCGCTTGTAGCAGGGCGATGGCTTCCTCGCGCAAGCACTCGCCGGCGGCCGTCAGGGCGACACGGCGGCTGGTGCGGTCGAACAGGCGCACGCCGATTTCCTCTTCCAGCCTGACAATCGCGCGGCTCAGATGCGGTTGTGCCATGCCGACCTGCTGCGCAGCACGGCCGAAATGCAGGGTTTCGGCAACGGCCAGGAAAAGCTTCAGTTGCTGGAATTCCATTGATACCTCGTTTCGTATCGAATGATGCCATTTTCGGTTATTGATGCATGGATTGGCGAGGGCTATCGTCACCACAACGAGTCGAGGAGGTATCAAATGAAGCGAACCATGACCCGACGGGTGGCGATAGCGGTGTCGAGCGTCGCGATGACGCTCGGATGGCCTGCACTGGCGCATCACGGTTGGGGCTACTACGACACTGCCACGCCGCTCTACTTCTCGGGGCGCGTGGTGACGGTGACATGGCGCAACCCGCATCCGCAGGTGACAATCGAAGTCGAAGCCAATACCTTGCCGCGTAACTGGAATACTCTGCCCATCCCGCCAGAACTCGCCGAACTGGACTTCGCCAAAACGCTGGCGGCAGTGCGCGCATCGGCCCCGCCCGGCCGTTGGACCCTGGACCTGGCGCCGATCAACCGGCTCGAACGATGGGGCATGCCGCGCGAGCCGCGACCCGGCGACCGGCTCCAGGCCATCGGGTTTCCTTCCTGCAACGACCGCCATGTCGCGCGACCCGCATTGATCGTTCTGGACGGCGTTGGCGTGCGCCAGCAATCGGTCGCGCTGCCCGCGGGATGCAGCGGTACGCCGCGCGGCTGAGCGGAAAAGACGACATGGAAACGTGGGACGCCTTGCTCGCAGCAATCGAGACATGGCAACCAGTGGTGGCGCTGCGCGCATCGACGTGGGCCTATCCGTTGGTCAGCTGGCTGCATCTGCTCGGAATTGGCCTGCTCTTCGGAACCATCGCGGTCGTCGATCTGCGGCTGGCCGGGGGATTGCGGCGGCTCGAGGAGGCAACAGTGCGCGAGACGCTGGTGCCGCTATCGCTTGGCGGCTTCGTACTCGCTGTACTCACAGGCCTGCTGCTGTTTGCTCCAGCGGCGCGCGAATATCAGTCGAATCCATGGTTCGCCGCCAAGTTGGCGTTGATGGGGGCGGCGGCGCTCAATGCAATAGTCTTGCAGTTGGCGTCGTTCCGGCAGTCGAATGGACGCCATGCCCGGTTCGCCGGGCTGCTGTCGTTTGGACTGTGGGCTACGGTAATTCTGGCGGGGCGAATGCTGGCGTTCGGATAGAGTCCGCAACTGTGGCATCCTTGCGTTTCGAATAAGAAAAAGAAGGGTGGGGTCAACATGTACAAGAGCTTGCTCCTCGTCGGAGCTGCCGCGGCGGCTTTTCTCTACTACAAAACGCACGCGCCGCTCAAGAATCCAGTGGCCGACGCCGAGCCACAACCCGTCGCGGTTTCCGTTGTGACAACAACGCCGGAACCAGTCTTCCGCTGCGAGGGCAAGCAACACTGCAGTCAGATGGCTTCCTGCGCGGAAGCCCGCTTTTACCTGAAGAACTGTCCGTCGGTGAAGATGGATGGCGATGGCGACGGTATTCCATGTGAGACGCCGCCTCTGCAGTGCATGTTTTGACGCGCTGGCAAGCTCCGTCGAGCGGGGTAAAAGCCGGCTGGCGCATCCCAACCCAAGTGAGCCCTCCTATGGAGGGGTGCTTTCAGCTGGCCTGACCGCTTAGCATCGCGCAAAACAATAAGCGTAGGAGGGTCATGTGAAAGCGATGCTAGGGCTGGTGTTCCTTTTTGCAGTTGCCGTCGTGCTTATGGCGATGCTGAAGTCCGCAGCGTCCAACAGAAGTTCATCCGGGGATTTTCGTTTTGGACGCAGGTCTCCATTTTTGCGGCAGGATGAGATACACCTCTACGAACGACTGACCGCCGCGCTAAGAGACACG
The DNA here is from genome assembly GCF_003254285.1 of Cupriavidus phytorum. Classification (NCBI taxonomy): domain Bacteria; kingdom Pseudomonadati; phylum Pseudomonadota; class Betaproteobacteria; order Burkholderiales; family Burkholderiaceae; genus Cupriavidus; species Cupriavidus phytorum. Next base: position 241,173 of record NZ_QKZN01000006.1, read on the forward strand.
CACGTCTTTCCGCAGGTCGCCATGTCCGCGTTTGTTGAGCATAAAGGAAGGTCACACGCCGCCAGGAATCTCTTCGCTCAGAAGTATGTCGACTACCTCGTTTGCGAGCGCCAGACGATGCGACCCCTCTATGTCATCGAACTTGACGGCGCCTCGCACAGTAGCGCGAGAGCCCAGAAGCGCGACAAGCAAAAGAATGACGTTCTCGCATCGGCCGGCATTCCAATCATGCGCTACAAGTCCAAAGACGTGGATCTGAGCACTATCCTTAGTGACTACATCAGTGTTGTCCCGCCTCAGCCCGCCAAGGGCGTTGGCGCTTCAGTGGCAGAAGACGAACGAAAGCTGCCTGTCGGGCGTACACCTATGGCTTGAGGTCAGCCATGCGGAGATATCTGACGCTCGCGATGTTCGCCTTGGCCACAAATGCAGCAGGCCAGACCATATATCAATGTCGAAGCGCCGCTGGGCATGTCACGTTGCAGGACGCCCCTTGTCAGCACGACGCAAAGACTGAGGTGGTGAGGAAGTCCATCGGCCAGCGAAACGCAGAATACCGGGCTGAACCGTCTTCGATCTTCGACCCGGAGGGGCAAAAGCGACTAGCATCAAGCATCATGTGCCCGTCACTGCGCCAGTCCTACCGCGCAGCGGTCACGCATTCCGAGCGGGCAATGCTCACCAATAATTTCGCCCAGATCCAGCAAGCATCCGAGGCTGTACAGCGAGCCGGTGCGCAGATGTCCCGGTATCGATGCGAGTAAACAATCGCCAGAGAGACCGTAATCGCCTGCCGTAGCTGTCCTACGGATGGTTTGCTCTCTGCGGCGACAGTGACCGGAATCGACCCTACTCGGTCATTCGAGAAACTCCATCTAAACGGCCGTTTCGGTTGGATGAGCAGTCGTTGAGATGCGCGATCGCTCCCGCAGTGATCGAGAGCGCTTTCATGCCAGGCGTCCTCGCGCGTACTTGGAAACGTGGAGCTACTGAGGTACAAATACTAAGGACCCCTATCGCGATATCGGCTCGCGTCGGCCAGTCAGAAACCAAGTATGCACTGCACCGATACCCTTTGCTGCGATGATGCCGCGCTCTTCAAAAAGAAAGGATCGCTCCAACAGGTTGCGCGTTGCGTCGGTGACCTGCACCCGTCCAGCTAAGCTATGGGACTCCATCCGACTTGCCGTGTTGACTGCATCGCCCCATAAGTCGTAAATGAATTTGCGCTTACCGATGACGCCGGCCACGACCGAACCACTATTGATACCGATGCGCATCTGAAGGTTATAGCCAGTGCGTCGATTGAACAGGCTGAGCGCGTCTATCATGTCCAGCGCCATGTCCGCGGCTCTGACGGCATGGTCAATAATGGGTTCCGGTAGCCCCGCTGCTGCCATGTAAGCATCCCCGATAGTCTTGATCTTCTCAAGTCCGCGGCGGTCGGCAATGGTATCGAATTCGGTGAAGATCTCGTTGAGCACTGCGACCAGATGCTCAGCGCTCATGCCCGCCGAGAAACGCGTGAATGCCACGATATCCGCAAACAAGACCGTCACCTCCGGAAAACTGTCGGCGATGATTTCTGGAATGCTGTCGGCTACGATCTCCGGACGTGCTTTCAGTCGTTCAGCGATCGGGTATGGCAGAAGGTTCAAAAGGAGCCGCTCCGACAGCTTCTGTTCAACCATGAGCCTGTCATAAAGACTCTGAAGTTCGTCGCGCTGCCGGCAGATCAGGTCCCAGCTTGCTTGGAGTTCGTCGTTTTTTTGAGCTAGCGCTGCCTCGGCGCGCTTCTTTTCCGTGATGTTGCGCCCCTCCGGCAGCAGGAACACCACGTTGCCACCCGAATCCCTGATAGGCACGAGCGAGAAGTCAACAATGATGGTTTCCTCGCCGGCTTCCTGGCTGTAGACCTCGAAATCACTGCGAACGAATTCGCCTTGGGCCGCGCGCCTGATCAATTCTCGCAGATCGTTCTGAGTCTCCGGGGAGATCACCCACCATCGCGCTTCCCAGAACGGCTTTCCCCGTATGTCGTCCATCTGGATGCCGATCCCGTCAAGCGCTGCGCGATTGATTTCGAGCATTCTGCCGTCGATATCCAGCAGGCCGACGTACTGGAACATCGCGTCGAGCATGATGGTCGCGAGCTTGGATCGCTGTGTCTGGAAATCGTCGTGTGCGGACACCGTTACATCCCGCACCCGAAGCTCCGGGCCGGACGGAAACAGTTTACGGCTAATGAGGGCCATGCTTCACCTCTTTCACCCCTGCTCGGTTCACATGGAATGCACGCCAGGCGCGCTGGATTCATGGGGCTGTCGCTATTGGAGCATATATCGAACCGAGTGGCAGAACCTGACCGGCATGCCATGTTTCCGTTCAAACGGAAGGGCGCAGTTCATGCTTCGTCCTTTCCGTGATTCCGCGAATGGTGCGAGGCGCCCCGATGGGAAAGCAGACCGTTGCCTGGCACATTGGGCCCGCTGTTGAGGGCCCATTTCGTCAGAACGCTGTCACCACCTTGAACCAGAACTTGTCGCCGCCAAACCGGTTCCTGGCATAGGCTTCGTGCTGCCACTGGGCGACGAAGCTGGTTCCCTTGGCATTGGTATACGAGACGCTCGGGCCGACAGCGAACACCTCGCCGCGACGGCCACGGCTCCATACACCCGGCACCTCCGGCACTACGGTCCCGTTGAATTTGTCGTCAGTCACCTGCTTCAGGTAATACCCGCTCAAGCCGACTGTCCATGGGCCGATGTGCTTGCCCAGGGCATAATCGACGTGCAATTCCTGCCCGGACCGGTAGCTTCCCGCCATGCCGCCGAAGTTGGCGTCAGTGTTCTTTGCCTTGATGTTGTACATGAACTTGGCCGAGACTTCCCAGCCGCTCTGGCCCAGCCACGTGAATGCTGCCACGGGCTCGAAGGCCCAGTAGTTCGCGCCGATACTGACCCGCGGATCATTCCGGTCGTAGCGCCCCGTCGGCACATAGATGTCCAGCCCCGTCGTGACATGCCAGTTCGCACCATGCCAGCCAAGGACAATCGGATCGATCGTGATGTCGCCCAGGCCGGTAGCGTTGCGACGGCCGCCTATCTGGGGCAAATTCATGGATTGGTAGACCAGCGGGACGATGGCTTGCATGCCCCAGCTCGCGCCAAGTAGCGTGATGTCGGTGACTTTTACCACCCGCAATGCATCGAACCAGGCGTCAACCTTTGCCGGACTGCCGGCGATATTGGCATTGTCGCCGTTGCCGTCCTTGAGCTTACCGCCGTAGTAGCCGGTGTAATTGAGGAGATAGGTACCGGGAGGTGGCAAAGCACCCGCCATCCAGTTTTCAGCTCCATTTGGATATTGGTCTGCACCCTCCTTGGCGAGCGCCTGGCCGCCTAGCGCAAGCGAACCGGCTAGCATTGCCGCGATTACTCGTGTCTTCACTTCGTTCTCCTCCTTTTGTGGTTATTGATGGCTCAGTCGAGTATCAGCCGGGAATCAGCGCCAGGACGCGAAGCGGGCTCCCGGAACCGTCCTTGATCTTTAGCGGGGCAGCGACAATCAATGCCCCTTGCGGCGGCAGTTGGTCGAGATTGGTGAGGCATTGCAGCCCGTAGCGGTTGTTGCCATGCATCAGGTAATGACATGGGAACGGCAGCTCCCAGCCATAGGACTGGCCCGCATCGGTACCGATGGCTTCGACGCCGAATCCGTGGACGTCGCGCTCGTCAATCATCCACTGGACCACCCCCTGGTCAGGGCCAGGGGTATGCATGCCATCGTCACGCGCATTCAAATACGCTTCGGGACTGGTGCGCTTGGACCAGTCGGTGCGCATCAGCACCCAGGAGCGGGCAGGGATGCGGCCATGCCGGGCTTCCCAGGCCTTGACGGCGTCGACGGTGAGCAGGTAATCCGGGTCTTCCGCAGCCTCGCTCGAACAGTCGATGACGCAGGCGGTGGCAAAGAATTTTTCGGCGGGGATGGTGTCCGTCGTATTGTCGGGCAAGTCCTTGCCGGAGACCCAATGGACGGGAGCGTCGAAATGGGTGCCGGTATGTTCGCCGCAGGAGAAGTTGTTCCAGTACCAGTTCGGGCCGCGATCGTCATAGCGCGAGATGGTCTCTTGTCGGAACGGCCAAGTTTGGCCCAGCTCGGGCGGCAGTGAGATGGTCGGGAATTCGGAACTCAAGGTTTGCGTCAAATCCACCACGCGGATGCGACCGGACAGCAAATCGGCAGCAAAATTGGCAAGGCTGTTGTTCATGGTTGTCTCCTGTAGTTGCTTCACTTATCGGTTCGATCTAGCCCGCTTTTTTGCGAGCGCGTTGGCGACGTGGTAACCGGAGGTACCGCCAAGCCCGGGGCCGGGATGGGTGGAGGCGCCGATGTGGTGAAGGTGTTTAACCGGGGTAGCGTGATCCTTGACGCCCGGTACCGGGCGCCAGAACATGAACTGGTCGATGCTGCATTCGCCGGAATAGGGATCACCGCCGACGAGATTGACGTTCATCGATTCAAGGTCGGCAGGCGAGAGAACCGTCCGCCCGACGATGCTCGCCTTCAGGTTTGGCACTTGGCGCGCAATGCGGTCGATAATTCGGTCGGCGTAGCGCTCACGGATTTCGGCAGTCCACCGGCCATCCGACGGGGCCGCGATCTCTCCAAGCGCATCGCCTTTGATTTGACGCGGGCATTCCGGCACCTGGATCCAGAGCACCCAGCCTCCGGCCGGGCTTCTCGAAGGGTCGACAGCGCAAGGCTGGGCAACGCAAATGGTGCCTTCTGCCGGAAGCAGGCCGCGTTCCGCTTCGCTGACTGCCCTGGAGATACCGTCCAGGCCCGGGGTAAGGTGCAGGTAAATGACGTCGCGGAGATATTCCTGGGGCCATTGCGGAGGGGCGGACAGCGCCAGATGGATCTGCATGTTGCCCTTGCCGTAGCGGTACTCGGCGGCCTGCTGACGCAGGCCGGCCGGTACGTACTTGGCTGCCAACAGCTTCCCGTAGAGCTGTCCCGGTGTGACGTTGCAGATGATCTCCTTGCCCATGAATACACGGTTGTCGCGCGTCCTGACGCCGCGCGCCGAGCCGCCCGCGACCAGGATGTCCTCGACGTCGGCATTCACGTGAAATTCACCGCCCCGGCTCTCGACGATGCTGCGGAAGGCGTCGACAGTACGGCCATTGCCGCCCTGGACGATCGGCAGTCCAACTCCCTCCAGCGAGAACGCGACCACCTTGCCCATCAATGCGGACATTGCGCTTTCGGGGCCAAGGCCTGTATGCAAAACCCAGGGTGCAAGCAGCGCCTGGACCAGGTCGGATTTGACCCGGGTCTCAAGCCAACTGCGGCAACTCATCAGAGCTGGGGAAAAGAAGGCGACGGTATCGTGCACGCCTTGTTTCCACAGGCGGCCGGCTACGGTCCTTGCAACACTGGCACTCCACAGTTCGTTGCCAAGCAGCGAAAACACCAGGCTGGCGTTCTGCTCGACCTCTTGCATGGCCGCCTGAAAGGCATCGCCGTCGCCGCTTGCCAAGGCATTGAAGGCGTCGACATTGCGCTCACGGGAGGTGCTCAGAATCAGCGAACGGTTATCGGGCAGGAGCACGCCAGTGGGCGTGTTGTTATTGCGGTAGCTGAGTCCTGCCTGATGAAGATCGTCCTTCAGCTCGGCGTAGCCCGGCGAGGTGACAAACAGCGGGTGTGCCGTGGACAACGTGTCGTGCAGATAGCCGGGCGCGTTGAGCGTCTCTGTGCGAATGCATCCGCCAAGCGTGCTATTGCGTTCCAGCACACACACGCGCTTGCCGCGCCTGGCCAGGACGGCTGCGCAGACGAGCGAATTGATACCACTGCCGACAATGACGGCGTCATAGGTACTCATTGGATTATCCAGGGGACAAGTACAAGAGAGGCCGGCAATTGCATTCGGTTGCGGCGCTGGCCAGCTTCCTTCGGACGGATTGTCGTGTGCGGTACCGGAATCAGGTCGCGGCGACGTACTCGGTGCGGACCAGGTCGGACAGCTCGGTCATGGCGTTGGCGGTACGAGCGTAGTTTCCCTTGTAGAAGAGCAGGGATTCCCGATCCGACGTGTCAAAATGTCGGACCTCGCCAAGGAAGATGACGTGATCCCCGCCGTCATACTGATGCGTGTTGCGGCATTGGAAAACCGCTGCGCATCCTGGCAGGACGGGGGAGCCATCGATGCCATCCGTGCACGGGACGCCGGCAAATTTTCCTTCTGCGCCCCGTGCAAAGCGGTTGGACACATCCTCCTGATCGGCGGCCAGGATATGGATCACAAAGCTGCCAGTGTTCTGAAACGCTTCAAGGCTGTAGGACTTTTTTGCAAGGCTCCACAGCACCAGCCGCGGCTCCAGCGATACCGAGCTGAAGCTGTTGACCGTTACACCCCATGGCTCGCCATCGGCGGTGCGGGTTGTGACAATCGCTACGCCGGTGGCGAAGCGGCCCAGGGCATTCCGAAACTCGCGTGCGTCGGTCATGTCTGTCTCCTGTAGCCTGCTGCACCAATAGGGCAGCCAGGCGACATGTTTTCGGGTGTTCTTGTTCTGTCTCAGGCGGCGCGGGACTGCGATTCTTGCGCGATCCAGGCGTCGGTGGCTTCCTCGTCGAACCAGTAGCTGCCGTAGTCGCGAGGATCGTTGAAGCCGTTGGCAATGCGATGCGCAATACGCGGTGCGTGCTGCGCCGTGGCCAGAAGCCTGACGATGTGATCCGGCGGCGGGAACAGCAACGAGTTGGTCCAGCGGATCACCGGCTCGGCGTAGCCTTCGTAAAGGCCGTCGAAGGTCGCTTGCATCCATGCCTTGTCGAAGGGCTTGTCGCCGTGGCGCAGGATGGACTCGAAATAGTGCAGGGCGCCCTTGGTGGCGTTGTTGGAGCCTTGGCCAGTGATTGGGTCGTTGACCATGACCGCATCGCCCAGGCCCATCACCACGCGGCCCGATGGCAGCGTAAGCGTGGGGTTGCGTACGGTCGGCGTGACACGCCCGCTCAGAATTCCGTTGGCATCGGTGAGCTGCACGCTGGCACAACGCTCGCTCTCCCAAGGTAGGTAATCACGCAGGATGCCGAGGCAGACATCCAGATGCTGGTCAGCGGATTTCACATCAGCCCAGCGATCCATCGGGCCGCCCGGAATCGCCTCGAAGACCATGATGTCGCAGGCCTGCGTTTCGTTGCTGCCCTTGGTCGTCAGTGCCGGAAACACGAAGTACTCGCCGACGCCTGGGATCAGGTTGAAATTGACACACTCGAACGGGCCGCTGCGCTGCATGCCGGCCACGTAGGCGAGCGCAAGCTGGCGCTGCGGATGGCGCACCGGGGAGCGTTCCTCGTTACGGGTCAGCAGGTTGACAATCTCTCCCTTGCCACCAGCCAGCAGGACCAGGTCGTGGCTCTGCGCCAGAGCCTCAAGCTCGGGAATTTCCACGTTCTCGATGCGCAGGTTGCCGCCGCGGCTTTCGAATTCGGCCATCCACCCTGGCATCTTGACGCGCTGGTCGACTGATTGCGCGTAGGCATTCAGGCGCGCGCGCCAATGGATGGCCATTTCGCCCTTCCCGTCATCGGTGGGGATGGTCAGGCCAATGCCGTCGACGGTCGGGCACTGTGCCTCCCATTGATTCAGGCCGAAATCGCGCTCGATCTGAAGCGCCTGGTCGAAAATGCATTGGGACGACATCACCTTGCCGCTCCAGACTTCCTCTGCCGTGCGGTTAGTGACCAGCGTTACCTCATAGCCCCGTTGCAGCAGGGCGCAGCCCAGCAGCAGGCCAGCCTGGCCTGCGCCAACAATCGCGATCTTGCGCGGCGTGATTTTCGAAATGGGTTGGGTTGTCATGTGTCTCTCCAGTGGGGGATCGTGCTTTCGGGCCGGCGCAGGGCTTGGATCGGTGACCTGCGCCAAGGCCAATGCGTGCGTTAGGCGGTGAGCCGTTGGATGGCTGACTGCCGGCCTTCCGGGCCCAACGCGCCATAGCCTCCATCGCAGGCGTAGTCGGTGCCCGTGACGAAGCCGGCAGCATCGGACAGGAGAAAGAGGACCACCTGCGCAACTTCCTCAGGTTTGCCGAGCCGCCCCAGCGGGTGGAAGTCGGCAGCGACGCTGTCGGCCTTCGCCTTGTCGCCACCGCTCAGCGCACTGATCACCGACGACCAGGTCCAGCCCGGTGAAACCGAGTTGACGCGAATGTTTTCGGGCGCGAGATCGAGCGCCGCGCTGCGCGTGAATTGCTGGATTGCGGCTTTGGTGATCGGGTACAGCCAGCGCCCGGACTGCGCCACGCCGGCCGAGATCGAGGCAAAGTTCACCACGGCACCGGCGCCGCGCTTCTTCATCTCCGGTACGCAGGCCTTAAGCATCATCGCCGCGCCAACCACGTTGACGTTGTAGGAATCCAGCCACTGTTCGCGGGTGGACGCTCCACCATTGTCGACATAGGTGCAGGCGCAATTGACCAACAGGTCGATGCCCCCAAAGGCGTTCACCGTGTCGGCAATGCAGGTAGAGATAGCGGCGTCGCTGGTCACGTCCACGGCAACAAAGCGGCAATGTGCCGCATGTCGTTCCGCAACCTGGCTGCCCCCTTGCTCGTCGATGTCGACAACAACGACGTTGGCGCCAGCCGAGACGAGGGCGGCAACGACCGCTTCGCCAATCATGGTTGCGCCGCCGGTCACGATTGCCGTCTTGCCCTGAATTCCTTGCATGTCTGTCTCCACTTTTGTATTGGCTCGCATGTAGCCATGTGAAAGACAGTTTGGTGTACCAGTGATGATGCTTCTATCCGCAATCCGCTCTCCGATATCCGGATAACGAGCCGATGCTGAATGCGGATAGCACGTAGGGAATGGAGAGGTGCGCGGCAGCGTTGCCGGCTTCCTGAGCCTTGGTTCCGGCACGGACACAAGGGCCGGATTAGCGTTGTTGTATCAACAACGACAGTGAAGGCGCCCAGCTCGACCGGCGAGGCCTTCGAAGCGCGGGGAAGCTGGTGGCGCGAGCCAGCGACGACTAAGGCCGTGGATTTGCACCGACCCTGTGCAAGGTTGCCGAGGGTGGTACCCCAAAGCGCTTTTTGTAGTAGGCGGCAAACCGGCCCAGGTGGGTAAACCCGAAGCGATAGGCAATGTCCGCGACCGAGACCTGCTTCGCGCCCGCGGAGGCAATCAGCGCTTGTCGCACGCCGTCCAGTCTGACGTCCCGCAAGTAGCCAATCGGGGTCGTATTGAAATGGCGGCGAAAGCCTTCCTCCAGCGCTCGTACGCTAACGCATGCAACCTGGGCGAGGTCGGCAACGGTTAGCGGCTGGTCGACATTCGCTTGTACATAATCAATCACGCGCTGCAAGTGACGCGGCCTGGCGGGTTCGCTGCTGCGGACGAGGAACTCGGAATAGGTGTGCGGCTGAAGCAGCAGCAGCGTTCGCAACAGATAGTCCTCCATCGAAGCCACTGCCACGGGGAACTGAAGCCAGTGCGTGCCGTGCTGGTCGATATTCCGTGCCAGGTCGAGGACGGCCTGAGTCCACGGGCTGGAGGGTCCCGCGTGCTTTGGGAGGGTGGGGTCGAACGACAGCGGTCTTCCCGAGTCGCGTCCCGTTAGCAAGACGAAGCGGCGCTCGACCGCCTCCTTGCTTATCCACAGCAGCACCTGAGCACAATCCTCGTGCCAATGCATGCGAGTGGGTGTGTCAGGGCTTAAAAGACTGCCCGTGTGTACATCGGAAAGGATTTTCTGCTGACCGCACAGGATGCTGGCATGCCCCGCTACAGGAATCTGGGCAAGATAAAAATGCCCCAGTCGGCCGGGATCAATCTCGACATGCGCACCATACGCGAGGAAATTGATCGCGGTTTCCTGAAGCCGCACAAGGTTGTGTTGTACGTGAAGATGCTGCGATGCACCAACAACACGCAGATCGTGCGGACAAAATACGGCCGCGACCTTGCCCTGCGTTTCTTCCGGGTCGGCGGAGCGAAACCACGGGTAGGCGGATAGCATTGCGCTCGGTGAGCAGTCTTCTGTACTCAGCGGCGCATCGGTGTCGAAGCTGGACCGGGGGGCGATTGGCATTGTCTCGTTCCTGCGGGATTGCTCCATGGCACGGCTGCCCGCACAGCACGGTCGCGCGCAATCCCATTACTTTGTACTGAAAGTTCTTTTCTGTATCAAGAGGGGGAAGGCGCTGGATCGGGAGCCTCGTCGGCTAGGCAAAATGACCGCCGTGGTATGTTCTATCGTCGCGCGGCCACCAGGGCTGTCCAATCGCATCCGTTTCACATGAATAAGTCCATCGACACCTCTGACGACGAATTTGTCGACAACTACACCCCAGCGTTGCTGGCCCAGGCCAGCCAACTGATTTCGGGCGAATTCCACGCGGTTGTGGTGGCTAACGGATTCACCGTTTCTGATTGGCGCGTGTTGTCCACCTTGTCGGGAGGCAAGGCAATCACTATCGGCGAATTGGCGCAGCTGTCAGTGACCAAGCAGCCTACCGTGACCCGCTTGCTCGACCGAATGGAAGCGCAGGGCTACGTGAAGCGCATTCCGCATGACACCGACCGGCGCATCACGCTGGTCCGCATCACTCCACGTGGCCAAAAGCTCACTTCCGGTCTTATCAGCCAGGCGAGGGCCCATGAAGCGCAAGTGCTGGCCCCACTCGGCGAGAAAAAAGCCGACGAACTTCGAGCCACGCTAAAGCTGCTGATACGGCTGCACCGTGCCGCGGACTAAGTTCATCTCCGGGCGTCACGCCGGCCGGCGCATTTGAAAAAGCGCGTCCCTACTCACCTCGTAGTAATCCGCGGGACCGCCACCGCGCAAAATGGGACGCGCAGCAGCGGTGTCATACACGCCATCCTGAACGAAGGCACGGTCGATATGCACGCCCACCACTTCGCCCAGGACCATCCACGTGTCCAGCATGGCGCCGTCGGCCCTGCCCAGTTGCATGACCCGGGTCGCGCTGCATTCGAATGACACCGGGCTTTCCTGTACCCGAGGGGCTGACACCAGGCGCGATGGCGCCGGTGTCAAGCCTGCCAGGGTGAATTCGTCGACTTCCGGGGCCACGCCGGCGCTGGTCATGTTCATGCGCTCGGCCAACGGTCGTGTCACCAGGTTCCACACAAAGTCGCCAGTCGCCTCGATATTGCGCACCGTGTCCTTGTATCCAACGCTGGAGAAGGCCACTACCGGCGGGGAGTAGTTGAAGACGTTGAAAAAGGCATAGGGCGCCAGGTTTGGCACCCCTGCCGGATCCAAGGTGGCAATCCAGCCAATCGGGCGCGGGCCGACGATGGCGGCCAGCGGATCGTGGCGCAACCCGTGGCCGAGCGTGGGCTCGTAGAAATGGATGTCGTCCATACGCTCTCAAGATGCACCGCCCCGTGGCATGCCCGGTGGCGGCGGGTGGGGCGCTTAATATCTACCGCTCAGCAACTCGCCGCAGCCGGCAACTTCCGTGCGGAGGTCCAGCTTGCGGAGCATCTGCCAGGTAGTCGCGACGGCTGCCGAGAGGGTCGGAATGCCGGATTCGTCCTGCACTTTCTGGATCGACGGCAGGGACTGCATCTGCACGCATGCCGACAGCACGATGGCATCCACGCCGGTGGTGTCGACACGCTTGTAGATCTCCAGCAGCTCGGCAGGGTCCTGGGCGGCGACCTGCAGGTTGTCGGGGATTTCCAGCGCGGTGTAGTCCTTGACCTCGATGCCTTCGCTCTCGATGTACTCGACCACCATCTTCGTGAGCGGCCTCATGTACGGGCATACCACCGAGACGCGCTTCGCGCCCATGGCGTGCAGGCCGTCCACCAGCGCGCCGGCGCTGGTAACCACTGGAGCCGGGTTGCCGTTGTCGACGGTGCGCTGTGTGAGGCGGGCTTCGGACACACGGTGGTAGCCCTTGCCCATGCTCATGATGGCCACCAGGCAGGCATAGCCCAGCACGTCCACGCGCGCGTCGGACAGTTCGAGGGCGCAGCGGTCGCTGTCGCGGTCCATGGCCTCAAGCTCTTCCTTGACCACTTTTTTCATGCGCATGCGGCTGGAGTGGAAGGTGAAGCGCTCGGCAAAATCCTTCTCGCGCTCGCGCAGCATGGCAGGAATTTCCGTCTCCATGGTGGTGTTGGACGACGGCACGATTTGCCCGATACGCAGCGGCTTCTGGGGCGTCAGCAGGAAAGACATTTACTTGCTCTCGGAAAGGTCGAATGCATTGAGATCGGCTTGGTCGGCCTCCAGGTCAAGAGCCTGGGCTGCGCCGTCCATGAATTGCGCGGGCTGCAGCGGCCGGCGGTCGACACGCAGGTCAAAGATGTCGAAGCGGTTGTAGTGGCCGGTGATGTCATGCATCTGGCGCGGCTGGATGCACCGTGAAAGATCGATGTCGGCATAGACAATGCCTTCCACGTCGATCAGCGGCTCGCCGATCACGCGGCCGTCCGGGCCCAGGAAGCCGGAGAAGGAACTGTTTCGGCGGGACAGCAGTTCGCGCGCCTTGGGGTTCAGCGGGCTCATCGCCTCGATGATCTCCGCCGACACCGTTGAACATGACACAGCGGTAAACACCTTGCCCTCGAAGCAGTGGGCGGCCGCGCGCACCTTGATAGCCTCGGCCATGTCATAGTCGGCCGGCGCCACCGGCAGCGCGATATAGCTCGCGACGTGCATCAACTCGCCTTGCGACAGCAGCGAGAAGCGCGCCAGCGTGTTGGTGTTCTCGCCGCACGCCAGCGAGCCGAGCGGCCCGACGCTGGTCTGGTGCACGCGCAGCGCCGAGGCGTCGCCATTGGCCCAGGTCAGCTTCTCAGCCCACGTGGGTACCAGTTTCCGGTGCCGGCCCAGGATGCGGCCCTCATCGCTGATCGTGACTAGGGTGTTGTAGAGCGTGCCGACGCCCGTGCGGCTGCGCTCGTTGACGCCAACCACTACGTTGATGTGGTTGGCCTGCGCGGCCTGGGCGATCTTGCGGATCTCCGGGCCCGGAATCTCGATGGAAGCCTTGACCAGCTTCTCGAACCAGGGGCTGGCGTCGACGGGGTTGGTCAGCCAGCTCCAGTACGGGTAGCCAGCCACGAACACTTCCGGGAATGCGACCAGCTTTGCGCCGTTGTCGGCCGCCTGCTTGACCAGGCGGCAAACCTTGTCGACCGTCGCGTCGGCATCCACGAACACCGGAGCCGCCTGGACAGCAGCGGCCTTGAATGTTGGCAGGTTGAGCATTGCAGTTGTCTCCTTACACTTCCGAATGGCCAGTCCCGAACGCCGGTGCGTGGGGACTGCCGCTTCTCCGGATACTGGGAATCAGACCGCCACGACGGGGTGGCGCAGCTCGCCGATGCCTTCCACCGTGGCCACCACGGTGTCGCCCGGCCACAGCCATTCCTGGGGGGTGCGGCCCGCACCGACGCCATCCGGCGTCCCCGTCGCGATGATGTCGCCGGGCTCCAAAGCCATGCCCTTGCTGATATCCGCGATCAGCGCAGGCACCTTGAACAGCATGTGGCGGGTGTTGGAGCTTTGCTTGGTCACGCCATTGACGGTCAGCGACAGGTCCAGCGTGTGCGGATCGGGAATCTCATCAGCGGTGACGATGACCGGGCCGAACGGCGCATAAGTGTCCTGGCCCTTGGAGTAGATCCATTGGCCAGCGCGACGGCAGTCGCGCGCCGAGATATCGATCATCACGCTGTAGCCGAACACGTAGTTCAGCGCGTCGGCCTCCTTTACGCGCTTGCCACGGGTGCCAATGACGACGGCAAGTTCGACTTCCCAGTCCATTTGCTCGGTGATTTCCTTGTTGTGCTCAATGGCATCGCCCGGGCCAATCACGGTGGTCGGCGGCTTGGAGAAAATCACCGGCTCCTTGGGCAGTTCCTTGGAGGTGTCCAGGCTGCGGCTGGATTCGGCCACGTGCTCGACGTAGTTCAGGCCAATGCCCCAGATGTTCTTGCGCGGGCGCGGGATGGGGGCCAGCAGCTTGACGTTCGAGGCCGGGAAGGCCACGCCGAACGGCAGCCTGCCGCGATATTCGTTCAGTAGCGCACTGGTCGAGCGGACCGCCTCGGGTCCCAGGTCAATGAACTCGAGCATGGTGGACGGAATGTCGACGCCGACGGCAGCGCCGAAGCGGGCAAGGTCAACGATGCTGCCATCGATAATGGCGCCCAGGCGGGCGGCGGCGGCTACTTCAGAGCGATAGGTAACGAGACGCATGGTTTTACTACTCCGGTGAATGCCGCGTTGTCGGCGGCTGCGCAAATCGAAAAAATCAGGTCGTGAAAGTCGTGCACATGGCAATGCACAACGACGGTTCCGTTGTCAGGTGGCTAGCACCTGGTGGCCGCCGTTCTCCGCCAACGCCTCTTCGCGGTACAGCCCCAACGAATGCATGACGGGTAGGTCGTTGAAGCAGAACAGCACCGCGTCATCGCCAGACGACGCGTTAGCGTGCTCATGGAAAGCCCAGGAGGGCACGCAAAAGATGTCGCGCTCGGTCCAGTCAAAGCGCTGGCCATTGACGATGGAATAGCCACTGCCCTTGGCGACCTGGTAAATGAAGCTGCCGGTGTGGCGGTGCGCCTGGGTGGCCTCGCCCGGCCGCAATAGCTGCATGCTGGCGCCGATCGTGGGCATCACGGGGCCCCCAGTGACCGGGTTGACGTAGTGCATCAGCACCCCGTCGAACGGGCTGCCGTCCGTGACTTTGCCGTGACGGAGCAGCGCCTCGTAAGTCGGCGCCCATTCATACTTGAACAACGGCGAATAAGGCTTGGTCCAGGTGCCACCGTGCGGGCGAAGGCCCTTTCCGCCCCAAATGGCCGGCACGTCGTCGACCGGATGTGTCACCGCTTGCTGCAGCCCCGGATGGACGGCGTAGAAGCCGGCTTCCATTGCGTTGACGAGTGGAATATCCAGGCCGTCTTGCCAGATGCAGGTCGTACCGTCAGCCGACACGCCGTGCTCGTGCCAGGTGCCGTTTGGCGTCAGCACGAAGTCATTGGCGTTCAGCGTCATCTTGTGGCCATCGACGATCGTGTACGCACCGCTGCCTTCCATGATGAAGCGCAGCGCCGAGGACGAATGCGCGTGCGCTGACGCGGCCTCGCCCGGATGCATTACCTGCAGGCCGGAGTAGAGCCAGCCCACGGCCGCCGACACGTCCTGGCGCCCAGGGTTGTTCAGGTAGATCACCCGGCGGCCCGCTTTCTCAGGCGTAACGAGGTCCACTGAACGCAGTACGTGGTCGCGCAGGTCGCGGTAGCGCCACAGCACGGGCACCGATTCCGACTTCGGCTGCCACGGCTCGATCTTGTTGGCAACGGTCCAGAGGGCACCCGTCTTGAGCGTGGCCAGTTCCTTGTAGTAGGCCAGCAGCTCGGGCGTGTCCGCCACGTCTGCACGGCCCGCTACGTTCTCGCGGTAGGTGTCATATGAGGTATTCGACATCGTCTTCCTCTCTTGGTGTGTTCTTCCTCGCAGGTCTCGCCTGAGTGGTGGCAACATTCAGGCGCCGGCTGTCGCGCGCTGGAGGTTTCGCTCGAGCTGGTCCTTTGCAAGCAGGTATTGCTTTGGCCATTCGACACGGTGGTAGCCGAGCTTGGCGGTCTCGTGCAGCAGCCAGGCGGGGTCGGCGAGGTGCGGGCGCGAGATTGCGCAAAGGTCAGCGCGCCCCGAGGCGATGATGCCGTTGACCTGGTCGGCTTCGGTGATCGCGCCCACGGCGATGGTCGGGACACCGGCCTCGTTGCGGACCCGGTCGGCAAACGGGGTCTGGAACATGCGCCCGTATACCGGCTTCTGTTCCGGGGTCACTTCGCCGGAAGAGCAGTCGATCACGTCGGCACCGGCTTGCTTGAACAGGCGGGCCATCTCGACCGCATCATCTGCGCTGATGCCGCCGCTCACCCAATCCGTAGCCGAGATACGCACAGAAATCGGCTTATCCTGTGGCCACGCTTCTCGTACCGCCGCCAGCACTTCGATCGGGAACGCCATGCGCTGCGCCAGCGTGCCGCCATATTGGTCGGTTCGGTGGTTGGTCACCGGCGAGATGAAGCTCGACAGCAGGTAGCCGTGGCCCGCCTGTAGCTCCAGCCAGTCAAAGCCGGCGGCAGCCGCACGTCGGGCGGCAGCGACAAAGTCGTCGCGCACGCGGTCCATGTCCTCGCGCGTCATGGCGCGAGGTGTCTGCGAAATGCCGGGCTGGTAAGGCAGCGCGGAGGCTGAAAGCAAAGGCCAGTTGTTCTCGGGCAGCGGGTGATCGGCCTGCTCCCAGCCGAGCTGGGTTGAGCCGCGCCGGCCGGCATGGCCGATCTGCACACCGATGCGCGCACTGGTGTGTTCATGGACGAACCCGACGATGCCGGCGAAAGCCGCAGCCTGCTCGTCATTCCACAGTCCCGGGCAACCCGGCGTGATGCGTCCGTCCGGCGACACGGCGGTCATTTCCACCATCACGAGGCCGGCACCGCCCAGCGCACGGCTTCCCAGGTGAACCATGTGGAAGCTACCCGGCATCCCGTCCTGGCAGGAATACATCGCGGTCGGGGATACCACCACGCGGTTCTTCAGCGCGACCCCGCGTACGGTGTAGGGCGTCAGCAGAGGCGGCACCGCCGTGGCTTCGGTGCCGGCGCGCCTTGCCAGCCAGGCTTCATAACCTTCCAGCCAGGCCTTGTCGCGCAGGCGCAGGTTCTCATGCGAGATGCGCTGGGAGCGGGTCAGCAGCGAGTACGCGAATTGCTCGGGTTCCAGGTCTTCATAGCGCTTGACGTTCTCGAACCATTCGGTCGAGTTACGCGCCGCATTCTGGATTTTCAGGACTTCGACCGAACGCACCGCTTCGTACTGCTCTAGCGCCGCTTCCAATGAGCCATCGACGCGCTTGATGGTACGTGCCAGCTCGATCGCATCCTCGAGCGCCAGCTTGGTGCCGGAACCAATCGAGAAGTGCGCGGTGTGCGCGGCGTCGCCCATGAGCACCACAGGCACTTTCTTTTCAGTGCCGTTGTCGGAAGTCAACGTGTTCCAATGCACCCACTTTTCGCAGATCACGCGCGGGAACTGAATCCAGATTGCCGAGCCGCGCAGGTGAGAGGCGTTGCTGATGAGCGGATTGCCATCCAGGTACGGGGCGAACAGGCGCTCACAGTAGGCGATGCCTTCCTCCTGGCTCATCTGATCGATTCCCGCGGCCTTCCACGTTTCCTCGGGCGTCTCGACGATGAATGTCGAAGTCCCGTCTTCGAAACGGTAGGCGTGGGCCTGGAACCAGCCATGCTCGGTTGGAACGAAAATAAAATTGAACGCGTCAAATACCTTTCTCGTACCCAGCCAGACGAAGCGGCATTTGCGGGTGTCGATATCCGGGCGGAACGTGTCGGCGTAGCGTTTGCGCACCACGCTGTTCAGGCCGTCGGAGGCAAGGACCAGGTCGGCGTTGTACTTGCGCGCGATGGCCTGGTCGTCGTCGACATTGGTTTCAAAAACCAGTTCGACGCCGACTTCCTCGCAACGCGCCTGCAGGATGTTCAACAGGCGTTTGCGGCCGATCCCGATGAAGCCGTGGCCGCCGCTGCGCACCGCCCGGCCCTTGAAGTGGACTTCAACGTCGTCCCAGCGATTGAACGCGTCGCCGATGGTGTCGGCCGAAACAGGATCGGCTTCACGCAAGTTGCCCAGCGTTGCGTCGGAGAACACAACGCCCCATCCGAAGGTGTCATAAGGGCGATTGCGCTCCACCACCACGACGTCATTGGCGGGATCCTGCAGTTTCATTAACAGGCCGAAATAGAGGCCGGCGGGACCACCGCCGATACATACGATCTTCATGGCTGTTTCCAAAAGTTACTACCGGAGCCATCGGCGCCCCTGCGCGGGTCGCGTTGGCATTTGCCCAAGGTCTGACCGCGTGTGGATTCAGACCGTTTCGCGAAAAGGCCGGCCGTCGAGAGCAGAATGCGTCCCGATACGGTGACCCAACTCAGTCAACGCCCCGTCATCTGTGCGGGCCAGGGCCGCCCCATGTTCGATCGCCGCGCGCAGGTCCTCCGGCACCGGGATCGCCAGGTGCGTGTCGAGAGAGGTCATCACGATGGTCTGTGTGGCCGCCAGCCGCACACCGCCGTCCGCCCCCGAGCATCGCCAGGCCAGCGTGATTGACTTTCCGCCAACACGCACCACTTCCAGCTCCAGCCAGACCTTTTCGCCAAAGCGGCTGATCGCTTTGAAGTCCACCTCGAGGTGGACCGTTGGCATGCCGAGCCGGCGCGCGCCAATCACGCCGTGGTAGCCGTCCGGCATCAGTGTGTCGATCCAGCTTTCGATCAGGTCGTTGAACATCACGAAGTACTGGGGGTAGAACACAATCCCAGCGGGATCGCATTCGGAGAAATGGATCTTGTGCTGGCGCCTGAAGGTGTGCGGAGTGGTCATGGTGTTCAATTCCTTCGAAGGTTCGGAGTCCAGTCACGCCAGCGCGTGGCGAACCAGGGCTTCCTTCAGCTTCTTGCCTTGCTCGTCCGCGAGGGCTGCCTCCCGCAATTCCCGCAGCGTGGCGGGGGCCAGGCGCGCACCTGCCCGCACCACTGCCCCCATTAGGGTCTGGTAATTGGTCAGGCCGCGCACGTGCGTGTCGCTGTAGCCTTTCACCAGCCTCTGGCACTGCACCACTTCCAAGGCAAGCGCGGGATTCAGGCGGGCGGCCGCAAGAACCTGCGCCAGCCAGTTTTCGATGCGCTCGGTCTCGAGCGCGTAGCGCAGTGTGCAACGCCGAATCGCGCGCAGACGTGCCACCGACCACAACATCAAGTAGCCGCGCAGCGAACTGGTCGTGACGACGCGTCCTGCGGTAGTAAAGCGGCGCACCAGGCGGTGCACAAAGTGCGGCTTCATTAGCCAGCGTCCGAGTCCGGCTGGCAGTGTTTCGCAGATTTCTTCCACGCGCGGGTGCATGAACTCGTTGATCGCCAGCAGTTGCTTGTCGTTTGCGCGCACCTCGCCTCGGACGCGCTCGAAGCGGGAGCTGCGCGTCTTGAGGTCTGCCACGCGGATGGTGTCCTCGTAAGACATCCACAGCGCGAGGTGACGTGCGGTTTCACGCAGCAGCGGGATATTGCTGACGCCTGCTGCCTGGCGCACGAACTGCAGCCGGTTCAGGTAGAGGCCGGCATAGCCGACGTCCTGGTAGTCGATCATGCGGCGTACGCCTTCGACCACCACATGCTGAATCTCTGCCGGTTGCTCATCGCGCACGCGCTGCAGCACTTGGGCCACCTTTCTGTCTCGCGGATTGGGTACGGCAGGAGCCGAGGGCTCGGAAGCGGGGGGCGCATCGCTGGCTTCGGCCATAGCGAAGGCTGCGCCGAATGCCCGCAGGCTGGGCTTCACGCCAACGCCACCACGCTCGATGGTGGCTTCGAACTGCGCGCGGCTGAAGGGCAGCACGCCAGTGCCCGCCAGCGCGCCGAACAGGACAGCGCTAATGACGCTGCCGTTAGCCTCGGCGGCCTGCGCCATGTCAAAGCGGATAAAGCGTTTGGCCGCCTTGCTGGCGTGGGCGATCAGTTCATTGCTGTCGACCCGGCCATCGCCCATTGCCGCTTTTTCAGCGATGGAGTAGACGCGATGGGTCGATGACAGAAGGGTGGTGCGATCCGGCGTCACCAGCCCGCGTTGTACTGCGCGACCGGCTTCCATCAGCTCGGAAGCGAGTACCACATCGACGTCGCCGGGCGTCGGCATCAACGCCAGCACCGGCATGCGGCCGGCACGCTCGGCGATCTCGCGCGGAAACAGTTCGACATAATAGATGGTGGCCCCGGTACGCTGGGCCACGCCGGGTACCGAAGTGGTCTGCGCGATGTAGCCGTTGTGCTCGCCGAGATCCACGATCCAGTCGGCCAGCACACCGCCGCCTTCGCCGCCCATGGCAAGAATGGCAACCTTGATCGTCTTGGCGCTGAGATTGATGGGTGCGTTCACGATAAACCTCTTGATCGTAGAGTCAGAATGCAAAGCGTGCGCGGCGCGCGGCTTCGCGTTTTTGCAGGAAGCCAATCACCGTGTCGCGCAGGCGCTGACGCAGCTTGTCCAGGCGGGTCGGATTGGTAACGATCTGGGCGCGATAGAACGACGGGCAAAGCACGGCGGCATGGGAAACCTCGCCGCATAGACCGCAACCCACACAGCTATCCAGGACAGACGCCACTGGGTCAGTGCGCAAAGGATCCGGATTTGGTTTGATCGTGAGCGAAGGGCATCCCGAAAGGCGAATGCACGAGTGGTCGCCGGTGCAGGTGTCCGAATCTACGCCGAAGCGCTCGCGCACCACGCGTTTGCCATCGGCAATCGCTTTGCGTGTCCTGGGCTTTTCGCGGCGCTGCTTGTTCAGCATGCACTCGCTTTGGGCAATAAGCACCTTCGGGCCTTTGGCTCCGGTGGTCAGCGCTTCTTTGAGCGTCGCCTTCATCGCCTTCAGGTCATACGTGCGCCGGATGGTCTTTACCCACTTGACGCCCACGCCGCGTACCGCATCCTCGATGGCATGGCCAGTGCTGCGCGTGTCGTTGTGCGCCGTGGATGAGAGGATGTCCTGGCCCCCCGTGGCCGACGTGTAGCTGTTGTCAACGACAATGGTCAGGTTGTCGCTCTTGTTGAATACCGCATTCGCGATTCCGCTGGTCAGGCCGTTGTGCCAGAAGCCGCCATCACCCATTACGGAAATTGCGCGTTTTCCAGTCGGCGCATTTAGCGCCGCGGCACTCGCGCCACCGAGGCCATATCCCATCGTCGTGTTACCGAGGTTGAACGGTGGCAGGATGGAGAACAGGTGACAGCCGATGTCGGCGCTCACGTGGTGTTCACCAATCTCGCGTTCGACCAGTTTCATTGCGGTAAAGATTGGACGCTCCGGGCACCCGGTGCAGAAGCCGGGCGGACGTGCATGCACACTTTCGTCAACTAGTTTCTGCGGCTCCAGCACTTCAGCGGCGACGGCATCGACGGTAGCGGCTTGCACCAGCGGGATCACCTTCCGCTCGGGCTTTGGCTCGGGCTGCGGTGCGATCTTGCCGTATTGCTCCAGGAACGCCCGCACTCCCTTGAGAAGCGTGGCGGTGTTGTATTCGCCGGCCAGCGGCAACAGGTCTTTGCCGTGCAAGGTGACGCTGGCACCCGCGATGCGGAGGATGTTGGCGGCGTTCTGTTCGATGAAGTTGGGTTGTCCTTCCTCCAGGACCAGCACGGCGCGCTTGCCCGCGCAAAAGCGCTCCCACTCCGAATCAATCAGCGGGTAAGCCACGTTCATCACGTACAGCGGAATCCTGGACTCGCCAAATACATCCGCCAAGCCCAGTTGCTCCAGTGCACGAATCAGCGTGTTGTAGCTGCCACCCTGCACGGCGATACCGATGTCGCCCATCTCGCCGTCGAAGAACTCGTTGAGTTTGCGCTCCTCGATGAATTTCACGGCAGCCGGCCAGCGCTGCTTTACCTTCTCATGCTCGTGCACGAAACTGGCCGGCGGGAGCACGATTCGGCTGAGGTCGCGTGCAGGGTTGTCAAGCGCATCCTGAATCGAAAATTTGCTGCGGCGGTTGTCGGAAGCCAAAAACTGACCGTGTACGTGGCAGGAACGCACCCTCAGTTGGAGCATCACCGGGGTATTGGAGGCTTCGGACAAATCGAAGCCATCCTTTACCGCCTGAACGATGCATGGCAGGTTCGGGCGCGGATCCAGCAGCCACATCTGGGACTTCATTGCAAAGGCATGGCTGCGTTCCTGCATGATCGAGGAACCCTCGCCATAGTCTTCACCGACGATGATCAGCGCACCCCCGGTCACGCCTCCCGAAGCCAGGTTGGCGAGCGCGTCCGACGCTACGTTGGTACCAACCGTCGCCTTGAAAGTCACTGCCCCGCGCAGCGGGTAGTTAACCGAGGCGGCCAGCGACGCTGCCGCCGTCGCTTCACTCGCACTGTTCTCGAAACGAATGCCGTTCTCGGCCAGGATGTCCTGCGCATCGGCCAGAACGTCCATCAGATGCGAGATGGGCGAACCCTGGTATCCCGCGACATACGCGACGCCAGACTCGAGCAGCGCCTTGGTGACGGCGAGGATGCCCTCGCCACTAAATACCTCGCCTGAACCCAGGCGCAACTTCTTGACTTCTTCAACGAATGAACGCTCAGCCATGGCTTTCCTTCCTGTTGCTTTGGTGCGGACGGACTGCGAAGCGCAGCGCTAGTCCTCTATGCAATGAATATAGTTGAAGATTAAACAATTCCACAATCATATATTGGGCCGGAGTGATGGATCGGCGGGGAGGAAAAACCCGTAGCTCCAAATCTCGAGTGGCTATTACCTCGCGGCATGCCTGGGAGTCGTGGTAGACGCCGCGCCCAGGTAGTGTGCTGGGGGGCTCAGGTCACCGGCGCCCCATGCTCTGCATAGGTCGATGTGGATTTCGAGAGCGCATGAGTTCTTAGTGCTGCATAGAGCCACACCTTGCGGGACCGCACGATAGATGCCCTAACGCTACGAAGCCCCGCAGAATACCCATGACTTCAAGCAGATATGGGATGGAGCCGTTGCCGGTAGATTGAACGGCTGGCCCTATTCACAGGCGTGGTTTCGCCTGCCGGGACGAGAGCCGAAACGACCGCTTCCCCAATCATGGTTGCGCCACCGGTCACGATCGCCGTCTTGCTCTGAACTCCTTGCATGTCTGTCTCCACTTTTGTATTGGCTCGCATGTAGCCATGTGAAGAACAGTTTGGTGTACCGGTGATGATGCTTCTATCCGCAATCCGCTTTTCGGTATCCGGAGAACGAGCCGATACTGACGGATAAGAAGCGCCGGTTAGGGAGTACGGAGCACATAAGTTCCGCGCACTGCACAGAGCCACACCTTGCAGGATCGCGCGATAGAGGCTAGCGCCACGGCCATGGTTGCCGTAACGCTGCGAAACTCAGCAAAGTACTCATGACTGCAAGCGATTATGGGGTGGGGCGATGCCGGTAGTCCGATTGAAAGGCCGGCCTCATTCTCAGGCGTTGGTCTCCTGGTGATTGTGTGCAACGGCAACTCGTCGACCGGCGCTCGGCAAAAGTCCTACGGCCAGCGCTGCGGCCAGGCCCGCAATGGAGAACGTGATGAAGTTCCACTCAAAGCTCAGCCCTGATCCAGCCACATAGCCTCCAAGGAGCGGTCCGCACATTGCGCCACAACGCGCAAAGCTGAGAGCCCATCCAGTCGCGGCGGCGCGAGCGTGTGCGGGGTAGTAGCCAGCCAGATAGCCTGTCAGGATAAGAGATGCGGAGACGCTGCCTACGCCGGCCAATGCCATCAGAAGATAGTTGATAGCAACCGAGTTTCGGAACATCAACGCGCCAATGGCAGCGGACCCGATCAGATAGAAGCTGGTAACTGTGCCGCGCGCGCCCATCTTGTCTGCCGCGCCGCCAAGGAATAAGCCGCCCAACGCGGATGCGAGACTGAATACAACCAGGAAAGAGAGGCTGGACCCCAGATCGTAGCCATTCTTGCGCATGATGGTTGGCAACCACGTATTGAGGCCGTAGACCAGCAGCAATCCGAAGAACAGAGCCATCCAGAAGCATGCTGTGGCACGGAGCTGCCGACGGGCGAAGATGCTCGACATAACATCTCGCCACGTTGCACGGTTGGCGTTCTTGCCCAGACCGCCTCTGGTCTGCAGCCGGCCATTGCCCGTGCGGTTGGCCAACGCCTGCGCTTCGCTAATTCGACCCTGGCCGACCAGATATTCCTGCGATTCAGGCAACATCCATGCCATCAGCGGTATCAAGACAATGGGCACGGCACCCAGGCCAATGACGCCGCGCCATCCCAGACTGGGCAGGAACCACATGGCGACCAGCGCAGCACAAAGAATTCCCACGGAGTAACCCGAGTACATGAGTCCGTAGTTGAAGCTGCGGCGGTGCGGTGGTGAGTACTCGATCGTTAGCGCGGCCGCCACGGGGATCACACCTCCCAGTCCAAGCCCACCTATGAATCGCAGGATACCGAACAGGACAGGCGTTGGCGCCCAGGACGCGCCCAGCATTGTCAGGGAGAACACCGAAACGCAGAGCAGGAGCATTCGCCGCCGGCCCATCATTTCGCTCAGCGTGCCAATCAGGAAGGCGCCGAAGAACATGCCCACCAAAGCGTAGCTGCTGAGTGCCCCCAGTTGAAAGGGGCTGAGATTCCAGTTCCGATCTTCGGCCAGTGCGGGTAGTACGGCGCCCATGACACCGACGTCATAGCCTTCGAACAAGATTGCGAGAAAGCATACGAGCAGCACGGTACAGGTCGTGCGGAAATGCGGATGCCAAGGTTGAATGCTATGGGCAACGGTCACAGCTTGTCTCCTTTCGGGCGGCGGATCGGTGTGCTGGGTGACCGCCTGTATGTAGTACGCGCGTGATCGAGGCGCCGACCGCGCCCCAGCAAGCGATAGTTTATGTGTAAACATATGAGAATGGAAATAAAATAGCTGCGGTGGGGCGAGAGGGGCAGGGAGGCGGGAGCGAAGTGGCGGATGCGATTCTTCGATTTTTGTCGCCGCTCCGCAGGGACTTGCAGTCACTCGCGCCGCGGCTTATGGGCGGATCGCGGCATGGCTTCAGCTTTGGCGTCCCGAGCAGGGGAAGCGCCGAGAGGGGCGATAAACTGTTGCCGAGAAGACTTGCGCAAGCTGCATTACAGCGCTGTGGGAATACCTGCGGGCCGCTGCGGAGGAGAACCGCTCGCTGTTGGCAGGGCATCAGGCGAATTGCGGTTCATCGATAACTGGCATCTGGATCGGCGCGCAATTGATTGTCAGCCGTTCCAAAGAGATGTCAGCGGTTCACGCTGCAGCTATCTGTCTGGCGCCCAATCGACTGTCAAAGTGGAGGATTGCGCGTCAGACTGAATATCCAGGTTTCAGGTCCGTTATCTGAGTGTTGCAGCCGTTCGAATGCCGGCATTGAGCCAAAGTCCAGCGTCCGCAAATGGCCGTTCGCGGCCTTTGGCACCTCCTGTTTTCGGGCGGCTGGGCGCCAGAGAGTCGACCCCTTCTGGCCGACTTCAGGCGGCCGAGGTAAGGGTGGTGGTCGGCGCCACCCGATCCGACACGGTCGGATCGAAGAGGAATAGTGCAATGGCTTAGTGGATTGAAACACCTCGGACGTTACGTTTGGCACTTTGCTTCTTCGTTTCAGTGCGAGGCGAATGAGAAAGGCGCGCGCGTCGTCGGACGCTGCGGTTTCTTAAGATTAGACGTGGAAAAGCAGCACCTACACCTGGCCAAAGCCGTGATGCGGCCACGCCGCCCGCTTCAGTGTCCTACGGCCATTTGATGGGCGGCTGCCAAGGTTGTTGCAAATGTGAAATCGCGCCCATTGCGCCACAGTCCGAGTGGCCGCAGATTACGATGCCGACGCTGCGCCGCGGTGGCACCGCCTGTCGGTGCGGTCACGACGACCGTCCGCTTCCATCGCCGCCACGAAAATCCGACGGACTGACCCCATTGGCCCGCCGAAAGGCCCGGCTGAAGTTCGCCACGTCGGTGAATCCGAGGCGGTAGGCAATTTGCGAAATCGGCAGCTTCCCCTCGCGCAGCAGCTTCTGCGCGCGTCCGTTCCGGACGTCGATGGCGAGGTCGCGGAAGCTGCTGGCCTCCTTCTTCAGGTAGCGGTCCAGCGTGCGCGCCGAGATGCCGATCAGCCCGGCAAGTTCCTCCAGCGTCGGCTGGCTGTCCTCGGCTTCGGTCAGCATCATCACCACCCATCCTGTCCAGTTGCCTTGCTCGCAATACCGCTGCAGCAGCGTGCGGCAGCGCTGCTCCGCCATGCGCACCGCGTGGGCATCGGCCATCGGCAGGGGCGCGTCCAGGCTCCAGGTATCGGCGACCATGCGGATCTCGGGCAGTGGCGACGCGCCAAAATGCACGCGCGCGGGCGACAGTTCGCGATAGCGTGCCGCATGCGGTGGCGTTTCCATGGCCATGTAGATGTCGTAGACCGCCGACGGGTTGCGCAGCAAGGACTTGCATTGCAGGTGCGCCGACACGGCAATGGTCTCCTGGAGCAGGTTCAGCGTGTCCCGGCCCATGGGCAGGGCCGGCCGGAAGATGACTTCCGCGCGGTCGCCGCTGCGCTCATAGCTCATCCTGAACATCCGCGTCAGGAGCTGGTAGTAGCGCGAGCACAGCCGCAGCACCTGGTCCAGCGTGGTGCACGAGAGCATGGCGTAGCCGAGGATATCGTGCGAGTTCAGCTTCAGGCGGCATCCCCACTCGAAGCCGAGGTCGCTACGTCCGGTGGCGCGTACCGCTTCTGCCAGCAGGCGGTCGATCTGTTGCGAGTTGAGGCCGAAGTCCGTGTCGCGGAAGCGGTCCGGGTCAATATCCGCGGCGCGCGCCAGTTCGTCCAGCGAGGTGCCGGCGGACTTGAAGTAGTCACCCAACAGCAAAAAATAGCGGGCCGGTAGCAGAGGGCGGGCAGCGGCTTTCATCTTCGAAGGGAAGGGAAAAAAGACCTGAGATCGGCGCAATGCCGTGTCTGAAAATGATAGATGGCTGTCTGGAAATGACAAGTCAGCAGCGGGTCTGCATCCCCAGAATGGGAGCCTGAACCAGCCGGATCCGTCCCGGATGCGGCAATGACAGGAGACAGGCCATGCTGTTCGAGTCCATCAACACCGGTTGCCTGGACGGCAACGATACGCCGTGGATGCCGTTTGCGCCGTATAGCAACGACGTGATGATCAAGTACTTCAAGATCGATCCGGTACGGGGGGAAACCATTACGCTGCTGAAGGCGCCTGCCGGCATGGAGATGCCGCGCCACCACCATACCGGCACGGTTATTGTCTACACCGTCCAGGGAAGCTGGCGCTATAAGGAGCACGACTGGACCGCCCACCCCGGCAGCGTGGTGTACGAGACCGCCTCGACGCGGCATACGCCCCAGGCGGCGTATGCCGAGGGCCCGGACATCATCACCTTCAATATCGTCTCGGGCCAGCTGCTGTACCTCGACGACAAGGACAACATTATCGCGGTCGAGAACTGGAAGACATCGATGGACCGCTACCTCGGCTACTGCAAGGCCAACGACATCCAGCCCAGGGACTTGTCCACCTTCGAGGGCTGATCCGCGCACCGACAACAACACATCGTCCCGGCTCAAACAGGAGGAGACATGCCGACCCTGACTCATCTTGCGTGGTTGCGGCGCGCCCTGGCCGCGCTGCTTGGCATGGCCGCGCTCCAGGGCAGCGCAGGCGCTGCACCGCACGGTCTGGCCGAGGCACAGGAGATCGCCATCGAGGCCTATCTCTATGCTTATCCGATGGTGCTGATGGAAGTGACGCGACGGGTCTCGACCAACGTCGCGGCGCCGGATCCCCGGGGCGGCATCCGCGCGCCCATGAACCAGTTCGCGCATGTGCCCGCCTTCCCGGACGACAAGTTCCACGCCGTGGTGCGCCCGAATGCGGACACGCTCTACTCGTCGCTCTGGTATGACGTCTCTCGCGAGCCGCTCATCATTTCCGTGCCGGACTCCGGTGGCCGCTACTATCTGCTGCCGATCCTTGACATGTGGACGGATGTCTTTACCTCTCCCGGTTCACGCACGACCGGTAACGGCCCGCGGCAGTTTGCCATTGTCGGCCCGCGCTGGCAGGGCAAACTGCCCGCTGGCATGCCGGCCTATATCTCGCCGACGGCCGTAGGCTGGATGATCGGCCGAACGCAGACCAATGGCAGCGCCGACTACGCCGCCGTGCACAAATTCCAGGCCGGCCTCCATGCCAGGCCGCTCAGTGCCTGGGGCCGGCGCGGCTACGAGCCACCGAAGGGCGGGACGAACCCACGGCAGGACATGAGCGCACCGGTGGAACAGGTGGCGAGGATGGACGCCGCGCGCTACTTCGGCATGTTCGCCGAACTGATGAAGCGCAACCCGCCGCACGCGAACGACTATCCCATTCTCGATCGCATGGCGCGGCTGGGACTGGTGCCCGGACAGGACTTCGATATGAACCGTCTGTCCCTGGACGTGCAGGCGGCGCTTCAGGCCGCTCCGGCACAGGCACGCCAGCAAATGGCGCAGGCGCTGCCGCGCTCCGGTTCCGTCAGCAACGGCTGGAGGATGATCGGCAATCCGATCGGCACCTACGGTACCGACTATCTGCGCCGTGCGGTGATTGCCTTTGCCGGCCTCGGGGCCAACACGGTCGAAGACGCCGTTTACCCGCTTGCGATGACGGACGCCGATGGCAAGCCCCTGGACAGTGCGGAACGGTACGTGATCCACTTCGACAAGGCGCAGTTGCCGCCCGCGCGCAGCTTCTGGTCCCTGACGATGTACACCGATCGCCAGTTCTTTGCCGCCAATCCGATCCACCGCTTCGCCATCGGCGATAGAGACCCGCTCAAGTACAACGCCGATGGCTCGCTCGACCTGCTGATCCAGCGCGACCCGCCCAAGGGCGCCGAGTCCAACTGGTTGCCCACGCCGGCAACGGGAAAGTTTTCCATGAACCTGCGCCTCTACCTGCCCGGCCCCACGGCGCTGGATGGCACATGGAAGCCGCCGGTGATCCGGCGCATGGCTGATTAGGTCCCGGATCCGCGCAACACGGCCGCCCCCGGAACGATTCGCAAGACCCGCTTGCGCGAGCCGGAACAGCCGGTCCACATCAAACAAATCGAGGAGACACCCATGAAGGACTTTGCCGGGCGCAAAGGGCTACAGTTCGTGCTGGCTACTGCCGGCGCCTTGGTATCCGGCATTTCCCACGCACAATCCGTCGTCATCCTGTATGGGGTCGCGGACATGAACGTGGAATTCGTCAACCATCTGGGCGCAGTGCCGGCGGCGGCCAACGGGTTCGACCCGGGGCCGGCGCAGCACGCTTATCGGATGAATTCAGGCGGCGTATCCGGATCGCGCTGGGGCCTGCGCGGCGCGGAGGCAATCGGTGGCGGCATGAAGGCGATGTTCGTGCTGGAGAGCGGCTTCAACCTCGACACCGGCACCACGCAGCAGAACCGGTTCTTCGGGCGGCAGGCCTATGTCGGGTTACAGGGCCAGTACGGGCAACTTTCGCTTGGCCGCCAATATACTGCCTTGTTCGAGGCCATGGCCAATTTCGTGCCGGCATCCTATTCGACCCAATATGAGCCCGTCGTGGCGATGGCTGGCCCAAATTTCCGCGAGGACAACACCGTCAAGTACAGCGCGGCATTCGGGCCGGTGGCCATGCTGGCGCACTGGTCGTTCGGCACGGGCGTCGCCTTGCCGCCCACCGTCGGCGCGCCGATCATCCTCGGCGGCAATGGCGAAGTCCCCGGCAGCTTCCGGCGCGACACCGCCTATGGCGCCGGCTTGGTCTACAACACGGGCGCGTTCAGTTCGGCGATTGCCTATGACCAGTTCAATCCCACTATCGCGCCCGCAGCGGCACCTGGCAATGCCGGCAACGGCACCATCAGGAAGGTCGCCGTCGCCGCCAGCTACACGGTGGGACCGGCGAAAATCATGGCGGGCTACCGCTGGGGACAGAACAAGAACCAGAACGGGGCCGTGTTCTTTCGCGACGACTTCTACTGGATCGGCGGCAACTACCAGGTGACGCCGTCCATCGCGCTGACGCTGGAGTACAACTACGACAACGTAAGAAACCAGTTTGGCAATGCCAACGCTGCCAATCCCTGGCAAATTTCCTTGCTCGCGAACTATGCGTTATCCAAACGGACGGATCTCTATCTGACCACGGCTTATGCCAGGCACGCAGGTGTCGGGATGGAGTCGGCCGGATTCTTCTTTGCAAGCAGCCTTTCACTGGGGAACAGCTACGCCCTTGCCAATGGCCAAAGCGCGATGGTCGGCGCCGCGGTGGGGCTCCGGCACAAATTCTAGGAGAGACCCTGTCACAGGTCTGGCGTGCGGCGCCGGGCCTGGTACTCCCGCCACCAATGGTCACCCAATCCCCTCATCCTCCAACGCCTTCTTTACCGCCGGCCGCTCCCCAACCCTCTGCCGATACTCTTGCAGCGCAGGCCAGCGCTCAAGCGACAACTTGAAATGATCCGGCCATCGCAGGATGGTGAACAGGTAGGCGTCCGCGACACTGAAATCTCCCATCAGGTAATCCTTGTCCGCGAGCTGCGGAGCCAGCCAGTCGAACCGCTGTGACAGGCGCGTCCACGTCGCCTCTTTCTGCTCCTGCGGCGTGCCGGGTTTCCAGAACGGCCCAAAGCCCTTGTGCAGTTCGGACGAAATGAAGTTCAGCCATTCCTGCAAGCGATAGCGCTCAAGCGTATTGCATGCCGGGGCAAGTCCATTTTCCGGGGCCTGGTCGGCAATGTACTGGACCACCACGGCCGCCTCGGTCAGCCGGTCGCCTTTGTCGAGCTCCAGCGTCGGCACATAGCCCTTGGCATTGATGGTCTTGTAGTCGGTGCCGCTCTCGGTTTTGTGCGGCTCGGCGCGCAGGTCGACGCGCTCGGTGGAGAAGGGAAGGCCGGTCTCGATGAGGGCGATATGTGCCGCCAGGGAACATGCGCCGGGAGCGTAGTAGAGCTTCATGATGGGTGCCTCCTTGGTAATGTGCGCCAGCTTGAGGACGTCAGGTGAGATTTAGCAATCGACATGCCCAAGCCGATTCTCTCCGCCTGGTTGCCGAAGTCGGAAGCGCGCAATCCCGGCGGCGCAGCGGGTCCGTGGCCTTGGCCGGTGCCTGAGGCCGCCGGAATGGATTGCAAGGCGCGTAGCAGAAATTGCCAGGTGGGCGCTCCCGGTCGCCGTTGCGCGCGCCGGCGCAACGGGGCAGCCCTTGGGAACGTTCCTTGCAGCGGCGGTACTCCGACTGACCTCGCCGGAGGTGGCTCCGGCTTCATGTGGAGGACACCATGAAAGCGGTTGTATTTCACGGGATCGGCGACATCCGGCTGGATGATGTGCCGGAACCGGTGATCGAGCAGGACACCGACGCCATCGTGCGCCTGACCGCCAGTGCCATCTGCGGCACCGACCTGCACTTCGTGCGCGGCACCATGGAAGGGCTGGCGCCGGGCACGGTGCTGGGCCACGAGGGGGTGGGCGTGGTCGAGGCTCTCGGCGACGGCGTGCGCAACCTCAGCGTGGGCGACCGGGTCGTGATCCCGTCCACTATTGCCTGCGGCTATTGCTCGTACTGCCGCGCCGGCTACTACGCCCAGTGTGACAACGCCAACCCGCACGGCAAGCAGGCCGGCACCGCCTTCTATGGCGGGCCGGAGCAGACCGGGCCGTTCCAGGGGCTGCAGGCCGAGAAGGCCCGCGTTCCGTTCGCCCACGTCAACCTGGTCAAGCTGCCGGACAACATCAGCGACGAGCAGGCGATCATGCTCTCCGACATCTTCCCGACCGGCTATTTCGGCGCTGACCTCGCCAGCATCCATCCCGGCCATACGGTGGCGGTGTTCGGCTGCGGTCCGGTGGGGCAGTTCGTGATCGCGTCGGCAAAGCTGATGGGCGCGGGCCGCATCTTTGCCGTGGATACGGTGGCCGACCGGCTCGACATGGCGCGCGCGCAGGGCGCCGAGGTAGTGAACTTTGATGCCGAAGACCCGGTGCAGACCATCGTGGAGCTGACCGGCGGCATCGGCGTGGACCGGGCCATCGATGCGGTCGGCGTCGATGCCATGCACGCGCACCACGGTCCGGCGGCGCAGGATCCGGCGATTCCGGAAAGCGAGCAGGAGGCCGCCCGTCTGGCGCCACACGCCCATCCCACGGAACAGGGCAACTGGGTCCCGGGCGATGCGCCGGCGCAGGCGCTGGACTGGGCCATCCGCGCGCTGGCCAAGGCCGGCACGCTGTCGATCATCGGCGTGTATCCGCCCACCGACCGCAGCTTCCCGATCGGCGCGGCGATGAACAAGAACCTGACCGTGCGCATGGGCAACTGCAACCACCGCGCCTATATCCCGCGGCTGGTCGAGCTGGTGCGCACCGGTGCGGTGGACCCGGCGGCCATCCTGACCCGGCGCGAGCCGATGACCTCGGCGATCGAGGCTTATCAGGCGTTTGACCAGCGGCAGCCTGGCTGGATCAAGGTAGAGCTGCAGCCGGGATCGGTGCACTAACGCTGTCCAGCTTACCTGCGTCATTCCCGCGCAGGCGGGAATCCAGCGTCTTTTGAAGTCACTGGGTTCCCGCCTGCGCGGGAACGACGCGAGAGTTTGATGCCTTAGCTGAACAGCATTGCGAAGGCCCCTACCTGCGCTGCATGTCGATGACGGTCGGCTTGCCATCGACCTTGTCGAACGTGACCGAAACCGAGTCGCCTTCCTTGAAGTTCTTCAGCGAAGCACGGTCCTTGACCGGGAACGCCATGGTCATGGCGGACATGCCGAGGTTCTCGATCGGGCCGTGCTTGAGCGTCACCTTGCCGGCCGACGCATCGATCTTCCTGATTTCGGCTGGCACAGGCTGGGAGGCCTGCTTTGACGCGGCGGGTGCCTTGCTGTCCATGCCGTGCATGCTGTGGCCGTCCGTGGATCCCGCTGCGAATGCAGTGGAGGCTGTGGAGGCAGCGACGATGGCGAGCGCGAGTGCGAGAGTCTTGCCGGGGTTCATTGCGATTCGTCCTGAAGTGAAGGGTGGGTAGGGACTGGGGGAACTCGGGTCTGACGTCGGCGTATCAGCCAATACACCGCCGGCACGACAAACAGGGACAGCAACGGGGCAGTCACCATGCCGCCGACCATCGGTGCCGCAATGCGTTGCATCACTTCCGAGCCCGTGCCATGCGACCACATGATGGGAATCAGGCCGCCGAGGATTACCGCGACCGTCATGACCTTGGGGCGCACGCGCTGCACCGCCCCTTCCTGGATCGCGTCGAGAAGTGCCGACTGCGTGGTTTCGCCACGGTTTTCTCGTTCGGCCCAGGCTTGTTTCAGATAGAGCAGCATGATGACACCGAACTCCGCCGCCACGCCGGCCAGCGCAATGAAGCCGACGACGCCAGCCACGGACAGGTTGTAGCCCAGCAGGTAGAGCAGCCAGAAGCCACCAATCAGGGAGAGTGGCAACGTGCCCATGATCAGCAGCGCCTCATCGAGGCGACCGAAAATCATGTAAAGCAGCACAAAGATGATCAGCAGCGTGAACGGCACCACCAGCTTGAGCCTGGCCGTTGCCCGTTCCAGGTACTCGAACTGTCCTGACCAACTCAGCGAATACCCCGCGGTCATCGGCACAGCCTTTGCCACCACGGCCTGCATCTCGCGCACGGCTGAACGGAGGTCCCGTCCGCGAATGTCGACATAGATCCAGCCGGACAAGCGTGCATTCTCGCTGCGCAACATCGGCGGGCCCTGCACGACCTCGATGCGCGCCACGTCCGCAAGCGTGATCTGCAGACCCTTGTCCGTGACGATGGGCAGGGCACGCAATTGCTCGATGGAGTCACGGTAGTCGCGCGGATAGCGGACGTTGATCGGAAAGCGCGCCAGCCCGTCGACCACTTCACCGACATTCTCGCCCCCGATCGCGGATGACACGATACTCTGCACGTCCTCGATGTTGAGGCCATACCGGCCTGCGGCGCCACGGTCGATATCCACATCGATATAGCGGCCGCCGGTGAGACGTTCGGCCAGCGCCGAGGTAACCCCGGGTACCGTCTTGACCGTCTCTTCTATCCTTGTGGCCAGCCTGTCGATCTCTTTCAGGTCCGTGCCAGCCACCTTGATGCCGACCGGGCTCTTGATGCCGGTGGCAAGCATGTCGATGCGGTTGCGTATCGGTGGCACCCAGACGTTCGACAAGCCAGGCACCCTGACCACGCGATCCAGTTCCTCCACCAGCTTGTCGGTCGTCATGCCCGGCCGCCACTGGTCGCGCGGCTTGAACTGGATGGTGGTTTCGAACATCTCGATGGGCGCCGGGTCGGTGGCGGTATCGGCGCGACCTGCCTTGCCGAATACTGTCGCAACCTCAGGCACGGTCTTGATCAGCCGATCGGTCTGCTGCAATAGCTGCGCCGCCTTGCCGGCGGAGAGACCCGGCAGTGCCGACGGCATGTACAGCAGGTCTCCCTCATCGAGCGGCGGCATGAACTCCCCGCCGATGCGCATGACGGGCCAGGCGGTTGCCGCCAGCAGCAGTGCCGCGATCGCAATGGTGGTCTTGGGATAGGCGAGCACCCTGGCCAGCAAGGGCTGGTAGCCGCGGATCAGCCAACGGCTGAGCGGATTGGCCTGTTCCGAAGGAATCCTGCCGCGAATCATGTAGCCCATCAGGACGGGCACCAGCGTGACCGACAGGCCGGCCGCAGCCGCCATGGAATAGGTCTTGGTAAACGCCAGCGGCGAGAACAGCCGCCCCTCGTGCGCTTCCAGCGTGAATACGGGGATGAATGAGAGCGTGATGATCAGCAGCGAGAAGAACAGCGCCGGGCCCACCTCCGCCGCGGACTCGCCAGTCACGCGCCAACGATCCTGCGCGCTCAGTTCCCGTCCGGGGTTGTCGGCATGCCAGCGTTCCAGGTGCTTGTGGGCGTTCTCGATCATCACCACCGCCGCATCGACCATTGCACCAATGGCGATGGCGATACCGCCAAGCGACATGATGTTGGCGTTCACGCCCTGGTAGCGCATCACCAGGAACGCCGCCAGCACGCCGAGCGGCAGCGAGACGATGGCGACCAGCGCGGACCGCAGGTGGAACAGGAACACCAGGCACACCAGCGCCACCACGATGAATTCCTCGATGAGCTTGCGTGTCAGGTTATTCACCGCACGCTCGATCAGCGCTGAGCGATCGTAGGTAGTCACCACTTCCACGCCCTTGGGCAGGCTCGTTTGCAAAGAGGCGAGCCTGGCCTTGACCGCGTCGATGGTCTCCAGCGCGTTCTTGCCGGAGCGCATCACAATGATGCCGCCCGCGACTTCGCCCTGGCCGTCGAGTTCCGCGATGCCGCGCCGCATTTCCGGACCGAGCTGAATCGTGGCGACGTCTCCCAGCCGTACCGGGATGCCGGCCGCGCTGGTGAGCAGCGGAATCTGGCGGAAGTCATCGAGCGTCTTCAGGTAGCCGCTGGCGCGCACCATGTATTCGGCTTCGCCCAGCTCCAGCACCGATCCGCCGGCCTCCTGGTTCGCCCCCTTGAGCGCCGCCAGCACCTTGCCCTGCGACAGGTTATAGGCGCGCAGCCGGTCCGGCATCAGGACGATCTGGTACTGCCTGACCATGCCGCCCAGCGACGCGACCTCGGCCACATTGGGCAGCGATTTGAGCTCGAAGCGCAGGAACCAGTCCTGCAACGCGCGCAACTGGCCGAGGTCGTGCTGCCCGGTCCGGTCGACCAGGGCGTACTCGTAGATCCAGCCTACGCCGGTCGCGTCCGGGCCAAGGGCCGGCCTGGCAGCGGCGGGCAGCCGGGATTGCACCTGGTTCAGGTATTCCAGCACGCGCGAGCGCGCCCAGTAGAGATCGGTGCCATCTTCAAACAACACATAGACATAGGAGTCGCCGAAGAACGAATAGCCGCGCACGGTCCTGGCGCCAGGCACGGACAGCATCGTCGTGGTCAACGGATAGGTGACCTGGTTTTCGACGATCTGCGGGGCCTGGCCGGGAAACGGCGTGCGGATGATCACCTGCACGTCGGACAGGTCCGGCAGCGCGTCGAGCGGCGTGCTGCGCGCGGCCCACAAGCCCCACGCGGTCAGCATGACCGTGGCCAGCAGCACCAGGAAGCGGTTGCGGATCGAAGCCAGGATCAGACGCGCGATCATGGCCTGGCTCCCGATGCAGGCGCTGCGCGTTCCACCGATGACAGCGTCGCCGCGCCGTCGCGGTCCAGCCGGAAGCGAAAGCGGATACGGTCGCCGGGCTTGAAGCCTTGCGGCATGCCGGAAGCGGGCGCGGCAAAGTCCATGGTCATGGCGCCCCAGTCGGCCGACGGGATCGGCTCGTGGGAAATCGTCATGCTTTCCGCACTGACCGCCTCCACGCGTCCGGTGCCTTCGTGCTCCGGGCCCGCGGCGGCGGTTGCCGGCGCGGCTGGTGCTGCGGTCATGCGCTGCGTGGCACCGCGCAGGCTGGCTTCGGAGTCGAGCAGGAACTGGCCGGAGACCACGACCTTCTGTCCGGCTTCGAGGCCTTCGGTCACTTCGGTCTGTCCGCCCGAGGTGGCGCCGGTCCTGACCTCGACAGGGCTGAACCCACCGGGGGCGGTTTCGATCATGACGATGGTGCGCGTTCCGGTGTGGATCAGCGACTCGGTCGGGACCAGCAGCCGGTCCGGGCCAGGCGCGGCATCGAAGCGGACGGTCACGAACATGCCCGGCAACAACTGCCGGCCCTTGTTCTGCAGTTCGATCCGCACCCTGACAGTACGGGTGCCGGGGTTGATGTCGGGCAGGATCGCGTCGACCTTGCCGGTCAGCGTCTGTCCCGGCAGCGCGGCCGCGACCGCCGACACCGTCTGTCCTGGCCGTAGCCGTGAAACATGGGTCTCCGGCACTTCGGCCAGTACCCATACCGTCGCCAGGCTGGCAAGGCGAAAGAGGGTGGTGCCGGGAGGGACCGTCATGCCGTCGCGCGCACCGACCTCGGTGACGATCCCGTCCACCGGACTGGTGACGGCAAGCCGCGGCTGCAGTCTGCCGGTGTCCTGCACCAGGCGGATGTGTTGCTCGGTCATGCCGGTCTGCCGCATGCGGGCAATCGCGGCCTCGCGCAAATCGCCGTGCAGGCTGGTGCCCATGCGCGTCACCGCCAGGTATTCCTCTTGCGCGGTGACCCATTCCGGCGAGTAGATCAGCGCCAGTGGCTGGCCCTTGCGAACCGGATCCAGCGTCGTCCTGGCATACGCGTGCTCGACGAACCCGCTGGTACGGGCCTGCAGCACTTCGATACCGCGCTCGTTGATCGCGACATTGCCCGGCACTTCGAGGGCGGAGGCCAGCCGGCCCGTCTTGACCTCTGCCGTGCGCACGCCAAGGTTCTGGGTCACGCGGCTGTCAACGGTGACGGTCGCGCCGCCACCGGCTTCCTCGTACACGGGCGACAACGGCATATCCATGAAGGGCGACTTGCCGGGCTTGTCGAAGCGCTGGCCCGGCACCATCGGATCATGCCAGTAGAGGATGCGCTTGCCGGTGCCCGGATCGATATCGCCGGCCTTCAGGTTCGCCCCGCCGGCGCTGCGGGCCGGCGCGTCGGTCGCAGCCATCTGCCGGCGTCCCTGTTGATGGCCGAGATGATAGGCACCGCCTGCACTCGCCAGCACGAGCAGGACCACCAGGGTCCGTGCCATCGTGGTCTGCTTCATGGTTGGGCTCCTTGCGGTGGCATGGCTTGCGCGGCAGTCGGCAGCGGCATCAGGAAAGTGAGCTCGGCCCAGAGCCTGGCGGTCGCTGCCTCAAGCCGGAGCCGTTCGAGCGAGAGCTCGAGTGCCTTGCGGCTGGCCTCCGCCACGGCGGCCAGGCTGCCGGCGCCAGTGCGATAGGCGCTCAGGGCCGCCTCGGTTTGTGCCTGCGCCAGGGGCAACGTGGTATTGCGATAGCGCTCCAGGCGCGCATGGCTCAGCTGCAGTTCGGCCTGCTTGCCGCGCAGCTGTCCGATCAGACCGCGGCGTACTGATTCGGCTTGCGCCCGCGCGGCATCGGCCTGCGCCAGCCTGGCGGCCAGTTCGCGGTCCTGGCGATGTTCCTGGTCCCAAGGTAGCGGCAGCGAGACGTTGAGCGACACCATGTTCGAGTAGGCGGGACCGCGCTGGCTGTACATCAGCTCGACGCTGAGATCCGGCACCTTGTTCTCGCGCGCGACGCGGCTCTCGGCCTGGGCCACGCCGGCTTGCGCCTGCGCGGCAGCGACGTCTGGCAACTGCGTTGCGCCGGCATCATCCAGGTTATCGAGCCAGGCCGGGGCATCGAGCGCGGGGCGCTCGGCCAGCGGCAACGCTGCCGCATCGCCGACCCACCGACGCAGCATCGCCCGGGACGAAGCGACCGCGGCGCGGGCTTCGTCTTCGCGATCCTGCAGTTGCTGCGATTCGATCCGGGCGGCCAGGATCTCGGCGCGTGAGCCGCGGTTGCCGCCGTTGCCACGATAAGCGGCCTGTGCCGCATCGATCAACAGCCTGACGGATTGCGCCTGTTCGGCAAGCAGCGCGTGCGCGCGTTCCGCATACCAGCGATCCAGCCACGCCGTGGCGGTGCCGCGTTGCACGTTGGCCAGCGCCACCATACGTTGCGCCTCCGCCGAAGACGCCTCGGCCTCGAAGCGCTCGGCGCGGGCCTGCCGCTTCGCCGGGCGTGTGAATTCCTGCATCAGGCTGACCGACCTCATGGTCATCGAATCGGTGCCCAGCGAGAACCGGTCCGGCCCATTCGCCGGGACGTTGTTGACGCCGACCTTCAGGACCGGGTCGGGCATCTGCCTGCCGGCCACGGCCATCTCGATGGCTGACTGGACTGCCGAGCGCGAGGTCTCGGCATCGGCCGAACGCGCCGCGGCGAGCGCGAGCGCTTCCTGCAGGGAAAGGGCTGGCGCGGACTCCGCCCATGCCGGACGGATCACGGCAAGCAGCGTGAGCGCGAGCGCTAGCCGGCGCCCGCACCTGGTGGATAAGTGCAAATGCATAAAGCCTCCGCAAAGCAACGACCACCCTGGAGCCGATGGCTCAGGGCACGACAACAGGCGTTGCTGCGGAGGCTACGTTCGGAAACAGCAGTGAAGGATGGGGAGGGGGCGTGGCGGCGCCCGGGGCATCGCATCGCGGGCAGCGGCCAGGCGATGTGCCAGGACCGGTATCGGCGCGGGCACCACGACATTGACCAGCACCGGATGGAAGGCGGGAACCTGCGGCGTGACATGGTCGGCCGACTTCGAGCCGAGCTGGCAGTGCTCCTGGCATAGCCCGTCATGTACGCCAGGCCCGGCGTGTTCCATTGCCATGTCGGGGCAGGCTTCGGTCATGTTCGCCATCTCTTCCGTCGCGCTCAGCGAATACCGGCTGCCCTCGCAGGCATACGCCGCCGCTGCCAGTTGTACTGTCAGGAAAGCGCTAAGCAGGAAGGCGGCAAGCCAGAGCCGACGGAAAGTAGTGCGCACTTGAGATACCTGGGTTGCCGGAATGGTAGCAGCGTTTGACGGCTTGCGGCATAAGCCGGTTGGAGGAGCCTGTCGTCCGTCTGTTCCATCATTGCCGCGTGGCCCCGGGCGCCGTCGACGCCAGCGAAGACCCGACCGACAACGCTCGTTGCACCTTACCGGGATGTAATGGTTGCGTAACGTCCTGGTGAGGGACGGCCCCGTACCCTGGACCGGTACGGCCGCTGGTTTTCGCCCTGGCCGTCCTTGACCTTACTACCATGGGAAGGCCTAAGCTGCCGTCTTTGGGCGCGATGGCGGACTCCCCCGTGATGGCAGGCCCAACAACCAAGGGAGCCAGGATGAACAGGACGAGCAACGACCGCGATGCCAAGATGCCTGGCCGCCACGGCGGCGCACAGGCCAACCATCATCATCACGAGCATGCGCATCACCATGTTCATGCTCATGAGCAGACCGGCAGCGGGACCAAGCCAGCCCCGGCGCAGCCTCCCGCCGAGGGCACGATCTATACCTGCCCGATGCATCCGGAAATCCGCCAGGACCACCCGGGCAACTGCCCGAAGTGCGGCATGACGCTGGAACCGTTGTTGCCGGAACTGGATGAGGGCGACAACCCGGAACTGGCGGACTTCCGTCGCCGCTTCTGGTGGACGCTTCCGCTGACCGGCGTGGTGTTCGTGCTGGCGATGTTCGGCCATCGCCTCGGCTGGATGGCCCTGTCGACGCAGAGCTGGGTCGAGCTTGCCTTGTCGACGCCGGTGGTGCTGTGGGCAGGCTGGCCGTTCTTCGTCCGGTGTTTCCAGTCGATCGTCAACCGCAGTCCCAACATGTGGACGTTGATCGGGATCGGCACCGGCGCCGCCTATCTCTACAGCGTCGTCGCGACTATCGCGCCCGGCGCATTTCCGCAGGCTTTTGCCGAGCATGGTCGCATCGGCGTCTATTTCGAGGCCGCGGCAGTAATCATCTCCCTCACCTTGCTGGGGCAGTTGCTTGAGCTGAAGGCCCGCTCCCAGACCTCGGCCGCCATCAAGTCGCTGCTCGGGCTGGCGCCCAAGACTGCAAGACGCATCGGTGCGGGCGGGATCGAGGAAGACGTACCCCTGGCCCATGTGCATGTCGGCGACCTGCTGCGCGTGCGGCCCGGCGAGAAAGTGCCGGTCGACGGTGTCGTGACCGAAGGCACCAGCGCCGTCGACGAGTCGATGATCACCGGCGAGCCGATTCCCACCACCAAGCGCGCCGGCGACCGTGTCATCGGTGCCACCATGAACACATCGGGCAGCCTGGTGATCCAGTCCGAAAAGGTCGGCTCGCAGACCGTGCTGTCGCAGATTGTGCAGATGGTGGCGCTGGCGCAGCGGTCGAAGGCGCCGATGCAGCGGATGGCGGACAAGGTCGCCGGCGTCTTTGTCGTCGGCGTCATCGGCATCGCGGTGCTGACCTTTGTCGCATGGGGACTGTTCGGTCCCGAGCCGAGCTGGGTGTTCGGCCTGATCAATGCCGTCGCCGTGCTGATCATCGCCTGTCCTTGCGCGCTGGGCCTCGCTACGCCGATGTCGATCATGGTGGCAAGCGGGAAGGGGGCGTCCGGCGGCGTGCTGTTCCGCGACGCCGCTGCGATCGAGAACCTGCGCAAGGTCGATACCCTGATTGTCGACAAGACCGGGACGCTTACCGAGGGCAGGCCGGTATTCGAGCGCGCGATCGGCGCCAATGGCTTTGCCGAGGACGACGTGCTGCGCCTGGCCGCCAGCGTGGATCAAGGCAGCGAACATCCACTCGCCGCCGCGATCGTCGAAGCAGCCCGTAGTCGAGGGCTGCCGCTGGACAAGCCGGAAAGCTTCGAGTCGAGTTCGGGGATCGGGGTAAGGGGCACGTTGGCCGGCAGGAAGATCGCGATCGGAAACACCGCGCTCATGGAAGCCGAAGGCGTCGCCACCGAAGCGCTGGTTGCGCAGGCGGACGCATTGCGTTCGCAAGGCGCCAGCGTCATGTATCTCGCCGTCGATGGCACGCTTGCGGGCCTGCTCGCCGTCTCCGACCCGGTCAAGACCACCACGCCCGAGGCGCTGGCGCGCCTCAGGGACGAAGGCATCCGTGTCGTCATGGCGACCGGCGACGGCATCGCAACCGCCAGGGCCGTGGCCGCAAAACTTGGCGTGGACGAATTCCACGGCGAGGTCAAGCCGGCCGACAAGCTGGAGCTTGTCAGTTCCCTGCAGCAGTCCGGCGCGGTGGTCGCCATGGCCGGCGACGGCATCAATGACGCGCCGGCGCTGGCGAAGGCCGATGTGGGTATCGCCATGGGCACCGGTACTGATGTCGCGATGAACAGCGCCCAGGTCACGCTGGTCAAGGGGGATTTGCGCGGCATCGCGCGCGCCCGTCAACTCTCCCACGCGACTATTCGCAACATGAAGCAGAATCTTGGTTTTGCGTTCATTTACAACGCGCTCGGTGTGCCGCTGGCGGCCGGCGTGTTATATCCCGCGACCGGCCTGTTGCTGTCGCCGATGATTGCTGCGCTGGCGATGAGCCTGAGTTCGGCCTCGGTCATCGCCAATGCACTGCGTCTCAGGAACGCTGCTTCGTAAGGCGGATGCGGGTGGATACGGGGTGACCCTAGTTATTGTCAGGAGTCAGGTGTAGTGATGAAGCTTATGGGTGCAGGCGCGACATGAACAAATCAGGCAAGCCACGCTGGCGGATCGTGGCGCTGCTTGTGCTTGGCGCGGCGATTGCCACTGCCGTTGCACTGCAGACCAGGCGGTACCTCGATACGCCATCCAATGCCGGCAAGACAGGCGATATACGAAAGCTGCGCATCGATGCCACCGATGCGGCCAGCGTCGCGCAGGGCCGCAAGATCTACGCACAGCAATGCGCCGCATGCCATGGCGCCAACCTGGAGGGCCAGCCCAACTGGCGCGAGCGCCTGCCGAACGGTCGGATGCCGGCACCTCCGCATGATGCTTCCGGCCATACCTGGCATCATCCCGACGCCGTGCTATTCACGATTACCAAGAATGGGCTGGTAGCCGGGGTGACGGCTCCGGAGGGGTATGTCAGCGATATGCCGGCCTTCGGGCAATCGCTGTCCGATGAGGACATCGTTGCCGTGCTGGCGTATATCAAAAGTACCTGGCCACGAAAAATGGCTGCGGCACAACGCGAAGTCACCGAAGCGCATGCCGTGCGGAAACAGGGCGCTGCGCAGTAGTTGCGGATTTGATCCTTTTGGGCATATTTTCGAGCAGATTGAGTCTCGAAATGAGCAATGGCTACACCTAAAGTGGAGG
The DNA here is from genome assembly GCF_003254285.1 of Cupriavidus phytorum. Lineage (NCBI taxonomy): Bacteria > Pseudomonadati > Pseudomonadota > Betaproteobacteria > Burkholderiales > Burkholderiaceae > Cupriavidus > Cupriavidus phytorum. The sequence continues at coordinate 283,669 of NZ_QKZN01000006.1, forward strand.
CTCCCAACCACCTGATGAGAGCCCTCCATGACCAAGGAAACCACCCGGACCAATGCAGTCATCGAATGTATCTTGAGCCGTAGCGCGGCCAAGTACTACGATCCCGCCGCCGCCTTGAGCGACGACGAAATTCGCGCGCTGGTACGAATCGGCACCAGCGCGCCGACATCCTTCCACATGCAGAACTGGCGCTTCATCGCCGTACGTTCCGCCGAGGCCAAGGCACGGCTCAGCCCGATCGCCTGGAACCAGCCCCCGATCACCGAAGCCGCCGTGACTTTCATCGTCTGTGGTCAGTTGGCCGATTCGAGCGTAATACCGGATCGCCTGGCGCCCCTGGTGGAGGCGGGCATCATGCCGGCGGAAATGGTGCCGGAATGGGAAATTCCCGCACGCAACCTGTACATGGATTACCCGCAGCGCCAGCGGGACGAGGCCGTACGCAGCGGCACCTTTGGCGCGGCGGCGATGATCTACGCCGCGCGCTCGCTAGGCCTGGGTTCGACGCCGATGATCGGCTTCGATGCTGAAGCAGTGCACCGCGAGTTCGGACTGGCCAGGAACGAAGTGCCGGTCATGCTTTTGTCCGTAGGCGCGGAGCGCACCGGAAACTGGCCGCAGAAGCCGCGCCTGCCGGTGGCCGATGTGTTGGACCTGCTATAAGCGGTCCGCCGCCGCACATGGATATTCCCAAACAGTAAAGCCAGTACCTTACAGAGACTACGATGCCAAGAACTGATGCCCTGAACCCGGAGCAAGTGCCGGCCGAATCGAAACCGACCCTCGATGCGTTCACCAGGAACATAGGATTTACCCCGAACATGATGGCGACCTTCGCCCAAAGTCCGATCGCGTTCAACGCATGGGCCACCCTGCTGGGCTCATTGAGCAAGGCGCTCGACCTGAAGACGCGTGACAGCATCGGCCTCGCCGTCTCCGAAGTGAACGGCTGCAATTACTGCCTGACGGTTCACAGCTTTACCGCCGAGCATATGGCCAGGCTGGCGACCGATGAAATCATTCTGGCCCGGAGGGGCCATGCCACCGACCCGAAGCGCGACGCGGCGGTCCAGTTTGCGCACAAAGTCATCGAGACCCGCGGCAACGTCACTGACGCCGATTTCAAAGCCGTCCGCGATGCTGGCTACACGGATGCGAACATCATGGAAATCGTCGCGCTGGTTGCCATGTTTTCCCTGACAAACTTCATCAATAACGTGTTTGATCCCGAGAAGGACTTTCCTGCCGTAGCGCCGGCCGGCTCGGTCTGACGTGATCCGCTCGCATCGATTCGTCTCGGCTCGATGCGAGCACCATGCCCAAGCCTGGAGGTACCCGGGAAAGATTCCCGGGATACTGAATAGCGAGAGACCGCTGTGCAATTGCCATAAGATGCTTGATCGTTCCAGGTTCCCGAGATCCAATGTCCCAAGTTGACTGGCTGAGCCAACTGCTGCAAATGATCACCGTCACCGGGCGGCTGGAGGTCCGTTGCGTCTATGGTGCGCCATGGCGGGTGGCCTGGCCTCAGTCCGCGGCGCACGAGATTCCGTACCACGTCGTGCTCAAGGGCCGAGCGATTGTCGAGAATCCGCAGACGTGGACGACGCTGGAACTGGTGGAAGGAGATATCGTGCTATTGCCTCACGGGTCGGCCCACGTACTGCACGATGGCAGTGGACAGCAGCCGCGTCGTACCCACAATCGCCACGGTGCTGCAGGATGGATGCTCAGCCAGAATGATGGCCCGGGCGAGCAGCTGGACCTGTTATGCGGGCGATTTCTCATCGAGCCGCCCCATGATCGGCTGATTCGCAGTTATCTGCCCACGAACCTGGTAGTACGTGCGATGGACGTCCATCGCGAAGAGGCCATGTCGTCCGCTTCGCATCACCTGGCCGGCCTGCTGGAACTGATGCGCATGGAGTCCACCGGCGACAAACTGGGCGGATGCGCCATGCTTAACGCGCTTACTTCAGCGCTGTTCACGTTGGTACTGCGCGCCGCCAGCGAATCGGGACAGGCCCCCGCAGGCTTGTTGGCGCTTGTCGGCCATCCACGGCTGGCGCCAGCCATTTCGGCCATGTTCGCCGATCCGGCGCGCCCCTGGACTTTGCCGGATCTGGCCGACTTGTGCAGCATGTCACGCGCCACCTTCATGCGGCACTTCCAGGACAAGCTCGGACGTTCGGCCATCGAATTGCTGACCGATATCAGGATGAGCCTGGCCGCCAACGCGCTGAAGAATCCGGCGATGACCACAGAGGCCGTGGCGGATTCGGTCGGGTATGGGTCCGTAGCTGCGTTTCGGCGAGCGTTCACGGAAACGATGGGAATGACGCCGGGGCAATGGCGCCGTCTGGCTCGCGAAACGGGTAACGCCTCTGCATGATTGCGGGGTTTGAAGAACAAAAGACCCGGCGCTGGTGCGACGGGCCTTATTGCTTGCCGGACCCTCAATCAATAATCCCATTGCACCGGCACGAACCGGAAGCTTTCTCCGTGCTTCGCAACATGCCCGATCGACGGGAACGCGACATGCGCCGCGGCCAGCAAGGAGCCGGTTGCCGCGGCTTCGTTGAGCAGCGCGATACGCACGTCCGTGGCGGCTTCGGGATCGTGCTCGAAGCCATTCTGCCAGTCGGGCCGCTCGAAGCCGACTTCGAAGATCGCGTCGCCGACGAATGTCAGTTTCTCGCCGTTCGATGCCACGTCCACGACGCAGTGCCCCGGCGTGTGCCCGCCCGTCACGCGCGCCGACACGCCCGCTGCGATTTCAACGGTCTGGTTGAACTGGACGATGTTTTCGCTGTACATCTGCGCAAACTTTGCCGCCGCCTTGCGGAGCGCGGGAGGCACCGCTTCCGGCATTACCGTCTTGCTGAAGTCCGGATTTTTCCAGAACTCCACTTCCGCGGCCGCCACGTGAATGCGCACGTCCGGCCGCAGCCTGGCCTTGACGCCATCGACGTTCAGCCCGCCGACGTGGTCCATATGCATATGCGTGATCACGATATCGGTGATCGCAGCCAGGTCTATTCCCGCCGATTCCAGGCGCATCACCGACCGACCGGCGCGCGTGAAATATTCGAAGCCGTCGCCGACGCCAGAGTCGATCAGGATCAGGCGTTCGCCGCTGCGCACGAGCGCGATATTCAGCGCCCAGTCGAAGGTGTCGCGTTGCAGGAAGCGGCCATCGCACCAGGCGTTGCGGTCAGCCTGGCTTACGTTGGTGGACATGGTCGAGGTCGGCAGCGGCAGGATGCCATCGCTGACCAGTACGACATCGACGTCACCCACGCGCACGGCATAGCGGGAGGGCACGAGTTCGCCGGCACCATCCTTGCCAAGGTTGGCGGTAACCGGCTGCACATTGCGGGTTGTTTCGCTCATCATCGGGAGTCCTGTCAATGGGTGGGAAAACCGCACTCGGCGGCAGGCATGTTCCGCTGCGTTGCGCGGACATCCTTCTCCGACCGTCGCGCGTTCCGTGCGACCATCGTTGCAACCGATTCTAGGCAGGGGGAGCGATTGCCAGTAGCGTCGCGAAGGCCTTCAGTATGTTGAGCGAAGGGCAACAATTTGGCGCCGTGCGGGCGATGAGCGGGGAGTGACAGGGTTTGCAGCCAGGCTGCCTTGTCAGGGGCTCAGTGGTGCAGCATTGGATAAACGGCCAGGCCGATCAACGCGGCGCCGGTGATGATGACCGGCTCAGGCAGCTTCTTGAACTTCATCAAGAGTGCGACCGTGACCAGCGCCAGCACCAGGGTGGGACCATCGACGATCGAACGTTTGGCCAGCACGATCACGGCCCCGGTAATCGCGCCAATCGCTGCCGCCGTGACACCATCGACAAAGGCGAGGATGGCGGGAAGCTTCCCGTATTTCTTGAAGTATGGGGCGGGCAGTACCGTGAACAGGTAGCACGGCAGGAAGGTCGCCAATGCCGCCACGCAAGCCCCGGGCAGTCCGGCCACCAGGTAACCGATGAATCCCACCGTGATGACCACGGGGCCGGGAGTTATCATGGCCACCGCCACCGCATCGACGAATTGCTTTTCGTTGAGCCAGTGGTATTCCGTTACCACGCCGCCGTAGAGAAACGGCACGATCGCAAGACCCGAGCCGAATACAAAGGCGCCCGCCTTGGCAAAGAACACGCCGAGCTGTGACAGCAGCGGCCAGTCTAGCGCGCTGAACAGGCCACTTGCAGCCGGCATCTGCGTGGCCGCCAGCGCATTGGCGCCGCTTTGGCGCACCCACTTCGGGGGCGCACGCCAGAACCAGACCAGTACGCCGGCGGCGAGAAACAGCCAGGCGATCTCGGATTCCGTGATGACGGTCACGGCAGCCAGCGTCAGGTAGATCGCCCACAACAGCTTGTCGCGGCCCACGCTTTTGGTGGTGAGCTTGTATGCGCTGATGGCAATGATGCCGATGACGGCGGCGCCAACTCCATAGAACACGGACTGCATCCAGGCCAGTCCGCCAAAACGGACATAAGCCCAGCCCAATCCCAGCACCATGAGAAATGATGGCAGCACGAATGCCAGACCAACCAGCGTTGCACCCCGGATGCGGTAGTGCACGTAGCCGAGATAAATGGCTAGTTGCGCGGCCAGCGGGCCTGGTGCCAGTTGCGCCAGCGCCAGGCCTTCCTTGTAGTCGCCATCGGTGATCCAGCCACGCCGCTCCACCAGGTCGCGGTGCATATAGCCGGCCAGAGCTACCGGGCCGCCGAAGCCCAGGGTCCCCAACCGAAGGAAATAGGCCACCAACTGCCAGAGGATATAGGCGGGACGGTCAGGGCCTTGCTGTGGTGCCATGGTTTTGGAGAGATCGAGTCAGGGTCTGTTGTTGGCTGAAAAATGCGCGTAGAGCGAATCCAGCACCGAGCTGATTTCCGCCAGCAACGCGTCGTCATCCTGTAGCCGCGCTCGCGCGCCGGCCAGCACGGCTTCGAAGCCGCTGGCTTCCGGCGCCGAGATACCGCCGATATCCAGTGCATGGACAACTCTGGCAAGCCGGCTGAGTCCTCGGTTGGCCTCGAGTCCAAAACTGGCCAGTAGCACTTCAAAGGAAACGCGATCGCCCACATGGGTAAAGGTCGCCCCGTCGAAGTCGAAGCCCAGTGCATCGTCCGGGCAATCGGCGGGGCTTTCCAGCCAGAGGAACCGGGCATGGGGATCGATGAAGCGCCGGATCAGCCAGGCGCTGGACACGCGGTCCGCCCACAGGTGGCGGCGCGTGGCCCAGCGCCGCCCCTGATACTGCGCGGCATCACGGCGCGGGATCGTACGTGTGAGCGGCTGGGGCTCGCCTGGGGACTGAATTGCCTCGACGGCCCGGCTGAAATCATTCCATCCGGCTTCTGCGCGGCGCGACGCCTCATTCGGAAAGAAGTCGATCCGGCGGATCGCTTCATAGGCGCGCTCATGGCGGCGCAGCAGTCGATTCAGTTCGGCGCCGTTCTGGTCGGAAAGCGCCTCAAGCGCTTCGGCCAGCGCAGTCTGCAGTTCGTCATAGTCAGCGCCGCGGTCGAACAAGGCGCGCAACGCGATCTCGTCGTCCGGATTTCCGGCACTGACTTGCAGCAGCCAGGCCTGGCCGTTTTCCTGCCGGGTTTCGTCAGCCAGCTGGTGCAACTGGCCGACCTGCTCCACGCCTCCGGGCAAAAGATAGGCCCCGTCACGCAGGGCGGCGCAACCCATGCTCTTGATCGCACGCCAGATCCGCATGCGCGCGGTGGCGCCGGACGTGGGAAGCGTGACGATCAGAAGCGCCCAGGATGGAGTGGTTGCGGTCATGGGCGGATGTTAGAAGCCTATAACGGCTATTTCAACGTTGTAGAGATATCTACAGTGAGATGTCTTTCGAATCACGTTAGCCGACCGCCCCAACACCGCACTTGTCGTTATCGATCTTCAAAATCAAGTCGTTGCGAACGCATATCGACGTCATGAAGTACTGGGCGCTGTCAACATGCTCATCGAGCGGGCACGCAATGCCGGCGTACCAGTTGTATGGGTTCGCCACGCCGACGAAGAACTAAAGGCGGGCAGCGAAGCCTGGCAGATTGTTGCCGAACTCGCTCCGGCGCCGGGTGAAGCGATTGTCGAAAAAAGCTATCGTGACGCGTTCGAAGGGACCGATCTAGAGTCGGTGCTATCGAGTCTCCGCGCTGGCAAACTGCTTGTGGCCGGCGCGCAGACGGACATGTGTGTTCGCTCAACGATGCATGGTGCGCTGGTGCGCGGCTATGACGCAATTTTGGTGAGCGATGCACATACCACAGATGACAGCGACTTCGTGTTTCTTGGTGCTTGAAGACATCGAACAACCAGTGGAGCCGATGGATGGTCGGCATCCGGCGCAATTCATTGCGTCATCAGAGAAAGTGTGAGCTCGCTGGCGCGCCGATGGCTACCGCTGAAGGGCAAGCTAGGCGTCGTCAGCGGGCACCACATGCCCCTGGTCGCGCAAGGCCTTCGTCCAGCGCTTGATGCGTGCGCGCAGTCGTCCCTGTGCGGCTTTCTCTATTGGCATGTCGTCGACGCGACTGATTGCTGTACGCGGCAAGACATAGCCATGCTGTATCAGGGCCATACAGAAGACTCGGTCCTTGTCACGATCCGCTGCGGCCTTTGCCATGAAGAGGTCAACAAGATCAAGGCAATAGCCGACGCGTCCATTCGTTCCCGTTGTCTGGATGCGCTGCAAACGGCTTTCCCACCCGGCCGGCAGACACGCTGTTTCTGGCCCGACGCCTTGCGCGTAATACCCATACGTCTCGTGAAAGCGTGAGCCTTCGCCAATCGCCGCATCGATCGCATCGGCCTTATGGGTGGCATTGAGTGGATAGATGTCAGCCTCCGCGGACATCGTGAAAACCGCCGGAGGATTGGGAATGGGTCCCAGGATGGATTGGCTGCCAACGACAACGAACTCATATTCATTCGTGATCTCGGCCGCCGCCCGAATGATGTGCTCCAGGTCTTCCCGCTTCATTCCTGGTCCCCAAGGACAACACCTTTTTTCAGCGCCTGCATCTGTGCCAGCACTTGTTGCCGAACGGCATCTGGTAGCAGCGTGGGCAGCGGAGACGCCTGGCGCAGTTCCTGGGCACGCCGGGTTCGGCCCAGCGCTTTGCGCCACGACTGCTTCGCAAGAATCGTTTCCCACTCCGCCCAGAGTGAGTCAGACCGCGAGTCTCCCCGTGCACGCCATCGCCTGAGGACTTCCCGTGCCCGGTTCAGTAGCGCGGGGTCATCCTGAATCAGGCGGATCGCTTCCTTGTGCAGCGCCAGGCTCTGCAAGTCCTGAGCCTCATGCCGGCCTGGATCAGTCCTGACCCGAACCTGAACCTGAGGGATGGCGCGCCTGGATGAGGCGGCGGCCGAGTCCGCTGGCGCCGGTTGGAACGTATCGCTGACCAGCAGGGCAAGGTCACCGGCAACCCCCAACACGGACATGACACGCAGATATGTGCCCATGGTTGGTGCGGGGTCGCCTGCTTCAACGGCAGCAAGAGTCGTCCGGGAGATGCCGACGCGTTTGGCCATCTCGACCGTCCCAAGACCTTGGGCCTTCCGCAGGCGTTTGATGCGGTCGCCCAGTTGCAGGAGCAAATGGCGCTCCAGGACGGAAGTGGTATCGGTAAAGGCTGGCATTTGTCCAGTATTCTAGGCAATTCGCGAAGTTTTGCCTAGAATAATGAACAAAGAGACGTCCCTGAGATCCTGACAGCACAATGCGCCGCAGCCTCACGGCATCGCCGCGCAATCGCTGATACCCGCCCCGCATTCGGTCGAATACAGGACCGGCAAACAAATAGCCCGTCGCCGACGCGACGGGCCTCATTGCTTGCGCGACCGTCAATCAGTCATCCCATTGCACCGGCACGGACCGGAAGCCTGCGCCGTGTTCTGCAACATGTCCGGTGGACGGGAACGCGCCCTGCGGCGTGTCAGCACGGCGCAGGCAGCGCCATGAAGGCCGGGTGTCATAACGTCTCAGCCTCAGGCTGCAACGCCTCGGCCATCTGATCCACCTGCATCTTGATCATTGCCAGCAGGCAATGGACGCCGTGGCATCCCTCGGACCGTTCGCTTTCTACTTCCAGCAGCGACAGGACGCTGCCCAGGCCGGCCTGGATCCGGTCGAGCGATTCCAGGGTTTCGGCCGGAATGCCGACGAAGATGGTGTCGTGCTGCGGATGGGGTTTCTCTTGCATTGCGTTCTCCTGAAGAAGGTTGGGAGACCCGCCTGATGCAAACAGTAGAGGGTGGCGGGCCTGACAGCGGGGGTCGAAGTACCGGATCACCAACGAAGCCCGGCCAGCCTGACGGCTGCCCCGCCCGGCCCGCCATAGTGGAACGACGCGCGCGTGCGTGTGGGGATGGTCGCCTGAGCGACCATCCGTTGATGATAAGCGGGCTTCGACTCCCGATCACCGTTGTTTCGGTGATAGCTCTAGTTTTTGCCTTTTCAGTGTGGATGGCGATCAGACGATTCGCAATTTTTCTTTGGAGCGCGTCGAGGGAAGCGGGACCTCGTCTGGAAAGGAGATGGCCGGAAACGGCGCGCAAGACCTGGCGACGTTTCGTAAGCTAGCCAAGCGATGGATCAGACAAGCGGAGCCGGTTCCTTGCGGGCCTCTGCAATCGTCTACATCCGCTGTGAACATGCGGCTGCCCCTTTCACCCACACTTTCCATGACCCTCGTCCGCCTTCCCAAAAACATACTTGCGCTAGCTGCGGTCTGCCTGACCTCGCTGATGTTCGGTCTCGAAATATCCAGTGTCCCGACGGTCCTCGCGACCATTGAGCATGTGCTGAACGCCGATTTCAGCCAGATTCAATGGATCATGAACGCCTATACACTTGCCTGCACCGCGGTGCTGATGGCGACTGGGGCGCTGGCGGACCGCTTCGGACGCAAACGCATCTATGTGGCCAGCATCGTGCTGTTCGGGCTCACGTCCCTGGGCTGCGGGCTCGCGCAGAGCGCGCCGGTCCTGATCGCCAGTCGGTGTCTTCAGGGAATTGCCGGCGGCGCCATGCTGATCTGCCAAGTGGCAGTGCTTTCGCATCAATTCCCGGAAGGGAGGCAACGCAGCAAGGCATTCGGCGCCTGGGGAATCATCTTCGGCATCGGCCTTGGCTTTGGTCCGATTATCGGCGGCCTGATCGTCGCAGTTGCCAACTGGCAGTGGGTCTTCCTGGTTCATTCGCCGGTCTCTATCGTCGCACTGGCTCTGGTGCTGGCCGGCGTACAGGAATCCCGGGACCCAAATGCGCAACGTCTGGACGCTCTTGGCATCCTGACTCTTTCCGTGTCGTGCTTCGGGCTCGTCTACTTCATCACGCAAGGCTCGGATCTGGGATATTCCAGTCCCGCTGCATTGAGTATCGTCGCCGCGACGGTATTGAGCTTCGTTGCATTTATCTTTGTCGAGAAGCGCAGCCCTCGACCCATGTTCGACTTTTCGGTGTTCAAGATCCGCTCGTTCTCCGGCGCGCTGTTCGGATCAATCGGCATGAACTTCAGCTACTGGCCGTTCATGATCTACCTGCCGATCTATTTTCAGGGCGCCCTTGGCTACACGAGCGTGACCGCCGGATTGTCGCTGCTCGCCTATACGGTACCGACGCTTGTCGTGCCACCGTTTGCAGAGCGACTTGCACTCAGGTTTGAGGCGCGCAGGGTCATTCCGCTCGGCATGTTCACCATCGGCCTTGGCTTCCTGCTGATGATGTTTGGCGCACGCGCGGAGGGCGCGAGCTGGCTCACAATGCTGCCGGGTTGCCTGTTGTGCGGAACGGGGCTGGGCCTGACCAATACACCGGCCACCAATACAGCCATGGGTTCAGTCTCGCCAAACCGCGCAGGCATGGCGTCGGGTATTGATATGAGCGCGAGACTGATCAGCCTGGCGATCAATATCGCGCTGATGGGCCTTATTCTTCTCGAGGGCGTGCATGCTTATCTGACCCGCGCACTTTCCAGTTTTCCAGAAACCTCGTCGCTTCGTTTGCTCGCAGCACAGGTAGCCGGAGGCAATATCGGACATTTCACGCAGAGCGGCGCTGAAATCGCGGCTGTCGACCCGCACGGCGTGATCGCTAATGCGGCTCTCGTACACGGCTTCGGGTTCGTGATGCTGTACGGGGCGATCGGTGCGTGGGCTTTCGCCCTGCTCAGTGTCGCAGTGTTTGACGCTGGCACGCGCGCACATCGCCGGGCACCTGCAGTGGATAACGGTGTCCGCCATCCAACTTCGTAGAGCAATCATTGGAGCGGAAAAGGTTAGCGGCTCACCAGCAAGTTCAAACTCCACTTGCCCGCAAAGGCAGGCGCCCTGGTGCGACGATGCGCGCCGATTCATTTTGCGTCACGAAGACTTACATGAATAGTGGTTCCGCGCATCGCTCATCCTGCGGAGGCTGGTCAACCCTAAAGCCCTCGCGACGCTGGCGACAGGCCGGCATTCACCGGCCTGCGTAGCCTTAATCAGCCGTGATGTTGTTGGCCTTCACCACCTCGCCCCACATCTTGTAGTGGGTGCGGGTCAGCGTTGCGAGCTGCTCGGGCGTGCCGCCGCCGGGCTCGTCGCCGCGGTCGACGATGCTCTTGACGACGGCCGGATCCTTCAGCGCCGTATTCAATGCACCGTTGGCTTTCTTGACGATGTCAGGGCTCAGGCCCGGGGGTCCGTACAGACCGATGAACGAGATGATGGTGAAGTCCTTGATGCCGCTCTCGGTGGCCGTTGGCACGTCCGGGATCATGGCCACGCGCTTGGGTCCCGTGACCATCAGCGGCCGCAACTGGCCCGACTTGATGAAAGGCGCGACGACCGAGGTGGCATCGAACATCGCATCAAGGCGCCCGGCCATCAGGTCGATCATGGCCGGGCTGCTGCCCTTGTAGGGCACATGGTTCATCTTCGGGCCGCCCATGCGCTCGCGCAGCAGTTCCATCGTGACATGCGGCAATGCGCCGGTACCGCCCGAGCCATAGTCGATGGTCTTGCCTGACTTGTCGCGCGCCTTGACCTCCTCGACGAACTGCGCGTACGTCTTGATGGGCGAACTGGCGGGCACGACGAGGACCAGCGGCGACTGCAGCATCACGCCTATCGGCGTCAGCTTCTGCGGATCGACGATGCCAAGCTTGGTGTAGACGTGCGGCATGATCGTCATCGAGCCGTTGCCTACCAGCAGCTTGTTTCCGTCGGGCGCCGCGCGCATGACCTCAATGGAGGCGATATTGCCGTTCACGCCGGCCTTGTTGTCGATGACAAACGACTGGCCGAGCGAACTCTGCAGGCCGTTAAGCAGTGCACGTCCCGCGAAGTCGGTCTGGCCACCGGGCGGAAAGCCCACCAGCAGCGTTACTGGCTTGGTCGGCCAGTTGGTCTGCGCCCAGGCGGTGGTCGTTGCCAGCGCACCAAGGCCAAGCGCTGCGACGCCCAGGATCAACGCGGAACGGCGCGAATTCACGGGCGATTTCTTAGTGATTGTCATGACAGGTCTCCGATTATGTTTTGACTGGGCCGCAGCCCCACGGCGCTTCAGGCCGTCTTTTCCATCGCTTCCCACATCCCGTTGATATAGACCGCGCCGAGTGCGCGGTCATAAAGGCCGTATCCCGGTTTGCCCGTCTCGCCCCAGATCATGCGGCCGTGGTCGGGGCGGTAATAGCCCTGGAAGCCGACGTCGTGGTACGCCTTGACGATCGCGGCAATATCCAGCGATCCGCAGCTCGACAGGTGGGCGGTTTCCTCGAAATCTCCCTCCGGCGTGATCTTGACGTTGCGGATATGGGCGAAGTGGATGCGTCCCTTGCCGCCGAACTCGCGCACCAGCGCCTCGACATTGTTTTGCGGGCCGGCGCCAAGCGAGCCGGAGCACAGCGTCAGGCCGTTTGCCGGCGTGTCGACGATCCCCAGGATGCGTGCCAGGTCGTCACGGTTCTTGACGATGCGCGGCAGTCCGAAGATGGGGCGCGGCGGATCGTCCGGATGAATGGCCATCTTGATGCCGAACTCCTGCGCCACCGGAATGATCGCGCGCAGGAAATGCTCCAGGTGCTCCCATAGCCTGCCTTCGTCGATGCCACGATATTCGGCCAGCAGCGACTGCAGTTCTGCTGGCGCGTAGCTGGAATCCCAGCCGGGCAGGGCGATACCCTGGCTGACGTCGACCTGTTCTACCTCGCGGGTGCTGAAGGCAAGGCAGGTCGAGCCGTCATCGAGCTTCTTTGCCAGTTCCGTACGGGTCCAGTCGAACACCGGCATGAAGTTGTAGCAGATGACCTCGATGCCCGCTGCGGCCAGGTTCCGGATGTTCTGCTGATAATTGGCGATCAACCGGTCGCGCGTCGGCTTGCCGAGCTTGATGTCCTCATGGACCGGGACCGACTCAACTACCCTGAACTGCAGCCCCGCCGCCTCGATGGTGGCTTTGAGCGCCAGGATCTTGTCCAGCGGCCATACCTCTCCAACCGGTTCGTCGTAGATGGCCGAGACGATGTGGGTCATGCCCGGGATCTGCCGGATGTATTCGAGAGGGATGGGGTCGGTCGGGCCAAACCAGCGGAACGACATCTTCATGGGTGGGCTTCCTTGAGGCGATTCTGATGCGGCAGAAGAGAGTGGAATATCCGGTCTGAACCAGCGCGCGTCATGGCCGGTAGGCACGCGCATTGGTGTACCGGATTGGGTAATCTGGTACACCAATTATGAAGAGGTTGCCCAATTTTGCCGTCATGGTTTACCATGGTGTGCATCAGGCACTGTCCAGCCACCCCCTTCTAGTGGCGAGTGGTCAACCGGTGACCACGTTGGGTAGCCGCCGCCTCACCTGCGATGCCACATTCCACCAGCGATCTAGTAACCCGTCCGACAGTCGAGAACTCGGCAGCGGCCAGCGACCGTTCGTACCTGAGCCTGGCCAGCCAGGTGCAGGCATTGATCGCATCCGGAGAGTTCTCCGCCGGCATGCGCTTGCCGTCCGAACGCACGCTGGCCGAGCGGTTCAGCGTCAGCCGCACCCTGGTGCGCGAGGCCATCATCGCGCTGGAGGTGCAAGGACTGGTCGAAGTGCGCGGCGGCTCCGGGATCTACGTCTGCGCAGAAGCGCCCGCGTCCGGTCGCGAGCCGTTCGAGATGCCCTGGCGGCCGGGGCCGATAGAATCGCTGCGCGCCCGGGCGCTGATTGAATCGGAAATCGCCGGCCTGGCGGCCAGCGAGCGCAAGGACGGCGACCTTGATCGTATGTTTGCGGCCCTGAGCCTGATGCGCGAGCACATGGACGACAAGCAGGCCAACGAGGCGGCGGACCGGCAGTTCCACCTGTGCCTGGCCGAATCGACCGGCAACCGGGTCCTGCTGCATATGGTCACCGCACTGTGGGACAGCGGGCGCAGCGATCCGCTATGGGGCAAGATCGAGGAACACTTCCATACCACGGAGCTGCGGGAGGCATCGCAGGAAGACCATCAGCGCATCTTCGCTGCGGTGATGGCGCGCGACGCGACAGCGGCGCGGGCGGCAATGCGTAACCACCTGGAGAGGGTGATCAGCGAGTTTACGCAGGCGTGGCGTTGAGGATAGCCCGTTGGGCGTCGCGCCCGAACCCATACCTCAACAATTGGCGCCGACCACCAAACGGTGTCGGCGCCCTTGCGCGCATGTCCCGACCTGCGTCAGGAGATAACGTCTTGACGACTCACAACTAGCGCCCACCCGTACTCTGCACTTCATCGAGTAGCGCGCGCGCAGCCAGCTTGCCAAGATTGTTGCCAGCGAACGGGCTGTCACCTGTGAGGAGCTTCCGGTCACGGAAAGTACTCCCATCGATTTTGGTGTTTACGATCTCGACTCCCATCGCTGCAAGCTTCTCGCCAAAGAACCAACGCAAGGGGCCGGGCATATAGCCAATATCCGGGGTCTGCTTGTCCATGGAATCTGGAAATGCGCAGATGCGGTAGCCGCGGAACAGATCTCCACCGTTAGGTTCGTCGACGCTTGCGGAAAGCAGGGCGGCAGGCCCATGACAAAGCGTGATGATGAACCTGTCGTTTTGCATGGCCCACTGAAGCGTTGCCTTCATATCTGCGCTGAAGGGTAGCCCCATCAGGGCACCATGTCCACCAGGGATGAAGACGGCAATGTAGTTTGCATCCGTGTTCAAGGAACTGACCACGTCAGCAAGCTTGAGGGGCTGCTGGAACTTTTGCTCGTACTTTGAGTAGAGGGACTTTATCTCGGCGTCCTCGGAAGGGAACGCCCACCATTCGAACTTGGCCGGGTTGCCGGATAACGTGGCAATGTCGAACTCGAAGCCTGCGCGGTCCAGGTGATACATGGGCAGCAGGGTCTCGACGGGATGGTTGCCAGTAGAGAAGAAGGTACCGTTTCCGGTGAGGAGATAGCGCTCGTCCGCAGCGACGAGCAGAACTTTCCAGCGGCCGCCCTGATAAGCGTCCGGATAGTCGGCGTCGGAGAGGTCCGACTTTGGCGAAGTGAATTGTGAGAGTGAGTATGGGGAGGGGAAGAATGCGTTGCGCTCGGCTTGATCAGGCGTCGGCTGCTTGCTGTCGGTCTGGGACGTCATGATGGGCTTCCTTCTAAGGATGAACGGGTTTTTGGTGCTTAGTTTCCACCGGCTTTAAGGATGAGGGGAAATCCCCCAATCACCAGCAGGAGCCATGCATTCCGGCACCTTGCTATGTGCACTGCACTCTCTCGCTCGTATCAACGCTTTTTCGCACCGGCGGGCGATGACCGTTCGGAGGCAGGTAGATCGCCTAATCGGCGGGCGGCAGGTTGGCAGAGAGGTCGGGGAAATGGAGTTCGCCTTCGTAGGTCTCGGCGCCCGCTTTGAGTATCGCCTTCACACGCGCCTGTATCGCTTCGTTGGCTACGCAAAGATCGGCTTCATGCGCTTCGACCAACAACCCTTCGGAGAACGATACGTCTGAGCCCATGTCCACCGCCTTTTTCAGGTGTGCGATGGTGGTGGTGGGGAAGGTCGCAATGCGGCGTGCGAGCCTGTCCACGAATGGCCCCAGTTCATCGGCCGGCAGCGCACGATTGATATAGCCGTAGTGGTCGGCCAGTTCTGCCGAGAAGTCTTCGCCGACGAGCAGCACCTCAAGGGCACGTGCGCGCCCCATGCGCCGCGGCAATCGCTGTGTGTTGCCCCCGCCAGGGACCAGTCCGCAAACGACTTCGGGCTGGCCGAACACAGCCTTGCCGATCGCGGCGAAGCACATGTCCGCGGCCAGCGCGATCTCGCAGCCGCCGCCACGGGCGATGCCCTCAACCTTGGCGATCACGGCTTTTGGCATGTTGCGCAAGCGCTCGCCGAGCATTTGGGTCAGGCGGAAGGTACGTGTATTCGAAGTCGTTTTCGGTGCGGAGCCGACACGGCGCAAGCCCGAGTGAGCGATAAAGAACTTCGGAACGGCGCTCTGCAGGATGATGACGCGCACCCCCGCATCCTGTTCCAGTTGGCGGGTCACGCGGTCGAACTCATCCGACAGTACCTCATCGAGCAGGTTGAGCGGCGCATAGTTCAATGTAACGGTGGCGACGCCGTGGCGGTCCTTGGTGACCTGGATATGCTTGTAATCGGCGTAGTTTGCGCCGGCCCCTTTGGGCAGTGCGGAGCTTTCGGACGCTCCAGCCTCGGCCGAGGCGAGCAACATTCCCGGCGCGAGTGTTGCGGCGCTGATGGACTGGACAAAGGAGCGTCTTGAGATAGTCGACATGGCAGGTTCCTTGGATTCATCTCGCGCTTGCCGAGCCAGGCCTGGCCCGTAGCTGGCGGCGCCGGAGTGCTTAAAGATGCGCGAACCAATCTATGCCTTGCGATTCCCATTTGCGAGAAACTATTAGTGGAAACGCGAGACACGCCGTTCGCATCGCTGACGCAATCATTCCCGTATCGCTGCGGTGTTTGCAAGGAGCCTCCCTAAGTGGGGGGGTACCCAGTACAGGTCCTGGCAATGCTGAAAGCGGCGTTCGGATCAGCCCAGGAGGTATCACCGAAGTACAAAGCAACGCCCGGAAACAGCGGCGAGTGGGCATCGCCGGCCAAGCCCCCCGCCGTCCCCCCCGCTGACGGTATCTCCTGCCCTTGTGGCTTGACTTCCGTTTCGGCGATCATCCGTTACAGTCGCATCCAGACCTGCTCGGCTGATCCTAGTGAAGGAAAGTTAGATGCGAGTGGCAAGAAGACCCTCTTGTCTTGGGGAGAAGCTTCATAAGTGTCCCGAGATGCAGTCGCGGGTAAAGCGTCCGCTGAATAACCAGCATGACCCGCAGGAAATGATCGATGCCATGATCGATGTCATCACCGCCGCGTCGCATCGCTACCGAACCATCACGCCTGATTCAGCCGCCGAGATGGTGCGCCGGGAGCAGGCGGATAAATGGAGTGTGATCGTGTAGTGGTCGCACCCGCCGTTAGGAAGAGCCACGCATGACCCAATCATCGCCGGTCGCCGCTGCGCAACTGCCCCAATGGCGGCCAGCCTTGATCCTGACAAAGCTGGCGCCGCCGAGAACGCGTCACTATATCCGTCGCAAGCGCGCCATCGAGCTGTTGCGCCCTGGCATGGAACGCAAGCTGACGGTTCTGGTAGCCCCCGCCGGCTTCGGCAAGACTTCGCTGTTGAGTGAATGGAAGACGGTCATGGCGCAGGAAGGCTGCGCCGTTGGCTGGCTCAGTATCGACCGAGACGACGACGATCTCTTCCAGTTCGGCGCCTACCTGCTCGCAGCGGCCAGGGATGCCTGCAGCCGGGCCGGCGTTCAGATCCCGTGCGGCCTGGCGCCGGACCCGTTGGCGCCGGCGGACGCAATGTTTGCCGAGCTACTCAATGCGGTCTTGGCGCTGCCGCGCCGGATGGTGCTGGTGCTGGATGATTTCGATCGGCTGGCAGCGCCCGCCATCCACGAGGCGGTGTTCCGGCTGCTGCGCTATGCCCCGGAGAACCTGCATTTACTCGTCGCGGGGCGGGGCGAGCCAGGCTTTCCGCTGAGTTACTTCGAAGCCCGGGGTCAATTGCTGATGCTGGATGCGGAAGCCCTGCGCTTTGACAGCGCCGAGACGCAGGCGTTTTTTTCCGCCGTTTCCGGGCATGAACTGAGCGCTGCCCAGACTGAGGTCCTGCTTCGAGCGACCGAAGGCTGGGCGGCTGGCTTGCAATTGGCGACCTTTGCATTAAGCGCAAGCGACAAGCCAGACGTCTTTGCCGAGCGCTTGCCGTTCGTCCGGCGCAGCGTTGAAGCGTATCTGAACGAGAACGTATTTGTTCACGTCCCCGAGCCGCTACAGACTTTTCTCCTGCAGACCTCGGTGCTGGACCGAATGTCGGTGCCCTTGTGCGAGGCAGTGACAGGCTCCAGCAAGTCGCATGCCACTTTCGAGTGGCTGATGGCTCGGAATTTGTTCGTCAGACCCCTGGACGCCGAGGGCCAGTGGTACCGCTATCACGCGCTGTTTGCCGAATACCTGAGAAAACGCCTGGTCAGGGAGCGTCCGCACGAAGTTGCCGCATTGCATCGCCGGGCCAGTGAATGGTTTGCGGCGCAATCGCTGTGGCAGGAAGCGGTCCGGCACGCCTTGGCCGCGGGGGATGTCGATCGCGCCGCCGGCTGGGTCGAGCAATGCGCGATGACCCTGGTCGAGGCCAGCGACGTGCGGACGGTGCTGAGCTGGGTTGCCAAGCTGCCCCCCGAGGCGGTGCATGGCCGGCTGCGCCTGCGCCTGGCGCAGGCTTGGGCGCTCGCGTTGACGATGCAGACAGTGGCGGCCAAAGCGGTGTTGCAGGCGGTCGAGGAGGACATCGGCCACGGGCGGCTGCCCTTGACCGAGGTAGTGCGCGTCGAGTTGCAGGCGGTCACGGCGCTAATCGCGGGTCTGTCCGATGAAAGCGAACTCTCATTGGAAATGGGCCGCAAGGTGCTGGCGCTCGGCCCCGAAACCGGCTCATGGGAAGAGGGCATCGGGCTGACCACACAGATCTTCGGGCTCAGCTATGCAGCGGGGTTTGACGAGGTCGAACGCCTGCGGCGCACGCTCACCCTCAATACCGGCGCTGATACGCCGATCTACGCCAAGGTGTACCGGCAAAGCATGGTTGGGCTCAGCTTGTTCGTGGAAGGCAGGCTGGGCGAGGCCGTTCAGACCCTGGAGGATGTGCTGCGCGAATCCAACGCGCGCGCCGGCCGGCAGTCTGCCGCATCGGTGCTCCCGGTCGGCTACCTGGCCGCCATCCACTATGAATGGAATGACCTGGACCGGGTCGCCGAACTGCTGGAAGGGCGGCTCGAGATGGCGATGCAATCGTGCTCGCTGGGGCCACTGGTCGGCTTCTGCGTGACGCTGGCGCGCCTGAGGCTGCTGGCGGGGAAGCAGGACGAAGCCTATCGGGTCGTAGAAAACGCGGAAGCCGTTGCCAGAAGCCGCCGATGGTTGCGCATGCAGGTCGCATGCAAGGCCGAGGCGATCCGGATCGGTATCCGGTCCGGCGACCTGGGCCGCGCCACGAGGATCGGCCACGAGTTGGAAGCGCTTGTCGGGCAGCGGCCAGCGGGCTTGCAGGGCAGCTACCTGGAGACCTGGCAGCGTTTCCAGATGGCGCATTGCCGTCTGCTGGTGGCGCGTGGCCGGGCGGCGGAAGCGGTTCCCATCTTGCGGGGCGTGCAGGCTGAGTTGCGTGCGGCGGGCATGCAGTACCTTTCCGCCCAGATATCAGTGATGCTGGCGGTCGCCCTGCACAGTGCGGGCGAGCGTGTGGAGGCTGTGGAGGCCATGCGTGCCGCGCTCACGTATGGCCAGGCTAACGGTCTGTACCGCGTGTTTCTCGATGCCGGGCCTGCGGCCCGGGAAATCCTTGACGCGCTGCGTCAGCAGCAAGACCGCCTGGCCGAGGTTGAGCCCTGGTATGTGAGGAGGCTATGCGCGGGCTTCGATGCGCCGGCACGCGCGCCAGACGCCGCGGATGACCAGGTGGAGCCGGCGTCCGCCAGCAGGCTAAGCGCCCGTGAAGTGGAAATTCTCGACTACGTGGCACGAGGGCTTTCCAACAAGGAGATTGCCCGCGCCATTCGCGTCGCCCCGGAAACCGTGAAGTGGCATCTGAAGAATATCTTTGAGAAGCTGAAAGTGAACTCCCGCATCCAGGCGGTCCGCAGCGGCCTGGGTCGGGACCTGCCTCGGCTCGCGCAGCGCCCTGAAACGCGGAGCTAGCTTGCCGGGGGGTGTTTCCAGGGAGATACGTGATGAACCTGATCGAGATCGTCAAGGCATTCTTCGCCCGCTACCGTGAGCATGACATAGACGGCATGCTTGCCATGTTTTCTCAAGATGCGCGGATCGACTATGTCCCCATGGCAATGGAGGGGCCGGTTGGCGAGGCCGGCAAGGCAATCTGGCGCGCACTGATGGATGGTTTCCCGGACTTGAACAACCAGGTCACCGCGGTCTATGGCGACGATGACCAGCGCACCGCGATTGCCGAGGTGACCATCACGGGCACGCAGGCCCGGGACGTGCTCGGGATCGCAAGCCGAGGCCAGTCCTTCTCGCTGCCGCACGTCTTTATCGTTCGTATGGACACGGATGGCCGGATCGAATTCATGCGAGCTTACTGGGACAACGCGGCGTTCTATGCCGCGCTGACGCCTGCAGCGACCTAGCACGGGGCTACCGCAGCGGGTTGCACCTCGGTTTGGCGCGCAACCCGCGCCGGGTCATGCGCCGGGTTTCAGTGGCTGGACGGTGCCTCTGCTCCATGGCCGGTCTGTGCGCGGACCAGTTGCGCGTCGAAGGCCAGTCGCTCTGCCTCGGCCCTGGCGCTGCGGTCGAAGCGCGAGCACAGATATGTGACCAGGAACGCGAGCGGGACCGTGAACAGGGCCGGGTGGTCGTACGGAAAGATGGCTGAAGGATGCCCCAGCACATTCTTCCAGACGGCGGGGGAAAGTATCACCAGCGCGACCGACGACGCCAGGCCCGACGCCACGCCCCAGACCGCGCCCCGGGTGGTCAGGCCGCGCCAGTACATCGACAGCACCAGCACCGGAAAATTCGCCGATGCCGCTACATTGAAAGCCAGCGCGACCAGGAACGCCAGGTTCTGCCCCTTGAAGGCAATCCCCAGCAGCACCGCGACGATGCCGATGGCGAGCGTGGCCTTTTTGGTGACGGAGACCTCGGCTGCATCGGTGGTAGAGCCGCGCCGCAGGACACCGGCGTAGATGTCATGCGAGATCGCGGAAGCGCCCGCGAGCGTCAGGCCAGACACCACGGCGAGAATCGTGGCAAAGGCGACCGCCGCCAGGAACCCGAGGAACAGGTTGCCGCCGGTCGCGCTGGCGAGATGCATTGCAACCATATTGCCGCCGCCGAGCAGCTTGCCGCCAACCTGGCCGCCTTCGAAGTAGCGCGGCTCGGTACCGACGATCACGATGGCCGCAAGACCGATGGCAAACATGGCGAGGAACATGTAGCCAATGCAGGTGCTGGCCACCAACACGCTCTTGCGTGCCTCGCACGCATTCGGCACCGTAAAGAAGCGCATCAGGATATGCGGGAGTCCCGACAGCCCGAGCACGGTGGCCACGCACAGCGAGAGCGCCGAGACCGGATCGGCGAACAGCGTGCCCGGCGCGAGCAGGGCGGGGCCGCTGCGGTGCACCGCGATTGCCCTGGCAGCCAGCGCTTCAAGGCTGAAGCCAAAATGCCCCAGGGCCAGGAGCATCAGCAACGAGCCGCCGAACAGAAGTAGCACTGCCTTGACGATCTGCACCCATGTCGTGGCGATCATGCCGCCAACAGTCACGTAGATCATCATCAGCGCGCCGACCCCGACGACGGCATAGGCATAGTCGATGCCGAACAACAACTGCACCAACTCGCCGGCGCCGACCATTTGCACGATCAGGTAGAGCAGCACCACCACCAGGCTGCTGGCCGCTGCAATGCAGCGCGTGCTGACGGGATCGAGCCGGTCCGAAATAATGTCGACAAAGGTGAATTTGCCGAGATTACGCAACCGTTCGGCCATCAGGAACAGCATGACCGGCCAGCCGATGAAGAACCCGACGATATACAGCAGCCCATCAAAACCGCGTGCATAGACCAGGCTGACTACGCCGAGCAGCGTGGCAGCCGACATGTAGTCGCCCGCCACGGCCAGGCCGTTCTGCATACCCGTGATGCCGCCGCCTGCGGTAAGGAAGTCATTGGCAGTCCGGGTGCGCGAGGAGGCCCGGTACGTGATGCCCAGCGTCAGCGCGACGAAGAGCAGGAACATGGCAATGGCCTGGAGATTCATTGTCCGGCCTCCGACAGGATCTGCTGCACCATCGTCTCGAGCTTGCCGTTGGCACGGCGCACGTAAAACCATGTCGCGGCCCAGCCCAGCAGCACGATACCGACGGCAAGGACGATGCCAAGGTTGAGCAGTGTTTCCGGATGAAGCGGCTCGGCCAGGCGTTGGGGCTGCATCGCAACCGCAAGCATCAGCGCGAGATAGGGGGCGAGGACCAGGGCCAGCAATACCCGCGAGAGGCGGGCGCGGCGTCGGACCAGTTCGCCGAACCTGGGATGGCGTCTGATGCGCTCTGTGATGGTGGAAGCTTGCATTGCTTTGTCTCCTGAAGCGGTTTTTCTAGTGATAACGCACTTGCCACAGCGGCGTTGGCCGCCGGTTCATGGGTGGGTGCCGAAAGCAGGGGAAAGGGGCGGGGCGTTCTGGTACTTTTCGCGGAGCAGGCGCTTGTTGATCTTGCCCACGCTGGTCTTTTCGATTGCGTCGACAAAGAGCACCCGTTCCGGGATCGCATACTTCGAGATCGCGCCGCTGCGGACGAAGTTGCGCAAATGCTCCTGGATTTCTTCCGTACCAGCGGACTGTCCCGGCCGCAGCACGACCAACGGCAGGGGGCGTTCGCCCCACTGTGAATCCTTGATGCCGATGACGGCCACTTCGCTCACCGCGGCGTGACGCGAAATCAGGTCTTCGAGCTCCAGCGACGACACCCATTCGCCGCCGCTCTTGATTACATCCTTGATGCGGTCGGTGACTTTCAGATAACCGTCGCTGTCGATCGAGCCAATGTCGTTGGTATGGAGGTAGCCACCGGCCCACAGGTGCTCGGACCCAGCCGCATCGCCGAGATAGCCTTGCGTGAGCCACGGTGCGCGGACCACGATTTCGCCGCTGGCTTCGCCATCGTGCGCAATGTCGCGCATCTCGTCATCGACGATGCGCAGGTCGACCAGCGGAACCGGCAAGCCGGTCTTGGTGCGGAGGTCGAGTTCGGTGGCGGCATCGCCAAGCAGCGAGGTCTTCACCTGCGCCAGTGTGAGGATGGGGCAGGTCTCAGACATGCCGTAGCCGGTGAACACGTCGATGCCGCGGTCGATGGCGGCCTGCGCCAGGCCGCGCGGCAGAGCCGAACCGCCCACGATCATCTTCATGCCGCTCAGGTCGACCCCGGCCGAATCCGGGTGCGACAGGATCATGTGGAGCAGCGTGGGCACGCCGTGGGAGAACGTGACCCGCTCGCCTTGCATCAGCCGCAGTAGGTGATCTGCGGCGTAGCGGCCCGGATAGACCTGTTTCACACCAAGCGCCGTTGCCACAAAGGGCATCCCCCACGCGTGCACATGGAACATCGGCGTCAGCGGCATGTAGACGTCGTCCCGATGCACGCGTCCCTGGCTGGGCGCAGCGGCCAGAGCCGCCATGGTGGCCAGCGTATGGAGCACGATCTGCCGATGGCTGAAGTACACCCCTTTGGGCAGCCCAGTGGTGCCTGTGGTGTAGAAGGTCGTGGCCCGGGCGTTCTCGTCGAAATCCGGGAAGGCGTAGTCAGGTGGCGACGCCGCCAGCAGCGCTTCGTACTCGGCGCTGAAGCCATCGGGCAAGGGCGCGTTGCTCAGTGCGAAGGTGTCGTCGCTGACCAGAACGAAGCGATCGACGTTTTCGAGCTGAGCGCGAATCAAGGCGAGCGTTGGCAGAAAGTCGGCATGGACGATCAGCAGCCTGACGCCAGCATGGTTCAGTGTGTAGGCTATCTGTTCCGGCGACAGCCGCACGTTTACCGTCATCAGCACCGCGCCCATCATGGGGATGCCGAAGTAGCTTTCGAGGTAGCGGTGGCTGTCCCAGTCCATGACTGCCACCGTATCGCCCGGTGCAATGCCGAGCGATTGCAGGCCGCTGGCCAGTTGGCCGATGCGGTGCCGCATGGTCCAGTAGCTGTGTCGGACCTGACCGCGGTAGACGATTTCCTGCTCCGGGTTGACCGCCAGCGGCGCGTGCAGGAGCTGCTTGATCAGCAGCGGATAGGCGTACGCCGATGGCGTGCGGGGGATTGGGCTAGGCCGTGTCACGGAGGAACTCCTTGATCGCTGTGGCAGCGGCCTGGGCAGCATGCCCCTGACTTGCATGCAGCGCCAAGGACGCCGGATGCCTGCCAGCGTAAGCGCCATGGCGCGGCTTTCCAGCCCCCCAACAGGGGAGGCACCGGGCATCCCGAGGTTTGCCTCGGGGGGGCATGGTAGGGTGCCTCCCCGTTCGGGTGGCTGGCTTGGCAGGCGCAACGGCCTAACCTGCGCTCCAACGACCGCGTCCAAGGAGACTGCAAGTATGGCTTCCTCACCTCGTCCTCAACCTGTCTTTCCCGATTTGGAGGGCAAAGTGGCGCTTGTGACGGGCGCATTCGGCGGGCTTGGCCGCCACTTCGCGGTGACCCTGGCAAACGCAGGATGCCGCGTAGTGCTTGCCGGCCGCCGACTCGCCGAAGGGGAACGCTTGCTGGCGGAGATCCGGGCGACGGGCGCGGACGGATGTGTGGTTCAACTGGATGTGTGTGATCCCGATTCCGTATCCGGCGCCTTCTTCCGGGCCGAGCAGGCGCAGGGTACCGTGGACATCGTCGTCAACAGTGCTGGCATCGCAACCACCGGGCCCGCGCTAGAGACGAGTGAGCAGGATTGGGCGCGGGTCATCGATACCAACCTGACCGGCGCCTGGCGTGTGGCGCAGTACGCCGCCCAGCAGATGCGCGAAGCTGGCCGGCAGGGCAGCATCATCAACATCGCTTCCATTCTGGGGCTGCGGGTGGCGCAGCAGGTTCCCGCATACACGGCGGCAAAGGCCGGTTTGATACACCTGACGCAATCGCTGGCACTGGAATGGGCACGCCATGGCATCCGCGTCAACGCCCTGGCGCCGGGGTACTTCGCCACTGAGATCAATCGCGCCTTCTTCCAGACAGACGGCGGGCAAGCGATGGTCCGGCGGATCCCTCAGCGGCGCCTGGGACAGCCCTCCCAGCTTGATGGCGCCTTGCTGCTGCTGGCATCGGGGGCATCGGATTACATCACCGGCGCCGTGTTGCCCGTCGATGGCGGGCATCTCGTCAGCACGCTGTGATGCGTCAAGCGATTCTCCACATCAGCCAAAGGACAGCCCAATGAACGATACGACTCACCGCAACTGGGACGCGCTGGCCCGGCTGCTCCTTGCGCGCGGGCTGATCGACCAGGCATCGCTTGCTGCCACCCGGCTTACCGGTGGCCAGTCCAATCCGACTTTCCTGGTCTTCTCCGGTGCACACCGCTACGTGCTGCGGATGAAGCCTGCCGGGCACATCCAGGCCAAGGCGCACGCCATCGACCGCGAGTTTCGGGTCATGAGCGCGCTCCAGGCCAGTAATGTGCCCGTCCCCGCCGTGTACCTGTACAGCGAAGACCTGTCCGTGGTTGGCAGCCCGTTCTACCTGATGGAGTACCTCGATGGCAGGGTAATGGTGGACCAGTCGTTGCCGGGAATGCAAAGCGCCGAGCGCAGGGCCATCTACGCGGAGATGAATCGGGTGATGGCAGCGCTGCATCGCATCGATGTCCGGGCGGCAGGCCTGGCCGACTACAGCCCTGTCGGTAACTACCTGGCGCGTCAGATTGCCGGATGGACGCGCCAGAGCCGTGCCACCGGCGCGCTCGAAAGTTCCGCCATGCAAGCGCTGATGAGCTGGCTCCCAAGGAACATCCCCGCGGGCGAGGAGACGCGTCTCGTCCATGGCGACTTCCGCCTTGACAATCTGGTCTTCCACCCCAGCGAGCCCCGGGTCATCGGGGTGCTGGACTGGGAGTTGTCCGCGCTGGGACATCCGCTCGTTGACTTTGCCTATCATTGCCTGAGCTGGCACATCCCTTCATCGCTGTGGCGCGGTATCGCCGATCTCGACTTCGCAGGCCTCGGTATCCCGAGCGAACAGACATATTTGCAGTGGTATGCCGAAGCCAACGGCACTGCGGGTATCGAACACTGGGACTTCTACATCGCCTACAACCTGTTCAGGCTGGCCGCCATTATGTTTGGTATCGCAGAGCGAGCGCGACAAGGCAACGCTGCCGCCGCGGATGCCGTCGAGACTGGCCGAAAGGCCGGGCCGATAGCCGACCTGGGATGGCATTACGCGATGCGCCATGAGGCCATCCGGCATCGCAATACGCATGCGCTGTCCTGAAGAGGACATGTGCCAACGCCGTCGCACTGGCGCGGGCTGGCTGGCGGCGGGCGTTGCCGCAACTCGCCCACTCGCAGCTCGGGTGGCGCTCACTGTTTGAGCATTCCATACTAGGAGTGTCGCCCGCCGCATGGCCCTAAGACTACGAAATGGTCCAGTCTGACTTGCGCCAGGGTCGAGCAGCGTGCCAGTCACCGAACGTAGAGGAGGAGGCGAAGCTGAAGATGAAAGCGCCAGGCTTGCTCCTCGCCCTGTCACTCGCCATGGGGACTGCGCCGCACGCCGGTGCAGTTGGATGCGAACATGACATGCAATGCAAGGGCGAGCGCATTTGCCGACTGGGCCAATGCGTCTCTCCTGCGTCGACAGGCCCGAACCCAGAACCACCTGTCCAACCACCTTCTGCGACAAAAATCGCTCCGCCACCCGAGCCACCTGCAAGGGTTCGTCCGGCGACGGGGAATGTCCCGCCAACCGGACAGCCAGCGAAGACTGCTCCGGTGAGAAAGAGTGGCCCGGCATCTGAACAACCCGCCCAGCCCTCGGCGGCCAAGAGTGGCCGGACACCTCAGCAACCCGCCGTCGATTCTCCCGCCATGATGAATACTCCGGCACTTTCGACGGAGTTTCGCTCTTGCTGCACTAAAATCGGCAAACTGCCCCTCGACCGAGAGCTGGACCTGGAGGACGTTGCCACTACGCCCCGTGATTTCTGTCGTGGGAAAACCATTGATGGAATCTCTCTCCCAGGTACTCCGTGCAATTGAAGTACTCACTCTGCGGTTCAAGTGAACTGTCTCAGTAAAGCCCGCACAGGAGACACGCCGACCGTGACGTCAGGTTAGTTAAGGCGGACGCATCCGTTGGCCGGAAATTTTTCTTATCTCGTCATCCGAAAAGATTCAGTTCTGATGCGTCCGGGGCTAACGTTAGAGTTCAGAACAAGACGCACATCGGGGCCCGATCAGAAAACGGAGGATGGCATGAAATGCAAGACACTACTGACCGCGGCGGCAATGCTGGTGGCAACCACGGCAACGTGGGCGCAACCCGAAACCCGCGTGGATGTCACGCAGTCACCTGAAGGGGCGACCGCGACCGGCACCGCCAAGCTCACCGCCACGATCACCAAGATCGATGCGCCTACGCGGACGGTCCGGCTGAAATCCGGCGACGGCAAGACCAGGGATCTCGTCGTGGGGCCGGAGGCCAGGAACTTCGAGCAGCTCAAGGTCGGCGACACTGTCACGGTCGAGTACAGGGAAGCGCTGACCATGAGCCTCAAGAAGAGCAGTGGTCCGCTTGCCATGCATGAGCGCGAGATCTCGGAGCGCGCTGCGCCGGGAGCAAAGCCGGGCGGCACCGTCGGCCGGGAAGTGACCGTCACGGCAGAGGTCGTCGCTTTCGACACCAGCGCCAGGTCCGTCACCCTGAAGGGGCCAAAGGGCCGCACCGTGGTCTTGCTGGTAGGGGATCCGACACGCCTCAACGGCATCCAGAAGGGCGACCGTGTCGAAGCGGTCTATACCGAGGCCGTTGCAGTGTCCGTACAGCCGGCTGCGGCCAGGTAGCGCTCCAGGACCGGCCAGGTCCGCCCGCCATGCTCGCAGGCATCAGAAAGGAGCTGCCATGGATGCAGTCCGGACATTGCTCGAAACCCAGCAGCTGCTCACGCTGTTCCTTACGGTTGCACTGGGCTATGTCATCGGCGAGATCAGTATCAAGGGCGTGTCACTCGGTTCGGGCGCGGTGCTATTCGTGGGGCTGGCAATCGGCGGGTTCGCGCCGAAGTCCGCGCCGCCTGCCATCCTTGGCACCCTGGGGCTGCTGCTCTTTCTGTATGGCATCGGGATCCAGTACGGGGAGCAGTTCTTTAAGGGCCTGACCAGCCCCGATGGCATCAAGGCCAACGCCGCCGCGGTCCTTGGCGTGGTTTGTTCCGGACTGGTCGCGGTTGCGTTGGTGCCGCTGGTCGGCGTAAACCTCGACGAGTCGCTGGGCATGTTCGCCGGCGCGGGCACCAGTACGGCAAGCCTGCAGGCCGCGATGGCGGCGATGAAGAGCGACGGCTCAGCAGTGGGCTACAGCGTCGCGTACCCGGTCGGCGTGGCAGGGCCGATCCTGTTTCTGTATGCCCTCACCGCGCTGCTCAAGCCGAATATCGTGCGGCCGCCGCCAAAGCTGATCGAGACCGCCGAGATTGCGCTGACCAACCCGGCGTTTATCGGCGTGCGGCTGTCGGAGGTGGTAGCGCGCCTGCCGGAAGGGGTAGCGATTGCCGCCGTGCGTCGCGCCCACCACAACCACCCGTCCGCCGATGACCTGGTCCTGCAGGCCAACGACGTGCTGCTCGCGACCGCCACCGACCCGGCCTTGCTGCGTGAGGCCACGTCGCTGTGCGGAGAACTGCAGCCAGGCCGCATGACGAGCCATCGCGAAGACCTGGACTATATGCGCGTGTTCGCCTCAAGCCGGCTCGTGGTCGGGCACACGCTGCGCGATATCCGCTTTCCCGAAGGCATGGCCTGCTCGATCGCCCATGTGCGGCGCGGCGATGCGGACCTGATGCCACGCGATGACCTCACTCTCGAGTTCGGTGACCGCGTCGGCCTGCTGGTCAATCGCGCCCACATGAAGCCGATCCGCGCGCTGTTCGGCGACTCCATCAAGGGCACCGCGGAGCTGAGCTTTATCTCGATCGGCATCGGCGCGGCCCTCGGGCTGCTGGTGGGGTTGATCCCGGTGCCGATTCCCGGCGTCGGCACGCTGGCGCTGGGGCTCGCCGCGCTGCTGCTGGTCGCCCTCGTGCTCGGCCGGGTGCGCCGTCTCGGGCCGTTCGTCTGGACCATGCCGCTGTCGGCCAACCTGGTCCTGCGCAACTTCGGGCTGACCATCTTCCTCGCACAGGTGGGCATTGCCTCGGGGCCGAAGTTCTTCGCCACCATCGGCGTGACCGGGGTGTCCTTCCTGATCTATGGCGTCGTGATCCTGCTTGCCCTGCTGCTGATTACTGCGATTTTCTGCCTGTGGGTCTTCAGGCTGCCGTTCGACCTGGCGGTGGGCGTGATCTGCGGCGCGACCGGCAATCCCGCCATCCTTGCCTTTGCCAACCGCGTCGCGCCCACCGACCGGCCCGACCTCGGCTACTCGATGATCTTCCCGTCAATGACTATCGTGAAAATCCTGTTCGTACAGGTCGCCGCCACGCTGGCTGGCGGATAGTGCAGGGCAACCTGGGCGACGCGTGCCATGCGATTCGCCGCGGAGACATATCATGGAAATCGCCGTTTTCAGCGCAAAGTCCTACGATCGCCAACATCTCGATGCCGCGAATGCGGCCGAAGGCCATCAGCTCAGGTACTTCGAAGTTTCCCTGGACAGCGAGACGGTGGGCCTCGCCGCGGGCCACGGCGCCGTGTGCATCTTCGTCAATGACCGGGCCGATGCGACCGTGCTGGAAGCGCTCGGCCGCGGCGGCACCAGGCTGGTCGCGCTGCGCTGCACGGGCTTCAACAACGTCGACCTGAAAGCCGCGCAGGCGCTCGGGATCAAGGTAGTGCGGGTTGTCGACTACTCGCCCAACGCGGTCGCCGAGCACGCGGCGGCCCTGCTGATGGCGGTCAACCGCAAGATCCACCGGGCCTACAACCGCACGCGGGACTTCAATTTCTCGCTTGAAGGCCTGATGGGCTTCGACCTGTGCGGCAAGACCGTGGCCGTAATCGGCACCGGCAAGATCGGGCGCGTGTTCGCGAAAATCATGGTCGGGTTCGGTTGCAACGTGATCGGCTACGACAAGTACCCGTCCCCGGAATTCGAGGCCCTTGGCGGACGCTACGCGGACGAGGGGGAAATCGGCGCAAGCGCGGACTGCATCTCGCTGCACTGCCCGCTCACGCCCGAGACCCATCACATCATCAACGCCGAAACGCTGTCGCGCGCCAAGCCGGGAGCCTTGCTGATCAACACCAGCCGCGGCGGGCTGATCGACACGGAAGCAGTCATCGAAGCGCTCAGGAGCGGGCAACTCGGCGGGCTCGCGATCGACGTGTACGAGCAGGAAGCGGGGCTGTTCTTCCGCGACCTGTCCGGCACCATCGTCGACGACTCCGTGCTGCGACAGCTGATCACCTTTCCTAACGTGATCGTGACCGGGCACCAGGCCTTCCTCACGCGCGAGGCCGTGACCACCATTTGCGAAACAACCTTGCGCAGCGTGACGGAGTTCGAAAGCGGCAAGCCGCTCACGAACGAAGTCGGCGTCAGTTGAACACGTCTGCCGGATCGGTGTCGTCCGGATAAAAAAATGCGCGGCAGAGCCGCGCATTCAAAATCACCTGACAGATAACGGGGAGCGATCCGCAGGTTTGTGTGCCCGGTGTCGCCAGCACACCGGCTAAGCGTGATGAATGCCTGCCTGATCCGAGGTCAAGCAACACCCCGAGGCGAGTTCACCGCGCAATAAGCGGGCCTCGTCGTGACCGTGTGCGCTGGTCCCAGCCCGCCTTCCGCTTCCCGTGCGCAGTAGGCGGCCGCGTCCGTCGCCACGCGGGCACAGTAGGCGGCAGCCGTACTTTCAGCCAGCCGGGCGCAATAAGCGGCATCCTTCTTTTCGCTCATGCGCGCGCAATACGCGGCGTGGTCGGTTGCCGCGCGCGCGCAGTATGCCGCCGAGGTGAGCGGGCGGCCGAACTCGCGCAGGTTCAGCGCATCGCTCGAGGCGGCCATCGCCAGCAGCCGGGCCTCGTCTTCGGGGCCATCGATGCCAACGTAGGGATCGTGATGCAGAACACGGCCGAAGATGCGCACGCAGTCGTCGGCATAGCGCCGGGTATCCAGGATATGGGCGTGCCAGAAGGCATCGACCAGTTCGCTGGGCACTGCCGGTGTTTGCGGATACTTCGCGGCCAGCTTCAGGAACTGGCGGTAGCCGTCCTCGGCCTGCTCCAGGGACGCCGGGGTCCAGTCCCGATGCTGCTGGTGCAGCAGCTTGGCCTTCATCCTCGAGAAATCGAGCGCATCGATGTCTTGCCACATGGCTTGCACAGTACGTTCATGCATGATTCAGTTTCCTCTCTTTTTGTTGGACTGCCTGCAATGCGACGACACGAACGCGCGCCTGGCTTCGGTCAGGCGCGCATCGGTTCCTGGCCCCGCGCGAAATCGGGGCCATGCTCCATGCGGCCGGCGAGGAAGGCAGTGATCTTCGCCGGCGGCAACGGATGGCTGAAGTAATAGCCCTGCACTTCGTCGCAGCCCTCGCGGCGCAGGAATTCGAGCTGTGCCTCGTTTTCCACGCCTTCGGCGACGACCTCGAGGCCGAGCCGGTGGCCCAGGCCGATCACCGCGCTGGTGATCTGCGTGTCGCTGCGGCTCTGCGGGACATAACGGACAAAGCTGCGGTCGATCTTGACCGTATCGATCGGGAAGCGGCTCAGGTAGGCGAGCGAGGAATACCCGGTACCGAAATCATCGATGGCCAGGCGCACGCCGGTGCGCTTCAGGCGCGACAGCCAGTTCGAAGCCTGTTCGGCATCGCGCATGACCATGCTTTCGGTCAGTTCCAGTTCAAGCAGGTTGCCGGGCAGGGCTGCCTGGCGCAGCGCATCGATGATGGTCAGCCTGAGCGCCTTGTCGGCGAACTGCCGGGCGGAGAGGTTGACCGAAACCCGCACCGGCGGCAGTCCCTGGGCCAGCCACGTGGCGTTCTGGCGGCACGCTTCGCGCAGCGCCCACGCGCCGATCTCGACGATGGCGCCGCTTTGCTCGGCGAAGGGAATGAAGTCCGCGGGCATGACCAGGCCCAGCTCCGGGTGGCGCCAGCGGATCAGCGCCTCGACTGCGGTGCAGGTTCCGGATGCCAGCGCGATGCGCGGCTGGTAGTAGAGCACGAACTCGTCATTCTCGAGCGCGCGGTGCAGGTGCGACTCCATGTCGATGCGCCGCTGCAAGGTGGTGCTCATGCCGCGGCAATAGAACTGGTAGCCGTTCTTGCCCAGCTGCTTGGCGCCGTACATGGCCAGGTCGGCATGCTTGAGCAGGGTTTGCCAGTCGTCGCCGTCTTCGGGGAACGAGCTGATGCCGATGCTGGCGGTCATCCGCATTTCGGAATCGTGGACGACAAAGGCGGGTGTGAGCACGGCCTGCAGTTGCGAGATGGTGCGGGCGAGAGTGGTCGAATCGCCCTTGGGGTCGAGCAGCACGACAAACTCGTCGCCACCGAAGCGCGTAATCAACTCCACCTCGGGCAGGCCCTGGCGCAGCCGCTCGGCCATTTCGCGGAGCACGGCATCGCCGGCGTTGTGGCCGATGGTGTCATTGACGACCTTGAATTCATCCAGGTCGACGAAGATCACATGCAGGGCCTGTCCGCCGGCGCGGGCGCGTGCCAGGGCCTTTTCGAACTCGGCCTTGAACATCAGCCGGTTGGGCAGACCGGTCAGGGCATCGTGATTGGCGATGAAACGCAGGTTTTCCTCGGCCTGCCGCCGCAGCAGGAAATGCCCGGTCTGACTGGCAATGCCCACGGCCATCGTCAGCGCATGGACATCGGCGCTGCGCCTGCTTCGGGAATACAGCTCGACCACGCCAAGGGTCACGTGACCCCGGCTCAGCGGAAAGGCGAATACCGTGCGGATGCCACCGCTGGCAAGCCATCCGGCGTGCGCATGCCGGGCCAGGTCATGGAGCCCCGCATACCATTGCGGCGCCGCGATGGCCGTGGCGGCCGCGGTACGGGCAGGGTGTGCGGCGAGCCATGGCTCGAGCGCCTTGGCGCGGCTCAGGCAAACCTGCGGCAGCTTGTTGCCATGCCCGTCGTCCGCCGGCCAGAAGGCCCCGGCCTCCCATTCCATGCCTTCCAGCAGGGTGTGGACGATGTCCTCGAGCACTTCGGCTTCACTGTCGGCCGTGGCAAGGTGCAGGGCGATCTGGTGCTCCTGCGCGCGCGCCTGTTCTGCCGACTTGCGCTGGCTGATATCCTGCGCGGTGCCGCGCAAGGCGGTACCGTTGCCCGCCGGACCCTGCGCGTGGCAGATCAGATGCAACCAGCCGCGCCGTCCACGTTGCGAACGGTAAGGGCACTCGAGTTCGAACGGCTGGCGATCCCGCACGGCTTTTTCCATCCGTTCGCGCAGCACGGCGCGATGGCTGGCCTCGATCGCCTGGAACAGCGTGTCCGGGCTCGGCCGGTGGCCGCGCCAGCCCAGCAGCCGACCCATTTCCCGTGAAAAGTGGGCGACGTCCTTGCCCAGGTCGATGCGCCAGTCGCCGAGCTGGGCGATCTGCTGCGCCTCTGCCAGCGCCGCCTGGCTCTCGCGCAGGCTGTGCGTCATCTGGTCGGCGACGGCTACGGCCCGTGCACGCGAACTCGACAAGGCGTAGGCCAGCCAGCCCAGCAGCACGGTGATGATCATCCCGGAAACGATCACCAGCGTCGGCAGATAGCGTTGCGGACCGCCGATCGCGGTCGAGTCGGCAGCGAAGGCAATGACCCAGCGCCGTCCGCCGAAGTTGCGCTCCACGCTCTTGGTCAGGTCGTCCCGGCTGGCCGCCGCGGCCGCCGCGGCCGCCGGCTCGTCCGCCGGCGCGCGCGTGCGCGGCGCCGCGCGGCCTTGCGCGGCACGGACCGGCTGCGGCGTCGCCAACCCCGTGCGGCTGTCATAGAGAAGGTTGGCGGCGGACAGGGCATCGGCCGGCGCCGCCACGTCGCCGGCATCATGGACGCGAAACCGGATCGGGCGCAGGTTCTGGTTGCTGACCAGGTCCTTGAGCAAATCCGCCACGCGAATGCCGGCACCGACCGAGCCGACGTAAGCGGCCCGGCGCGCCTCCACGGAATCCAGGTTCAGCGCCCTGCGATATACCGGCAGGCGCAGGGCAATACCCACATGAGGATTCTTGGCGTCGCTGAAGATCAGCCGGCCGCTGCTGACCGGGAGCCCGGTATCGCGGGCGCGCTCCAGCGCGGCGAGGCGGCGCGGTTCGGCACCCATGTCGATGCCGATGGAAGGCAGGTTGGTGTCGAGCGGCTCGACATAGGTCAGGACGAAGTAGCCCGGCCTCTGGCCGGCAGGCCGGATGCTGAACGTTACGCCGGCCTCGCGCAGGATCGGATCATTGCGCTGCCGCGCGATAAACGCATCGACCTCTGGCGCCGGCACGTAGGGCGCGTAGTTCAGGGTCTGGAAACCGGGGTAGCGCTGCGGCAGGTTCAGGCCGACGACAAAGTCGCGAAACTCGCCGCGCGAGACATGGTCGCTGGCGCCGAACAGCGCCTGCATCGTGACCAGCACGTCGGTATAGAGCCGGATCCGCGTATCGATCTGCTGGACCACATCGCCGGTATCGCTGTCGAAGCGCAGCCGCACATCCCGTTCCAGCAGATCGGTGCAGAACGCATAGACGACAGCCGTCGTCAGCGCTCCAAGAAGCACCGTGCCCGCCGTGATGGAACGCGACCCGACGCGTCCAAGCGGGCTCGGCGTGCGCGCAAGCACCTGACGCAACATTGTCTCCCCCGGCTCGCGGCGCTCACCACGAGATCGTGGTCTTCGCCGACGGCTGATACCAAAGATGAACTACGGCCAGGCCCTGCTATGCGAACCCGTGGCTCTAAATGTCTTTACAATCTATATCAAACGGCGGTTAACAGAGATTCAATTTTGCAGCGCCAACACCCCACCAAAGCGGGGGGTACGCAGGTGGCGTGGAGACACATCAACGCAGGGTCCAAGGCAACACGACACGCCATCGATGGATGGGTGCGATTTCTGGATGCTGTTGCGTGGTGGGCGGTGGCGCGCGAATCCGGGATCGGCGGCTAGCGAAACCTGAACAGCCCTTGCCAGAATGTCTCGAACGGGCTGGCGGGGATTTCGGTGCGCGCCGTGCTGGCCTCCGCCGGCGCTACGGCTTCGCGCTCGGCGAACGCCTTGCGCGACTGATGCAGTGCATGAACGCTGTCGGCAATTTGTCCGGCGAGCTCGGTCTCGCAGTCCTTGCCCAGCAGGATGCCGAACAGGACGTCGCGCGAATGCCCTGCGTCGGCATAGCGCATGGCGATGGCGACCATCTTCTCGTAATGCTCCTGAGCGACGCGTCTCGCCTGCTCCTGTGCCTGGCGTTCCTCGGCCTCTTGCGCCGCGTGTTCGGCTTCCCAGCGGCGCATTTCGCGTTCGAAGACGTCGTCGTAGACCTGGCGCTGCTCGGCGTCGGACAGGATCGCATAGGCATCGCGAATCTGCTGGAAGGCGGCATGGCTTTCGGCTTCGCGACCGGGATTGCGGTCCGGGTGCCATTTCATTGCCGCACGGCGATAGGCAAGCTTGATCTCATCCAGGGTGGCATCGGCCTGTACGCCAAGCGTCGCGTAGAGCGTGGTCATGGAAAGCGGGGCGGAGGAGAACGTAGGCGTTCATGCTAGCACGCCGCCCCGGTGCGCAGCAGCGAGGCTTCACTGCAAATGCTGTCCGCCGTTGATCGCTATGTTCGCGCCGGTCACGAAACCGGCCTCATGCGAGCAAAGATAGGCGATCAGCGCCGCCACTTCGTCCGGCTCCCCCAGGCGGCCGACGGGGATATGCGGAATGATCTTGGTGTCGAGGATCTCTTGCGGGACCGCCGTTACCATCCTGGTGGCGATAAAGCCCGGCGACACTGTATTGACCGTCACGCCGCTCCTGGCCACTTCGAGCGCCAGCGATTTGGTGAATCCATGCATGCCGGCCTTGGCCGCTGCGTAATTGGTTTGTCCGAAGCCGCCCTTGGAGCCAATGATCGACGAGATATTGATGATGCGGCCCCAGCCGCGCTTGACCATGCCTTCACACACCGGCTTGGTCATGTTGAATACCGAGTCGAGGTTGGTGCGCATGACCGCGTCCCAATTGACCTTGTCCAGCTTCCTGAAGCTGGCATCGCGCGTGATGCCGGCGTTGTTGACCAGGATGTCAGCGGGCCCCACTTCCTCGTGAATGGCCGCAACACATAGCTGGCACGATTCGTAGTCGGCAACGTCGACGGCATAGGCGTGGAATGTTCTGCCGCCTTGTTCCATTCTCGCCAGCCAGGCGTCGACGCCGCTGTTGCCATGCGAATGCGTGACTGCGACGGTGCAACCCGCGTCGTGTAGCCGGACGCTGATCGCTTCGCCAAGCCCGCCCATGCCGCCGGTCACGATGGCGATTTTCTTTGTCATGTCTGCGATCCTCTGTGTTTGGAATATGCGGGACATTTGCCAGGCCGAATACGCCACGGTTCCGGGCGTGGTCCCGGATCCGTGCGGGAAGCGGCCTGGCGGCGGCGCCGGCAAATGCGGCTAGGCGGTATTTACTCAGCCGTGTGCGGGGCGGATGCCGGGCGGCGTCGTGCGCCCTTGGACGTGGCTTCGGCGGCGGAATCGAAGCTGCTTCCGGCCATCTGCATCGCCTGCTTTGCCGTCGCCTGCATGGAGTCGAAGAGCGCGGTGGTGGCATTAAGTGCCTCCTGCCAGGCGACAAACGGCGTCATCGAGGTTGTCGGGGCGTTGCTCAGCGCGGTTTCCATGAATCCCTGTACCTCGCGCTTGCCGGCGGCATATTGCACCTCCAGCACCTTCTCGACGTTGGCCTGTGCGTCGGCAACAATGTCCTGCACATGGCGTCGATACGCCAGCATCGCTTCGGCCGTGGGTTGGAACAATGCCGCCTGCAGTTCAACGAGTCCGTGCGTGTCTTTGGTCGACAAGGCCTTCCTGGCGCATTCCTGCCCGTCTTCCAGGGTCGTTTTCATGGTCTGTAGATTCAGGTCCACCAGCCTGGCGAAGCAATCCAGCGACTTGCTGGCCAGCCCCGCCCAGGCGTCGATGCCGGTGATCTGAAACTTGCTGATCTGCTCAGGGGACCACTTGGTCATGTTGCGTCTCCAGATAAGTTCCGCCCTTCGCAACGATTGCGAGACCGGTGCTGCGCGGAGCGGAGGATCGAGGCACGACGATTGCCATGCCCGCCTTGGCAAGGCCGCCTGCCCCTTGCCGCGAAAGCAGACCGGGGCAGTCGACAGCTCGCAAGGGGTTAAAGCGATGGCCTGAAGGCGGCTTGCTGGCGTGCCTTGCCGCTGCCGGCGCGAACACGGCCGACCGCTTTGAGAAAGGCGTAGCCTTGAATCGTGACTTGCGGATGCGCAACGGTTGGCCCGAGACGCTCGAACGTGATGAACTGCTTTTCCAGCAGCGACTGCATGTCGGCGTCGTCCAGCTGGTTGGCGTCGGAGCGGTCGTTCACCAGGACCAGCGTGGCGATTTCATGATGACTCAGCACAGTTGTCTCCCAAGCTATAGGTCTGTTCTTGCTACGGGACTACACTACACCGCAGGCCTGCCTGGATCGGAAGTCCAGTCATCGCAGACCACAGACTGGGCAAAGGCAAGCTTGCCGCTCGCACCAGAAGCTCCATCTTAGGTGCCCATCACCGGGGCTTCAATGTTCTTGTCATCGGTCTCGGGTATTTCCTGCCCATGGTCCCATGGGCCCTGATGCAGTGCCCGAACAGATTGGCAGAGCGCTACCCCCCGGTGCGTTGTTAGCCCGACCGGTCGGTCATCCAAACCACCAGCAGGATCGTTGCAAAGTCGTAATCAATGCGCGGCATCAAGGCTTCGCCGGTTGCCCCAGCTTTGGCGGTGCCGGTGGCGGCAGCGGTGTCGCCACCGGTTCCAGTCCGGTGCTGCTCACGATTGCAGCCGCGGCAGGCGAGGCCAGGAAACCGACGAAGCGCGAGGTGGCCGCGGTCTGCCGGCCCGCGATCGTTCCGGCCGAGAAGAAGACCTTTTGCTGCAGCTCGTCAGGCAAGGGGCCGACGTAATCCAGTTCCTGAAATGGCAGCAGTTCGCTGACCTGCTGGAAGCCGATTTCCGCATCGCCGCGCGCCACCACGGCGCCGACACGCTCGCTGTAGATCTTGTGGGCCTTGTCCTTGATCTGGTCGGCGACACCGAGCCGGGGAAACAGCTCGTTGGACAAATAGGTGCCGCTGGCGCTGGCGGAGTAGGCGATCGAGCGCGCGTTGAGCAGCGTCTTCCTGAGGGCGTCGGTGTTGCCGATATCCGGCCTGGGCGTCCCCTTGCGTACCGACATGCCGATCAGCGAACGCGCGAGGTCGACGCGGCTGCCGGCCAGGACCTTGCCTTCGGCGGCGAGTTTCTCGAGTCCGCTATCCGCCAGGATGACCACGTCGAAGGTCTCGCCGCGCGCCAGCCGGCTCGGAATGGAATCCGGCGCATTGCCCATCGATGCGCCGTAGGCGGTGATGACGCGATCCTGCGTGGCGGCCTCGTAAAGCGGGACCAGTTTCTGGTAAGCCGCCGTGAATCCGCCCGAGGTAATGACACGGATGTCATCCGCCCAGGCTGGACCGACCAGCCCCAGCAACAGGACCAGCACGGTGTGCCGGGCGGCAGAGGTTGCGGACTTCATATCGTCTCCTTGCTGAATGCTGACTTGTATTTATGCGCTTCACTGCACGTCATGGCGCCTCGTCGAGGCATTGCCAGCTTAATGGGCAGCGTATTAATCTGTGAATTGCAACTTATTCAAGAGCTGATGCATGCCGCGCATTAATTTTGGGCTGGAAGACCTGCAGGCCTTTGTCGCCACCGCGGAACAAGGCAGCTTCCGCATGGCCGCGGAGGCCCTCCATATTTCCCAGCCCGCGCTGAGCCGGCGCATCGACAAGCTCGAGCGCACGCTTGGCTCACGCCTGCTCGAGCGGACCACGCGACGCGTGCAGCTGACCAACATTGGCCGGCAGTTCCTGGAGGAAGCGCGTGCTGCGCTGGCCATTCTCGACAGCGCGGTGCTGCGGCTCGGTGACGAGGTCACGTTGCAGCGCGGGCTGGTGACCGTGGCCGCGATACCGTCGGCGGTGCTGCATTTCCTCCCCGACGCGATTCGTGAGTTCGGCTGCCGGCACCCCGGCGTGCGCGTGCGGGTGATTGACGAAAACGCCAACGACGTGCTGGCCAGCGTGATGTCCGGCGAGTCCGATTTCGGGCTCAATTTCATGGGGGCGCAGGAGCCGAACCTCGAATTTCGCGCAATCCGCGCCGAGCCTTACCGGCTGGTGATGCGGCGTGGCCATCCCTGGTCGGGGCGGGATGCCATCGCCTGGGATGAGCTTGCAGGCGAGCGGATGGTGAGCGTCTCGAAGCAAAGCGGCAACCGCGCCTTGATCGAGAATGCCATCGCCCACCTCAGGCGACGCCCGACCATCCACTACGAAGCCAACCACGTGGTCGGGGTGCTGGGCCTGGTGGAGGCCGGACTGGGCATGGCCGTGCTGCCCGGCATGGCGCTGCCGCACGATCATCCCCGGCTTTGCGGCGTGCCGCTGGTGGAGCCTTCCGTAGACCGGGTCCTTGGCCTGATACGGCGCCATGACCGGCCATTGCAGCCTGCCGCGCAGGCGTTGTATGGCACCCTGATGGCAGGCGCCGTGCCGGCGACGTGATCTCGCAGGGCAGGGGGCAAATCACAATGAGTGTGGGCTGCGCCGTGGAAGCGCGCTCAAGGCCGGCACCTGCCTTACCCCATCCCCACCACACTGGACAACAACATCTTCACCAGCACCGCCTGCCGCGTCGCCCCCGTTTTCGCAAAGATCCCCCGCAAATGCGCCCGCGCCGTGTTCTTCTTCACGCCCAGCCGCGCCGCGGCCTCATCGAGGGTCAGCCCGTCGACCATCAGCAGCGCCAGTTCGATCTCGGTGGGGGTCAGGTGGAACAGCTTGCGCAGGCTGGCGTGGGTGTTGCGGGGCGAACCCGCGGGATCGCGGATAAAGACCGCTACCGCGGGGCGGCGGGCCTTGTCCTCGCTGCGGTAGCTGAGCGGGATGGGCCGCACCAGCACGCTTAGCGGCGTGGGCGCGGCGGGCCGGCTGAGCGTGGTGACTTCGCTGCGGGGCGTGGCCAGCGCATGGGCCTGTGCGGCGCTCTCCAGGATCTTGCGGAACCTGCGGTTTTCCATCGGGCAGTGCGCATGCAGCGCGCCGTCTGCCAGGTAGAGGCCGTCGCGGGCGCGCAGCAGGCGGCCGGCGACGTCGTTGCTGCGGATGCAGCGGCCGTGCTCGTCCAGGATGACCGTGCCCACCTGCATGCGGTCGACCGCGTCGGCGTAGAGCGACCGTTCGGAGGCCAGCACGTCGAGCGCGGCATGCAGGTCGACGGCGCGCTTCAGGTGGGGCAGCAGGTCCTGCAGCAGGGCCTTGTCGGCACTGCCGAAGTCTTGTCCCGCCGCGGTGCGGCTGATGAACAGCGCGCATTCGACGCCATCCGGCGTGACCAGGTTGGCGGCCAGGATGTAGCGCAGGCCGAGCGGCTGCAGGTATTGCACGTAGAACGGATGCGCCAGCCAGCCGGCTTCGCCGAACAGTTCGTCGGCGCTGAAGAGCCGGTCGGGGTGCAGGTCCAGGAAGGGGCACAGCGCGTAGTACTGCTCGCTGTATGACGGCTCGCCGGGAAGATGAGGGCCGTAGTCGGAGGCGTTGACGATCAGGCCCGGGCGGTCGGTGGCGGGGTGGCGCAGCACCAGCGTGACGAAGGCGGCGGCGAGTCGCTGGCGGAGGCTTTCGAGGAAGGTGGCCCAGGGGACGGGCTCGGTGGGGCCCTGGTAGAGCTGGGCGAGGAGGGCGCTGAGTTCGGCGGCGGGAAGGGAAGCTGGCAGCATGGTCGAGGCGATTCGGTGGGCCGCCGGCGTGCTCCCCTCTCCCGCCTGCGGGAGAGGGGCTGGGGGAGAGGGCAGGCGGTGGCAATGCCGACGGGCTGCGCTTCGTCGAGGCGCTGGCCCTCACCCCGGCCCTCTCCCGCAAGCGGGAGAGGGAGTACGCAATCGGTCAGCTTTTCCCATCGTACCCACCCCCACCACCGTCTCATCGTCCGTTCAGCCTAGGGCCTGTCCCTGAGCCTCATCCCTGAGCCACGCCACGATCCGCTCCGCCGCCTGCTCGGCGCTGTCGCCGGTGGTGTCGATGCGGATTTCCGGGTGCTCGGGCGGCTCGTAGGGCGAATCGATGCCGGTGAAGTTCTTCAGCTCCCCGCGGCGCGCCTTGCGGTACAGGCCCTTGGGGTCGCGCTGCTCGGCCACCGCCAGCGGCGTGTCGATGAAGACTTCGATGAACTCGCCGTCGCCGGCGAGCGCGCGCGCCATCTCGCGTTCGCAGCGGAAGGGGGAGATGAACGACACCAGCACGATCAGCCCGGCATCCAGCATCAGCCTGGCGACTTCGGCCACACGACGGATATTCTCGATGCGGTCGGCTTCGGAGAAACCCAGGTCCTTGTTCAGGCCGTGGCGCACGTTGTCGCCGTCGAGCAGGTAGGTGTGGTGGCCGAGGGCGTGCAGGCGCTTTTCCACCAGGTTGGCGATGGTGGACTTGCCCGCGCCGGACAGCCCGGTGAACCAGACGATGCGCGGCGACTGGTGCTTGAGCGCGGCATGCGCGCGGCGGTCGACGTCGATGGCCTGCCAGTGGACGTTCTGCGCGCGGCGCAGCGCAAAGTGCAGCATGCCGGCGCCGACCGTGTTGTTGGTCAGGCGGTCGATCAGGATAAAGCCGCCCAGCTCGCGGTTGCGCGCGTACGGGTCGAACGCCACCGGCTGGTCCAGGTGCAGGTTGCACACGCCGATCTCGTTCAGCTCCAGCGTGCGCGCGGCCAGGTGCTCGAGCGTGTTGACGTTGACCTTGTACTTGG
Source organism: Cupriavidus phytorum (assembly GCF_003254285.1). Lineage (NCBI taxonomy): Bacteria > Pseudomonadati > Pseudomonadota > Betaproteobacteria > Burkholderiales > Burkholderiaceae > Cupriavidus > Cupriavidus phytorum. The sequence goes on from NZ_QKZN01000006.1 coordinate 324,958, forward strand.
GCTGCGCCACGGTCACGCCGACGGTGCGCGTGCCGAGCTTGAGCAGGTAGGGGCGCCCGGGCAGCATGGCGTCCTCGTTCATCCATACCAGCGTGGCCTCGAACTGGTCGGCCACCGCGGGCGGGTCGTCGGCGCAGGCCAGCACGTCGCCGCGGCTGACGTCGATCTCGTCGGCCAGCGTCAGCGTCACTGCCTGGCCGCGCATGGCCTGCTCGCATGCGCCGGCTGCGCCGACGATGCCGGTCACGCGGCTTTCGCGGCCCGAGGGCAGCGCGCGCACGCGGTCGCCACGCCGGATCACGCCGGCGCTGACCGTGCCGGCAAAGCCGCGGAAATCCAGGTTGGGGCGGTTGACCCACTGCACCGGCAGCCGGAACGCCTCGGCCTGCGCGGGCACCTGGTCGATCGGCACGCTCTCGAGGTGGTCCATCAGCGTCGGCCCCTGGTACCACGGCGTATTGGCGCTGGGTTCGGTGATGTTGTCGCCGCGCAGCGCCGACATCGGGATGCAGACGATATCGGTCAGGCCGATCTGCCGCGCGAACTCGCGATACTCCTTCTCGATGCGCGTATGGACCTCGCGCGAATAATCCACCATGTCGAGCTTGTTGACGGCCAGCACCACGCGCCGGATGCCCAGCGTGGCAACGAGGTAGCTGTGGCGCCGCGTCTGCGTCTGCACGCCGCGGCGCGCGTCGACCAGCAGGATGGCCAGGTCGGCGGTGGAGGCGCCGGTGACCATGTTGCGCGTGTACTGCTCATGGCCGGGCGTGTCGGCGACGATGAACTTGCGCTTGTCGGTGGCGAAGAAGCGGTAGGCCACGTCGATGGTGATGCCCTGTTCGCGCTCGGCGGCCAGGCCGTCCACCAGCAGCGCGAAGTCCAGGTTCTCGCCCTGCGTGCCCATCTTCTTCGAGTCGACCTCGAGCTGCGCCAGCTGGTCCTCGAACAGCATCTTCGATTCATACAGCAGCCGGCCGATCAGCGTGCTCTTGCCGTCGTCGACGCTGCCGCAGGTGATAAAGCGCAGCAGGCTCTTGTTCTGCTGGGCACGCAGATACTGAGCGATCTCGCTCTGCGTGCCGGCGGGTTGCGCCATCGGCGCGTTGTCGATCAGGGTTGCCATCAGAAGTATCCCTCCTGCTTTTTCTTCTCCATCGAACCGGCCGAATCGCTGTCGATCAGCCGTCCCTGGCGCTCCGACGTGGTCGCCCGCAGCATTTCCTGGATGATGCCGCCGAGCGTGTCGGCGTCGCTCTCGATCGCGCCGGTAAGCGGGTAGCAGCCCAGCGTTCGGAAGCGGACCTTGCGCAGTTGCGGCGTTTCACCAGGGCGCAGCGGCAGGCGCTCGTCGTCGACCATGATCAAGGTGCCGTCGCGCTCCACCACCGGCCGCTCCCTGGCGAAGTACAGCGGCACGATCGGGATCTGGTTCAGGTAGATGTATTGCCAGATATCAAGCTCGGTCCAGTTCGACAGCGGGAACACGCGCAGGCTCTCGCCCTTGCGCTTGCGCGTGTTGTACTGGCGCCAGAGTTCGGGGCGCTGCATCTTGGGGTCCCAGCGGTGCTGCGCGGTGCGCACCGAGAACACGCGCTCCTTGGCGCGGGATTTCTCTTCATCGCGCCGCGCGCCGCCGAAGGCCGCGTCGAAGCCGTAGTGGTCCAGCGCCTGCTTCAGGCCCTGCGTCTTCCACACGTCGGTATGGACGGCCGAGCCGTGCTCGTGCGGGCTGATATTGCGTGCCAGCCCTTCGGGGTTGATATGCACGCGCAGGTCCAGCCCTAGCCGGGCCGCAGTCTGGTCGCGGAACGCGATCATCTCGCGGAATTTCCAGGTGGTATCGACATGCAGCAGCGGGAACGGCGGCCGCGCGGGATGGAAGGCCTTCATCGCCAGGTGCAGCATCACCGCGCTGTCCTTGCCGATCGAATAGAGCATGACGGGGTTTTCGCATTCCGCCACCACCTCCCGCATGATGTGGATGCTCTCCGCCTCCAGTTGCTCCAGGTGGGTCAACATCGGGGTCTCCTCTTGGTTTGCCGGCGCCGCGCAGGGTTGTCGCGGCCATCTGGCATGGGCAAAAGGTAGCGAGCGGGGGGCCTGCGCCACTTCGTCCGGGCGGACTAAGAAATCGCTGGCCGCGGCGTGCATTTCCTAGTCCACCCGGACGAGGAAGGCGCCGCCCCGCGCTGGGTATCGTTGCTGCGCCGACCAACCACGGGAGCAGGCAGAATGGCGACCTCCGCCGAAGACCAATTGCTGAGCGGCCAGACCTGGGCCGAGTTTTGCGAAGTGCTCAAGCGCAGCGGGCAGCAGATCCTGCGCGCGGAAGCGCCGGCGGACGCGCTCACGCGCGCCGAGGGCTTCCGCTACCTGAGCCGCCTGCTGCGCATTGCGCTGGAGATGCATGTGGAATTCGCCGATCCGGCGTTCCCCGGCTTCTTCTCGCCGTCGCACGAGACCGCCAAGATCGGCGCGGACAATCCGGACAACCTGTACCGCTACGCGCGGCTGGACGGCAACGCGGCGTACCGCATCCGCGGCCGGCGCGGCACGGTGGCGTACCTGAGCTTCGGCACGCAGAAGGGCGGCTACGAAACCGACGGACGCATGGTCCAGACCGGCTTTATCGACAGCAACAATCTGGCGGTGGCGGCGGACGGCAGTTTCGAGATCGTGCTCAGCGCCGAGCCGCAGCAGCAGGGCAACTGGCTGCGTATGGAGCCAGCCACCAATGCGCTGGTGGTGCGCCAGACCTTCCTCGACCGCAAGGCGGAGACGCCGGCGGAATTGCAGATCGAGCGACTCGACGCCAACGGCAAGCCGCCAGCGCTGAGCGCGGAGCGTATGCACGCTGGCCTGCTGCGCGCCGCCGGTTTTGTCGAGGGCACCGCGCGCATCTTCGCCGATTGGGCCGAGGGCTATGGCGGCCATGTCAACGCGCTGCCGCCCGCGGACCAGGCGGTGTGCCAGGCCGCGGGCGGCGATCCCAATATCTTCTACTACCACTCGTGCTGGCAACTGGCCGATGACGAGGCGCTGGTGGTCGAGGTCGACCGGGTGCCCGAGTGCGAGTTCTGGAACTTCCAGATCAACAACTACTGGATGGAGTCGCTCGACTACCGCTACCACGACATCTGCCTCAACAAGCACGGTGCCCGGCTCAACGCCAACGGCGGCGTCACCGTGATCCTCAGCGCGCGCGACCCGGGGCTGCCCAACTGGCTGGAAACCGCCGGCCATCACAACGGCACCATGTGCTGGCGCTGGGTCGGCGCGGCGCAACCCGCGCATCCGCGCACGCGCGTGGTCAAGCTTGCATCGCTCAGGGAGAACAACGCATGAATGCCATCAACGTGGAACGCCTGCTGGCGCAGGCGAGCGAGCAGGCCGGCGGCCTGGACGACTTCGGCCCGGGCAACTATCGCGAGGCGCTGCGGGTGCTGTCGGATTCGCTGGCACGCGAGGCCAACCTGTCGCCGCAAGGCGCGCAGATGCTGCAAGGCAAGCTGCAGGCCCAGCTGGTCAACCGGCTGGTGATCCAGGACTACTGCCGACGCCATCCGGAAATCCTGCAGGAGCGCGTGGAAGACCCGCTGGTCATCGTCGGCCTGCCGCGCACCGGCACCACGCTGCTGCAACGCATGCTGGCCACCGACGCGCGCTTCAGCTCGGCGGCGTGGTGGGAGACCCGCTATCCGGCCCCGCTGCCGGGCGAGGACGTGCGCGATCCCAGCCAGCGCATCGCCGCGGCGCGCGAGGAAGTCGCGCAGATGATCCGGTTCATCCCCGACATCCTCGCCATCCACCCGCTCGACGCGATGGCCGCCGACGAGGAATTCATGCTGATGGAGCATTCGTTCCTGTGCGCGATGGATTCGTACGCCAACGTGCCTGCCTACACCGGCTGGCTGGCGCAGCAGGACCACACGGAAGTCTATGCCTGCCTGAAGACCATGCTGCAGTTCCTGCAGTGGCAGAAGCGCCAGCGTGGGGAGAAGCCGGCACAGCGCTGGGTGCTGAAGACCCCGCAGCACCTGCATACGCTGGAGGTACTGTTCCGGGTGTTCCCGGGCGCGCAGGTGGTGCTGACCCACCGCGACCCGCTGCAGACCATTCCGTCGATGGCGAGCATGGCGCATACGCTGTGGAAGCTGTATGCCGACGATCCGGATCCCGTCACGGCCGGCCGCCAGTGGAGCGAGCAGATGCGGCGCGGCACCGACCACGCCATGGCCGTGCGCGATGCCATGCCGGCCGAGCGCTTCCTCGACGTGCGCTTCGAGGACACGGTGCGCGATCCCTTCGGCGTGGCGCAGGCGGTCTACCGCTTCGCCGGCATGCCGCTGACCGAAACCGCGCGCGCCGGCATGTGGGCCTGGATGGAAAGCAACCCGCGCAACCAGCGCGCGGCGCATGCCTATACGCCGGAACGGTTTGGGCTGAGCGAGGCGCAGTTGGAACGCGATTTCGCGGGTTACCGGGCGCGGCACATCTTGAACCGCAAGCCACCCGAATGATCGGCAGCACCATCACTCGCCTTGGGCCTTCCAAACTACCGCTTGCGTACTCCCTCTCCCGCAAGCGGGAGAGGGGAGAAAACGCCAGGCCCTTCTGACAAGCACTCAACATCACCAAAACAGGAGACACCAGCATGCTGCTGAAAGACAAGATCGTCATCGTATCCGGCATCGGCCCCGGACTGGGCATCAAGCTCGCTGTAGAGGCCGCGCGCGAGGGCGCCCGGGTCGTGGCCATCGCCGCGCGCACCGAAGCGAAACTGGACGAAGCGCAGGCCCGCATCGACGCCCTCGGTGCCGATTGCGAGGTGCTGAAGGTGGTGACCGACATCACCGACCGCGCCCAGTCGCGCCACCTTGCCAGTGAGACCCTGCGCCGTTTCGGCCGCATCGACGCGCTGGTCAACAGCGCTTTCCAGCACGGCAATTTCCCCGAGCCGGTGGAAGCCGCCGACCTGGACGTGTGGCGCCAGGTGTTCGACACCAATGTTCTTGGCACCATGACGCTGACGCAGGAGGTGGCGGCGCTGATGAAGCCGCAGGGCGGCGGCGCCATCGTGATGATCAACACCCAGGCCACGCGCAAGCCGATGCCGGGCGAATCCGGCTACGCCGCCTCCAAGGGCGCGCTGGCGGTGGCGGTCAAGTACCTGGCGCGCGAGCTGGGGCCGCATGGCATCCGCGCCAACAGCATCTTCATGGGCTGGATGTGGGGCGCCCCGGTGCAGGGCTATGTGCGCCACGCCGCCGCCGAGCAGGGCGTGAGCGAAGACGCGGTGATCGCGCCGGTGACCGCGCAGATCGCGCTGGGCCGCATGCCGACCGACGACGACTGCGCGCGCGCTGCGCTGTTTCTCGTGTCAGACTACGCCAGGGCCATCACCGGCGCCTCGCTGGACGCCAACGGTGGCGATTTCATGCCCTGAGCCCACGGCACCGCATGCCATGACAAGCTACTATGCCTTCAACGGCGATGCCGACGGCCTGTGCGCGCTGCAGCAACTGCGCCTGGCCGGCGGTTCGCACGCCAGCGACGCCACGCTGGTTACCGGCGTCAAGCGCGATATCCGGCTGCTGGAGCGCATCGACGCACGTGCCGGCGATATCGTGACGGCGCTCGACATCTCGCTCGACCAGAACCGCGATGGCCTGCTGCGGCTGCTGGCCGCCGGGGTGGAGGTGGACTACTTCGACCACCACCACGCCGGCGACGTGCCCTCGCATGCCCGGCTGCGCGCGCATATCGACGAGGCGGCGCAGGTCTGCACCAGCATGCTGGTCGACCGCCACCTCGGCGGGCACCACCGGCGCTGGGCGGTCACCGCGGCCTTTGGCGACAACCTTGGCGACGTGGCGCGCGCGATGGCGGCGCGGCTTGGCCTGGACGCGGGCCAGACCGCGGTGCTGGAACGGCTTGGCACCTGCCTGAACTACAACGCCTACGGCGAGTGCGTGGCCGACCTGCATTGCGATCCCGCCGCGCTGGCGCAGCACATGCTGCCGTTCGCCGACCCTCTGGACTTCGCCGCGCAGTGCGCCACCTTCGCGCTGCTGTGCGACGGCTACGAGGACGACATGGCCCGGGCGCGCCGCCTTTCGCCCGTGCATGAGGTGCCCGGCGCCGCGCTGCTGGTGCTGCCCGATGCACCGTGGGCACGGCGTGCGATCGGCGTGCTTGCCAACGAGCTGGTGCGCGGGCGTCCCGGCGATGCCATCGGCCTGCTGTCGCCCAGGTCCGGCGGCGGCTTTGCGGTCAGCGTGCGGGTGCCGGCGCACAGCGCTACCGGCGCGGCGGACTTCTGCCGCGGCTTCGACACCGGCGGCGGCCGGCGCCTGGCCGGCGGCATCAACCACCTGCCCGACGCCGACGTGGAGCGCTTCACGCGCAGCTTTGCCGACTGCTTCGGCGCGCCGCTCAGCCCGGCGGGACAAACTCCGTAACTTCCAGGTCGAAGCCGGTGACCGCGCGGTACGGCACCGGATGGCTCAGCAGGCGCAGCTTGTGCGCGCCCACGTCGCGCAGGATCTGCGCCCCGACGCCGAGCGCGCGCTGCGCAAAAGCGGGCGCGGGCGCGGCGGCGTTCGGTGCGGCCAGCCGGTCCAGCCGCTGCTGCGGTGACTCGCGCTCGTCCAGCAGCACCAGCACGCCGCATCCCTCGGCGCCGATCCGTTCCAGCGAGCGCTCCAGGTTCCACGCCGGCTGCGCGGGCGTGCCGAAGGCCAGCACGTCGCGCTGCATCTCCACTGCCTGCACCCGCGTCAGCACCGGCGTGTGCGGGTCGGGGTGGCCCAGCACCAGCGCCAGGTGCAGCGCATCCACCGGCGCGTCATGGTAGGCGTGCACGGTGAAGCGCCCGAACGGCGTGGCCAGTTCGGTCGAGCGGGTGCGGCGCAGCGCGCCCTCGGTCAGCAGCCGGTGGTGGATCAGCGCGCTCACTGACACCGCCGGCAGCCGGTGGCGTTGGGCAAAGTCCAGCAGCGCCGGTCCGCGCATCAGCTCGCCGTCATCGTCGAGCACCAGCGCATAGGCTCCGGCCGCAACGCGCCCGGCCAGCCGGGGCAAATCAGAGCACGCTTCGGCAAAGCCCGCGCGGCGCAGCACGCCGTCCGGCTGCGCCACCACCGGGAAGATGTGGCCAGGCTGGACCAGGTCATGCGGCCGGGCGCGCGGCGCGGCCGCGACGCGCAGCGTCAGCGCACGGTCGGCGGCGGAGATGCCGGTGCTGACGCCGCTGGCCGCCTCGATCGACACGGTGTAGCGCTCGCGCTGGCGCTGGCTGGCGGCCATCGGCGGCAGCTGCAGCAGCGCGCGACGCGCCTCGGTGATGGCCATGCACACCAGGCCGCGCGCCTCGGCGGCCATGAAGTTGACATCGGCCTCGGTGGCGCGCTCGGCCGCCACCAGCACGCAGCCGGTGGCTTCCGCAGTCTCGTCTTCCAGCACCACCACGCGCTCGCCCGCGGCGAGCGCGGCCAGCACCTCAGCCATCGGCGCCAGGAGGTTGGCCGCGCTCATGCTGCCTCCTGCCGGCTGCCCGCGCCGAAGGCCTGGCGCAGCGACTCGGCGGCCGCGTCCAGCACATGGCTGGCGGCATCCATCACCCCTTGCATGCTGGCGAAGCCATGGATCTGGCCGGGCCAGCGGCGCACGGTCGCATTGCCGCCGGCGCGCTGCAGCGCCTCGCCGTAGGCCTCGCCCTGGTCGCGCAGCGGATCGAACTCGGCGGTAATGATGGTGGCCGGCGGCAGGCCGTGCAGGTCGCGCTGGTGCAGCGGACTGGCGCGGATATCGCCGGCGTCGGCGGGCGTGGCCAGGTACTGCGCGCGATACCAGTCCAGTTCCGCGGCGCTGAGGAAATAGCCCTGCGCGCAGTCGCGATAGCTGGCGCTGGACGTGGCGGCAGCGCTGCAGTCCAGCCAGGGGTAGAGCAGCAGCTGGTGCCGCAGCGCGATGCCGCTGCCGCGCAACTGCTGGCACACCACCGCGGCGAGGTTGCCGCCGGCGCTGTCGCCGGCGACGGCAAGCCGGGTCGGGTCGGCACCCAGTTGCGCCGCGTGCGCTGAGGCCCAGCGCACCGCGGCGACGGCATCGTCGGCCGCGGCCGGGAAGCGCGCCTCCGGCGCGAGGCGGTAGTCGACCGACAGCACCAGCGCGTCGCTGCGGCGCGCCAGGCTGCGGCAGATGTTGTCGTGCGAATCGAGGCCGCACAGCACGAAGCCGCCGCCGTGGAAATAGATCACGAGCGGCAGCGCCGCGTTGCCATCGGCTTCATTGTGCGCGTGGGGCCGGTAAAGGCGCGCCTGCAGTGGACCGGCCGGGCCGTCCAGGGTGAGGTCTTGCTGCGCGGCGATGGCATCGCCGGGCGCGAAGCCGGGCATGGCGGCCAGCGCGGCGCGGTAGTCGGCGGCGCGCAGCGTGGAGAAGTCGGGGCTGGGCATGGCGGCCATGGCATCAAGCATGGCACGGGCCTGGGAATCGAGCGGCATGGTGTCTCCTGGATGGCGAGGAATCGAGTAGTGAATCCGGCGGAAAATCAAACCTGCATCGCGAACGACGGCGCGCTGCCCGCGGCAATGCCCTGCGCGCGCGCCAGCGCCGCGTGGGCGGCCTGTTCGTGCGGCAGGATCCAGAACTGGCCGGCCGACACGCCGTCGAGAATCACGCGCGCTGCCTGGTCCGGCGTCAGGCCGGCGGCGATGCCGTTGCGCAGCGCGCCGTTCATCTGGTGCACCTCCTGCGGCGCGGCGCCGTCCAGGTCCGCCGCGATGCCGGTGGCAACCGGGCCGGGGCAGACCACCGACACCTTGATCGGCAGCCCCGCCGCCTGCAGCTCCAGCGCCAGCCCTTCGCTCAGTGCCACCACGCCCTGCTTGGACAGCGTGTAAGGCGCCAGCCACGGCCCCACGGCCAGCCCTGCCATCGACGCGACATTGACGATATGCCCCGAGCCCTGCGCCACCATGCGCGGCACGAAGCAGCGCAGCGCATGCAGCACGCTCCACAGGTTGACGCGCATCACCTTGTCGAACACTTCGGGCGGCAATTCCCAGCAGCGGCCGGTGGCGAGCACGCCGGCGTTGTTGAACAGCAGGTCGACACGGCCCAGCTGCCGGAAGCTCTCGTCGCAAAGGTGCGTGATCTGCCGCGCGTCGCCTACGTCGGTGGGCACGGCGACGACGGTGGCGCCGTCGCGCGCCAGCGCCGCGCGTGCGGCTTCGAGCGCATCGGCATCGATATCGGCCAGCGCCAGCGCGTAGCCTTGCGCGGCCAGCGCATGGGCCAGCCCCAGCCCGATGCCGCCGGCTGCCCCGGTGATCACTGCGGCCTGCTGCCGCGGGTTTGCCGCCATGTTGAAGGTCTCCTGAAAAACGGCGGCGTCCATCGCCGCGCATGGCTCCTTGTAGCGGCGACGCCGGGCGCGGGCATCGTCTGTTTGGGTGGGATGCCGCTGCGCTACCGGTTGCATAGGGGTTTGCCCTTGGCGGGCGGGCATGGGTCTGTCCTTAGTCTGTTTGGAGTATGTGTTTGCGCCGCCGCCGCGTGACGATGGGCCTGTCCCGCGGGACTAGTCCGGCCGGCATGTGTGACCCACCTGTGTGGCCGGACTGCCTAGGGCAAACCATGAAGGCGGGGGGCAAGCCGCGACCCCTTCGCCGTCCCTATAATCGGGGCACAAAAAAGGGCCACAGAGCCCGCACAAGCCAGCGGCCCGGCCAGTCCGGAGCGCTGAGCACGCCACAATGGAGACAGAGGAAATGCTGATGGAGGTTAGCCAGAGCCAGGCGGCCGCACACCTGTTCGCGCAGGCGACGGTGTCGCTGTCGGAGTTCAGCGCATTGCTGGGCAATATCTACCAGGGCCCGATGGAGCAGGTGCCCTGGGGCAAGGCGCTGGAGCAGATCCGGCGCCAGCTCAATGCCAATTACGCCACGCTGATCCTGCGCTCGCCGGCCACCGATCGTCCCGGGCTGATGATCAACGCCTCCGAGCATGGCTCGACGCTGCCGGGCGAGACCTCCTACAACAACTATTACTACGCGCTGGACCCGTTCATCGGGCTGCCGTCGGACCGCGTGGTGACGATCGACGAGCACCTCGGGCACGGCGTGTGGTGCAAGAGCGAGCTGTACCTGCAGTTTCTCAAGGACGTCGGCATCCGCTATATCCTGGGCGCCGACCTGCGCACCGACGATGGCGTGGAATGCCGCTTCCGCGTGTGCCGCGACCATGACGGCCCCGATTTCTCCGCCGCGGACAAGGCGCTGTGCACCTCGCTGCTGCCGCACCTGAAGCGCGCGGTGGACCTGCACTCGCGCCTGGACGTGGTCGAGTCCGAACGCACCGTCTACGCCAGCGCCATCGACCGCATGCTGGTCGGCATGGTGATCCTGGACGAGTCGGGCACCATCATCAAGACCAATGCCGCCGCCGATGAAATCCTCGGCGCCAAGGATGGCATCCGCGTTGCCAAGGGCGGGCTCGATGTCGAGTACGGCCAGGAGAACCGCAAATTCCAGCGCCTGTTGCGCCAGGCCATGATGGGCCACCTCGGCACCGCGCCGGCGCTGATGGAAGCGATGTCGATCACGCGCCCGTCCGGCAGTGCCAGGCTGGGCGTGCTGATCCGCACCATTCCGCTGAGCGAGTGGTCCGAGGACAACCGCAAGCGCCCCGCGTGCGTGGTCTTCATCCGCGATCCCGAGCGCCGCTCGCAGGCCTCGCACGACGTGGTGCGCCAGCTGTTCGACTTCACGCCGGCCGAGACGCAGCTGGCGCTGCAGCTGGCCAACGGCCTCACGCTCGATGAAGCCGCGGACGAACTCGGCATCAGCAAGAACACGGCGCGCGCGCACCTGCGCGCGATCTTCTCCAAGACCGGCGTGACCCGCCAGGCCACGCTGGTACGCATGCTGCTGAGCAGCGTGATTTCGCTGGGCTGAAGCAAGGCGTCAGGGCTTTGCGCTGAGCACCAGCGCAAAGCCCTCCGGCGTGCGCAGTACCGCGCGCGTCTCGTGCGGTCCCTGTGCCGCGGGCTGCGCCACGGTGGCGCCAGCCGCCACCAGCCGCGTGATCGCCGCGGCAATATCGTCCCCCTCATCCACCTTGAAGGCCAGCGCCGGCTGGTCCACCAGCCGTTCCTCGCCGGCCACCAGTGCCAGCGTCAGCGCGCCCGCATCGAGCGCGCAATAGCGGTCGGCGTCGCGGAACTTCACCGGCAGTCCCAGTGCTTCGGTGAAGAACGGCAGCGCGGCGTCGATGTCCGCAACGGGGTAAAGCAGCAGCCTGGCTTGCATGGTGTCAGTTCCTTTCGATCAGCGCGGGCGGTTTGCCCGGTGCCCATGATAGGGACGCGCCCGGCGCGGCTCATAATCCAATCAGACGATGTTGCGACGTCTTGCGCCGACCACACTGCGATCACGCAGGCCGCTTCCGGCCCAAGGCGCAGCGCCTCGCAGTGCCCCGGATGCGGTCTTGTACCGACCAAGCGAGAGGGGACTGCAATGCGTTTTTCGTTGATCTATGAAGCCCAGACCGTCGATGCCTCGCGCGCCGGCGACCACAAGGTGTTCGATGAAATCATGGAACAGGTGGTGCTGGCCGAGGACATGGGCTTCGACGTGGTCTGGGCGGTGGAACACACCGCGCTGACCAATTACGCGCACATGAGCGCGCCGGAGACCTTCCTGGCCTTCGTCGCCGGGCGCACACAGCGCATCGGCATCGGCCACGGCGTGGTGTGCCTGCCGCCGGCGATGAACCATCCGGTGAAGGTGGCCGAACGCATCGCCACGCTCGACATCCTGTCCGGCGGCCGCGTGCACTTCGGCGTGGGCAAGGGCGGCACCCAGCAGGAGGCCGGCACCTTCGGCTACGACCTGAACACGCTGCACCCCATGATCGACGAATCGATGTACCTGATCCCGAAGATCCTGACGCAGGACGAGATCGAGCACGACGGCGAGTTCATCAAGATCCCGCGCCGCCCGATCCATCCCAAGCCGCGCCAGGACCCGCATCCGCTGATGTACCTGGCCTGCACCAATGCCGACACGCTGCAGCGCGCCGGCGCACGCGGCATGGGCGCGCTGGTGCTGGGCTTCGGCGGGCCGGAGGATGTCGCCAAGAAGAACGAGATCTACCGCGCCGCGTGGGAAACGCGCAAGCCGGAAGACCAGGTGGGCTTCCGCCCGCACCAGCACCTGGCGGCGCTGTGCCCGACCATCGTGCTGGAAGACGGCCTGGCGGCGCGCAAGATCGGCATCAAGGGGCAGCGCTATTTCATGGAGTCGCTGTCGTACTGGTACGCCGGCGGCGAGCGTCCCGACCCGTCGGCGTGGGACGACGAGCATGTCACGGCCACCGATGCGCAGGGCAAGGCGGTGATCAATACGAAGTTTGCTTCCGAGAAGGTGTCGGTGGACTTCAGCGATCCGTCGATGATGATGCTGAACCCGAACCATGCCTACGGCACGGTGGAGGACTGCATCGGCTACGTGCAGCGGCTGATCGATGCGGGCGCCGATGAAATCCTGTTTATCTGCCAGATGGGCACGGTGCCGCAGTGGGCGCAGCTGGAGACCATCCGCAATATCGGCGAGCACGTGATTCCGCATTTCCGCAAGCAGGGCCACAAGCTGCGCGTGGCCTGACAGGCGCTGCTTGCTCTCCGACGGTTTTTCTCCCCTCTCCCGCTTGCGGGAGAGGGGCGGGGGAGAGGGCCGGCGCAACCACGAAGTGGCACATACGGGTCCGCGATAACAGCTAGTCCCAACAGACGATGGCACGCCGCCGCGCCGGTGCAAACATCGATGCCAGCCACAAAACAGGCCAACAAGGAGACCGCGGTGCATCACGACAACAATCCCAAGGAACTGGCCGCGCGCCTGATCGCGCGTGCCGAGCAGATGATCCCGGCGCTGGCCCGGCGCGCCGCGCAGGCCGAGGCCGACGGGCGCATTCCCGCCGAGACCATTGCCGAGATGCAGGCCGCGGGCTTCTTCAAGGTGCTGCAGCCGCGCCGCCACGGCGGTTACGAGCTGGATCCGCAGACCTTCTTTCGCATCCAGATGGCGCTGGCCAAGGGCTGCATGTCTACCGCCTGGGTCTACGGCGTGGTCGGCGTGCACAACTGGCAGCTGGCGCTGTTCGACGAACGCGCGCAGCAGGAAGTGTGGGGCAACGATCCCGCCACGCTGATCGCCTCGACCTACATGCCGGTGGGCAAGGTCACGCCGGTGGAGGGCGGCTACCGCTTCTCGGGCCACTGGAAGTTCTCCAGCGGCAGCGAGCTGTGCGACTGGATCTTCCTGGGCGGCCTGGTGCCCCCCGCCGAGCCGGGCGGCGCCTATGACTACCGCACCTTCCTGCTGCCGCGCTCCGACTACAAGATCGTGCGCAACTGGGACGTGCTGGGCCTGCGCGCGACCGGCAGCCACGACATCGTGGTCGACGACGTATTCGTTCCCGACTACCGCACCCACCGCGCCGTAGACGGTGCCATGGGCACCAGCCCGGGGCTGGCCGTCAACGACGTGCCGCTGTACCGGCTGCCGTTCGCGCAGATCTTCGTGCGCGCGGTCTGCACCGCGTGCATCGGCGCGCTCGAAGGCACGCTGGACGACTTCGTCGCCTACGCCGACGGCCGCGTCAGCAGCAATGGCGGCGGCAAGACCGCCGAAGACGGCGGCGCGCAGATGGCGGTCGCCAGCGCGCAGGTGGCCATCGACGAGATGCGGACCATCCTGGAGCGCAACTTCGACGAACTGCTGGCGGTGGCCCGCGACGGCGGCCAGCTCGAGACCCCGCGCCGCCTGCATTTCCGCTACCAGTCCGCGCAGGTGGCGGAGCGCTGCGCGCAGCTGGCCAACGGCCTGTTGCGCTACGCCGGCGGCAACGGCATCTACCGCAGCAACCCGATGGTGCGCCGCTTCCTCGACCTGCATGCGGCGCGCGCTCACTACGCCAACAACATGGACCGCTTCGGCCAGAACCTCGGTGGCGTGATGATGGGCCGCGCCAACACGGACTTCTTCATCTGAGCCACGCACCGGCACGAGGACCCAACATGAGCCAGAGCAGAGCGCGCATGCAGCCCGGCGAGTTTGACGTCGTAGTGGTCGGCTCCGGCGCCGGCGGCATGCTGGCCGCCTGCCGCGCCGCCGACCGCGGCCTGTCGGTGGTGGTGCTGGAGAAGAGCAGCCAGTACGGCGGCACCTCGGCGGTATCCGGCGGCGGTATCTGGATTCCGCTGAACCACCATATCGCGCCGGCGGGCGGGCAGGACGACTACGCCAGCGCGCTGGAATACGTGCTGGCCTGCACCGGCGAGCACGGCGACCCGCAGCGCATCCGCGCCTATCTCGAACAGGCGCCGCGCATGCTGCAGTACCTGGAGCAGCAGGCCGGCGTGCACTACTACACGCTGCCGCGCTACGCCGACTACTTCCAGAAGCTGCCGGGGGCGATGCCGGGCTACCGCGCGCTCGACCCGATGCCGTTCGACGGCGCGCAGCTGCGCGAGGAGTTCGACCGGCTGCGGCCGCCCTCACCGGGCACGCTTGTCGGCGGCCGCGTGGCGGTCACTTCCGGCGAGGCGCACGCGCTGCTGTGCCGCTCGCCCGGCTGGTTCGGGCTGGCGCTGCGCCAGTTCGCCCGCTACTGGCTCGACCTGGGCTGGCGCCGCAAGACCCGGCGCGACCGCCGCCTCACGCTCGGCAACAGCCTGGTCGGCGGCCTGCGGCGCGCGATGATGGATCGCGCGATCCCGCTGTGGCTCGATACCGCCTTGCAGGACCTGGTCGTCGAGGACGGCGCCGTGCGCGGCGTGCGCGCCGTGCAGGACGGCCGCGTGGTGGAGATCCGCGCGCTGCGCGGCGTGATCCTGGCCGCGGGCGGTTTCGAGCGCAACCAGGCCATGCGCGAACAATACCTGCCACAGCCGACCCGGGCCGCCTGGAGCGCGACGCCGCCCAACAATACCGGCGACGCCATCCGCGCCGCGCAGGCGGCCGGCGCCGGCGTGGCGCTGATGTCGCACGTGTGGGGCGCGCCCACGGTGCAGGTGCAGGGCGAGGAAAAACAGCGCGCGCTGTTTATCGAGCGCGCCATGCCGGGCTGCCTGGTGGTGAACGGGCAGGGCCGGCGCTTCGTCAACGAGGCCGCGCCGTATTCCGAGTTCGTGCCCGCGATGTACCGCGACCACGAACAGACCGGATGCAGCGTGCCGGCCTGGATGGTGTTCGACGCCACCTTCCGCCACAAGTACCCATGTGGGCCGATCCTGCCCGGCTCGGTGATGCCGGACCGCAGCATCCCGGCCAGCCTGTCCGGCATCCTGGTGCGCGCCGATACGCTGGCGCAGCTGGCGCAGAAGATCGGCGTGGATGCCGATGGCCTGGCCGCCAGCGTCGCGCGCATGAACGACTACGCCGCCACCGGCGTGGACGCGGAGTTCGGCAAGGGCGACAACCTGTTCGACACCTACTACAGCGACCCCGCGGTGCGGCCCAACCCCTGCCTGGCGCCGATCGGCAAGGCCCCGTTCTACGCGGTGCGGCTCGACGCCGGCGATATCGGCACCAAGGGCGGACTGGTGACCGACGCCAGCGCGCGCGTGCTGCGCGATGACGGCAGCGTCATCGCCGGCCTGTTCGCGATCGGCAATACCAGCGCTTCGATGATGGGCACCAGCTATCCCGGCGCCGGCTCCACGCTGGGCCCGGCGATGACCTTCGGCATGATCGCCGCGGACGTGATCTCGCAGCATGCGCGGCAGCCCGCCGCCACGCACCCCGCTCAACCTGTACAGGAGGCTCTATGAGCGCCAGACCCCAACCCAGTCCGGATTCCGGCGCAGATTCCAGCGCGGAAGCCGGTGGCGCGCTGCGCGATGACATGCTCAAGGCGATGCGCCGCATGGCCCGCTCCGTTGCCGTGATCAGCTGCCGCCACGGTGAGCGCCGCTATTCGATGTCGGTGACCGCGGTCGATTCGCTGTCGGCCGATCCGCCTTCGCTGCTGATCTGCATCAACCGCAATTCGTCGATCTACCCGCCGCTCGATGCCGGCGCGGACTTCTGCATCAACCTGCTCGCCGCCGACCATCGCGATATCGCCGTCGATTGCAGCGGCCGGCTCAAGGGCGAAGCGCGCTTCACCAGCGGCGAATGGGAAGACGACCTGCTGGGCGTGCCGTCACTGCGCGATGCCCAGGCCAACCTGTTCTGCCAGCAGGACGGCCGCTTCGACTATGGCACCCATGCGGTCTTTATCGGCCGGCTGCGCGAGGTCAGGCTGGCCGGCGAGGTCTCGCCGCTGGTCTACGTCGACGGCGCCTATACCACCTCGGCGCCGCTGCGCGCGCTGTGTTCGGCCTGACCCGGAGCAAGCGCCAGCATGGCTTACGACGCCGTCACGCCCGTCCATGCCCCGTTGCGGCTCGATGACCCCGACGCGCATCCCTGGCAGGCCGCCTGCGATGCCGTGGTGGTCGGCTTTGGCGCCGCCGGCGCCTGCGCCGCGCTGGAAGCCGCGCATGGCGGCGCGCGCGTGATCGTCGCGGAACGCTTCGAAGGCGGCGGCGCCAGCGCCAGGAGCGGCGGCGTGGTCTATGCCGGCGGCGGCACGCCTTACCAGCGCGCCGCGGGCTATGACGATACGCCGCAGGCCATGGTCGCCTACCTGCGCCGGGAAACCGAAGGGGTGGTCAGCGACGCCACGCTGCAGGGCTTCTGCGAGCATAGCCGCGCGATGCTCGGCTGGCTGGAGGCGCTGGGCGTGCGCTTTGCCGCGACCGTGCCGCCGCGCAAGACTTCGTATCCGGCACAGCCCTATTATCTGTACTACTCCGGCAATGAGGCGGTGCCCGCCTACGCGCAGCATGCCGCGCCCGCTCCGCGCGGGCACCGCGTCAAGGGCCCCGGCATGTCCGGCCGCACGCTGTATGGCGTGCTGCGCCGCGCGGTGGAGGACAACCGGCAGATCACGGTGATGCGCCAGTGCGCGGCGCGGCGGCTGATCCTGGACCGCGACGGCGCGGTGGTCGGCGTCGAACTGTGGCAGCTGCCGCCGGGCCGTCACCAGAAGCGCCATGCGCGCCTGGCACGGCTGGCCGAGCGCCTGCACAACGCCCTGCCGACGCTGGCCGACCGTCTGCGCGCGCTGGTGCTGCAGCTGGAGCTGCGCCATGCACAGCCGGTCGCAATACGGACCGGCGCGGTGGTGCTGGCCACCGGCGGCTTTATCTTCAACCGCGCCATGGTGGCGCGCCATGCCGGCAAGTACCAGCAGGTGTGGCGCCTGGGCGCGACCGGCTGCGATGGCAGCGGCATCCGCCTCGGCGAGTCGGCCGGCGGCGCCACGCGCCACCTGGAGCGTGTCTCGGCGTGGCGCTTCATCAATCCGCCGTTCGCGTGGGCGCGCGGCTGCGTGGTCGACGCCCACGGCGCGCGCATCGGCAACGAGGAAACCTATGGCGCCACCCTCGGCCACGCCATCTGCGAACGGCACGGCGGGCGAGCCTGGCTGGTGCTGAACCGCGCGCTGGCGCGCGAGGCCCTGCGCGAATGCCTGGGCGGCCGGCTGTGGGCATTCCAGGCCGTGCCCGCAGCGCTGCTGCTGCTTGCCGGTGCGCGCCGCGCCGCCAGCGTCGAGGCGCTCGCCGGCAAGCTAGGCATGCCAGCGGCTGCGCTGCGCGCGACCCTCGATGCCTATAACGCCGCGGCCCGCGGCGAAACACCCGATCCGGCCGGCAAATCGGCGGCCATGTGCGCGTCGCTCGAGACCGGGCCGTGGCTGGCCATCGACATCTCGGCCGGCAGCCGGGTCTTTCCATGCCCGGCGATCACGCTGGGCGGGCTGGCGGTGGAGGAAGCCAGCGGCCGGGTCCTGGCTGCCGCGGGCGGGGCACCGATACCCGGGCTCTACGCCGTGGGCCGCACCGCCGTCGGCATCGCCTCCAATCACTACGTGAGCGGCCTGTCGCTTGCCGACTGCATCTGGTCGGGACGCAACGCGGGCCGCCATCTCGCACAACAGCCTGCCGGTGGACGGCAGGCGCATATCCACCAGGAGACTAACCATGAGCCGACGTACTGAAGGAAAGATCGCCATCGTCACCGGGGCCGCCAGCGGCGTCGGCAAGGAAGACGCCTTGCTGCTGGCGCGCGAAGGCGCGCGCGTGGTGCTGACCGACGTCAACGAGGAAGCGGGCCACGCGCTGGCGCGCGAGATCGGCGAGACTGCGCTGTTCGTGCCGCACGACATCGCCAGCGAAGCCGGCTGGCAGCAGGTGATGGCGCGCACCGAGCAACGCTTCGGCGCGCCCAGCGTGCTGGTCAACAACGCCGCCATCCTGATGCTGGGCACGGTCGAGGAAGCCACGCTGGAGCAGTGGCAGCGCGTGATGCGCATCAACGCCGACGGCTACTTCCTGGGCTGCAAGTACGGCGTGGCCGCGATGAAGGCGGGCGGCGGCAGCATCGTCAATATGTCGTCGGTGGCGGCGCTGGGCGGCATGGGCGCGTTCTGCGCCTATAGCGCCAGCAAGGGCGCGGTGGCCGCGCTGACGCGTGCCGTCGCGGGCCATTGCAAGCAGAGCGGCTACCGCATCCGCTGCAATTCGATCCACCCGGACGGCATCCTGACGCCGATGACCGCGGCCTTCCTGCCCGGCGGCGCCACCGCGCTGCCGGAGGAAGTCGGCGGCGCCGAGCCGATGCAGCGCATGTGCCATCCGCGCGATGTGGCCAACCTGGTGCTGTTTCTGGCCTCGGACGAATCGCGCTTCATCAACGGCGCGGAACTGCGCATCGACAACGCCCAGACCATCATGGGCGTGGCCTGAGCGCGCGCCGGGAAGCAACGACGAAACAAGGACATCATGGCGCCAGTGCAATTCCATCGGCTGCAGATCGCCGAAGTGGTCGCGGAGACGGACCAGGCGCATTCACTGGTATTCGCGTTGCCGGATGGGCTGCGCGAGACCTTCGCCTACCGCCCGGGCCAGTTCCTGACGCTGCGTGTGCCGGTCGACGGCGTGCCGCTGCAGCGCTGCTATTCGCTGTCCAGCACGCCGGGCGTGGACGGCGCGCTGCGCGTGACCGTCAAGCGCGTGCAGAGCGGGCGCGTCTCCAACTGGATCTGCGACCATCTCGGCGCCGGCGACACGGTCGAGGCAATGCCGCCCGCCGGCGTGTTCACGCCGCCGGCGCTGCAGGGCGATTTCCTGCTGCTGGCGGGCGGCAGCGGCATCACGCCGGTGCTGTCGATCGCCAAGGCGGCGCTGCGGCACGGGCGCGGCGCGGTCACGCTGGTGTATGCCAACCGCGACGAACGTTCCATCATCTTTCGCGAGGCGCTGGCGGAACTGGCGCGCAGCCATCCCGGCCGCCTGCGCGTGATCCACTGGCTGGACAGCGTGCAGGGCCCGCCCACGCAGCGCCAGATCGAGGAACTGGTGCGGCCGTGGAGCATGGCGCAGTGCTTTGTCTGCGGGCCCGGGCCGTTCATGGACGGCGCCCAGGCCGCACTGCAGGCGCTGGGCGTGCCGCGCGGCCAGCTGCATGTGGAGCGCTTCGTGTCGTTGCCCGATGCGCCGGCGGCCACGGCGCCGGTCAGCGTGGCCGTGACCGAAACCGTCGTCTCCGCGTCCGCGATGCACGGCGCCGCGCTGACCGTGGAGCTGGACGGCGCGACCCACCAGGTCGGCGTGGCGCCCGATGAAACCGTGCTCGACGCGCTGCAGCGCGCCGGCGTGGCGGCGCCCAATTCCTGCCGCGCCGGCTTGTGCGGCGCCTGCATGTGCCAGGTGACGCAGGGCGACGTGACCCTCGGCGAAAACCATGTGCTCGACCGCGCCGACCTGGAGGCGGGCTGGACCCTGGCCTGCCAGGCGCGCCCGGCCAGCAGCGAGATCCACCTGAAGTTCCCGGATTGACATGACTCCATCTGACACCCTCGACGCCATTGTGGCACCGGCCGGCATCGAAGCCGCGGCCAACGACGGCATCGCCGAGACCATTCCCGAACTGCTGCGGCGTGCGACCAGCCGCCACGGCGAGCGCATCGCCATCCAGGAAGACGGGCTGCGCCTGAGCTACGCCGCACTCGACGACAGCCGGATCCAGGCGGCGCGCGCGCTGATGGCGCTCGGCGTGCAGCCCGGCGACCGCGTGGCCCTGTGGGCGCCGAACTTCTCCGAGTGGATCATCGCGGCGCTGGCCACGCACAGCGTGGGCGCGGCGCTGGTGCCGCTCAATACGCGCATGAAAGGGGCCGAGGCCGGGGCGGTGCTGGCCGACAGCGGCGCGCGGCTGCTGTTCTGCGTCGACGGCTTCCTTGGCGAAAGCTATCCGCAGATGCTGGCGCCGCATCGCCCCGCCACGCTGGAGCGGCTGGTAATCCTGCGCCCGGGGCAGGGCCGGGCCGCCGGCGCGGACGAACTGGCATGGGACGACTTCCTCGCGCTGGCGCCGCGCACCGACATGGCCGCGTTTGCCGCGCGGGAGTCCGGCGTGCGCGGCGACACGCCGATGGACATCATGTTCACCTCCGGCACCACCGGCCGGCCCAAGGGCGTGATGACCGCGCACGCGCAGAACCTGCGCGCCATCGACGGCTGGGCCGCCATCACCGGGGTGCGGGCAGGGGACCGTTACCTGATCGTCAATCCGTTCTTCCATACCTTCGGCTACAAGGCCGGCTGGCTGGCGGCGCTGTCGCGCGGCGCCACGGTGCTGCCCCACCTGGTGTTCGACGCCGAGGCCGTGATGACGCGCGTGGAGAACGAAGGCATCACGGTGCTGCCCGGCCCGCCGACGCTGTACCAGACGCTGCTGAACGCACCGCGGCTGCGCGAATTCGACCTGTCCTCGCTGCGCGTGGCGGTGACCGGGGCCTCGGCGATCGCGCCGGCGCTGATCCAGCGCATGCGTGACGAACTGGGCTTCGACACCATCATCACCGGCTACGGCCTGACCGAATCGTGCGGCTTCGCCACGCTGACACGCGCGGGCGACGACGCCGAGACCGTCGCCGCCACCTCCGGCCGCGCCATGCCGGGCATCGAGATCCGCTGCATCGACGCGCAGGGCGAGCCGGTGGCCACCGGCGAGCCGGGCGAAGTGCTGGTGCGCGGCTACAACGTGATGCAAGGCTACTTCGGCTTGCCCGAAGCCACCGCCGAAGCCATCGACAGCGACGGCTGGCTGCATACCGGCGACGTCGGCACGCTCGATGCGCGCGGTTACCTGCGCATCACCGACCGCATCAAGGACATGTTTATCGTCGGCGGCTTCAACTGCTATCCGGCCGAGGTGGAGAAGCTGCTGGTGGCCCATCCGGCGGTGGCACAGGTGGCGGTGGTGGGCATGCCGCATGAGCGCCTCGGCGAGGTCGGGCGCGCCTACGTGGTGCTGCGCCACGGCGCGCGTGTCGACGCCGATACGCTGATTGCCTGGGCGCGCCGGCACATGGCTAACTACAAGGTGCCGCGCGAGGTGCTGTTCGTGACGTCGCTGCCGGTCAGTGCGGCGGGCAAGGTGCTGAAGTACCAGTTGCGGGCATCCTGATGGGGGAACACGACATGACGGACATGAAGTCACTTGCCGAACGGCTGGACCGGCTCGAGGCCGCCGATGCGATCCGGGCGCTCAAGCTGCGCTACCTGCGCGCCTGCGACGACAAGGACCCCGAGGCCATGCGGGCATGCTTTGTCGCCGAGGGAGCGCATATCCACTATGACCGGATCGGGACCTTTGCTGGCCGCGATGCGCTGGTGCAGTGCTTTGTGGAACTGGCCTGCCGGCCTACGCTGCGGGAGATGCATTTTGCGGGTCAGGGGGATATTCGCATGCGGGAGGATGGCACGGCGGAGGGGAGCTGGGATCTGGCTTACCTGGCGCTGGATGATGCCAGCGGGACGCGGACATTCCTGACCGGGCGATATGTGGACGTGTATGTACGGGTGCAAGGGGCCTGGGTGATTCGGTCGACGGTGTTCACGACGGGGTTGTTGTCTGTGGGGGCTGGCTGACGCTTGCCGATTGTTTGCTCCCCTCTCCCGCTTGCGGGAGAGGGGCGGGGGTGAGGGCAGGCGCATGCAATAGCGACGGCCTTTACTTCGTTGATGCTCCGGCCCTCTCCCCAACCCTCTCCCGCAAGCGGGAGAGGGAGTACACAAGCTGAAGTTGGAAAGCCCGAGGTCGTTGATGATGCTGCGAGCTTGCTCCCCTCTCCCGCTTGCGGGAGAGGGGCCGGGGGAGAGGGCCGGAGCGTGCCAAGCATCGCTGCGTCTGCCAGCCTCCGACGCTATTCCACAATCGCCGGATGCACCGCCGGCGGCCCGCCCAGCGCCTGCCGGTACGACGGCGGCTGCACGCCCTCCGCGTCGACGATGCCATAGTCCAGCGCCGCTTCCGCGCCGATCAGCACCCGCCCGGACTTGTCCATCAACGCCGGATCGCGGTACAGCGCGTCGATGATGCGCCCCGTGAATTCCGGCGTTTCCGCTACCGGCGCAAACGCCGCGTACTTGTCCGGATGCTCTTCCCATACCCGCAGCGTGCGCGCGGTGCGCAGCGGTCCCATCCACAGCGACACCGCAGCCACGCCGTACGGCCGCAGGTCCACCGCCATGTCGTGCGCGAACTTGTCGATGCCGGCCTTCTGCGCGCCGTAGGCCGGCCCATGCATATAGCAGTTGGCGCCGAACGACGAGGTGAACACGATCAGCCCGCGCCCCTGCGCCGCCATCACCGGCGCGGCGTGCCAGCTGGCGACGTAGCCGGAACGCAGCCCCACGTCGAGGATGCCGGCCATCTCCAGCGGCTTCTGCCAGAACGGCCCCGGCTGGATCAGCTCGTCATGCAGGAAGGTGGCGTTGTTGACCAGGATGTCCAGCCGTCCCGCCTCTTCGCGCACACGGCGGAACAGCGCAGCGACCTGGGCGTCGTCGCCGTGGTCGCAGGCAACCGCGATGCCGCGCCCGCCGAGGGCATCGATCTCGCGCGCGGTGGCATGGATGGTGCCCGGCAGCGGCGCGCTGCCTTCCTGTTCGGTGCGGCCGGTCACGTAAACCGTGGCGCCGGCCGCGCCGAGCGCCAGCGCTATGCCCTTGCCGGCCCCGCGCGAGGCGCCCGTGACGACCGCGACGATGGCCTGTTCCGCCTGCTTCATGTCTGTCTCCTGTCTGGGTGATATGCGGGCGCCGCAGTGGCTGCCCGGGCTACGGAAGCTTGGGGCGGGCATGGCCCCGCAACATCCTTCGTTCGGACTAAGCGGCGCCACGGCCGGCTACCTCAGGCGGACGATGGCCACCGCTGCGGCAAGGCCGACGATATTCGCCATCCCAACCACCGGAAGGGTGCCGCATCGGCGCCGCCGGTCACAACCAAGGAGTGAGCCTGGCCATGTCCGAACTGGAGCACAAGCAAGCCATTCACGCGCTGACCTGCCGCTACGCGCAGGCGGTGGACCGGCGCGATTTCCCAAGCCTGGCGGAACTGTTCAGCCCGGATGCCCGGCTGAGCGGGCCGGGCTTCCGCATGGACGGCGCGCAAGCCATCGTTGAGGGCATGGCTGCGCTCGGCCAGTACAGCGCGACGCAGCACCATGTACACCAGCAAACGGTGGCGCTCGCTGGCGATACCGCGACCGCGGAAACCTATTGCGTGGCCAATCACCTGTATGAACAGGACGGCGTGCAGCGCAAGCTGGACTGGGGCATCCGTTACCAGGACCGCTTCGAGCGCTCGCAGGGCCGGTGGCGCTTTGCCGCGCGCGAGCTGGTGGTCGACTGGACGCAGGACCTGCCGCTGCGGGGGGCGTGACCATGACTCGCGTACTCGAAGGCAGGACCGCACTTGTCACCGGCGGGGCGGGCGGTATCGGCGCGGCCAGCGCGCTGGCGCTGCTGCGCGATGGCGCGGCGGTAGTCCTGATGGGGCGAAGGCGCGAAGCGCTGGAAGCAGCACGGCGCAGCTTGCGCGAGCAAGTGGCCGGCGCCACGGTTGAAATCAGCGTCGGTGACGCATGCCGCGAGCATGACGTGCAGGCCGCGCTGCAGCGGGCCTGGGCGCTGGGGCGCCGTCTCGACATGGTGGTGGCGACCGTTGGCGGCGGCGGCTTCCGTCCCCTGCTGATGCACGACACCGCGTCGCTGATGGCGGAACTGGAGCTGAACATCGCCAGCGCCTTCCTGGCGATCCGCCACGCCTCGCCGTTGATGGCGCCGCACGGTGGCGCGATCGTTTGCATCTCGTCGAACGCGGCGCGCATGACCTGCCGCTGGCTGTCGGCCTACTGCGCGGCCAAGGCGGGCCTGGATGCATTGGTGCGCGCGGCCGCGGAGGAACTGGCCGGATGCGGCATCCGCGTCAATGCGGTGCGGCCGGGACTGACCCGTTCCGGCGCGACCGGGCCGATGTTCGACAACCCGGCCGTGCTCGGCAAGTTCGTCGCGCAGATGCCGTTGGGCCGCGCCGGCGAGCCGGACGACATCGCCAGCGCGGTGCGCTACCTGGCCGGGCCGGAATCGGGCTGGGTCACCGGCCAGAGCCTTGCCGTCGATGGCGGCAGCGAGCTGCGCGGCAATCCCCTGCTCGATGAAACCGTGGCGGCCGTATATGGCGATGCGGCGCTGCGCGCGGTGCTGGCCGGCCGCATTCCCGACGCCACCTGAAACGAGCCATCCAGGGAGAGAGGCGATGAATCAAGTCAAGGGCAAGGTCGCGCTGGTCACCGGCGCGGCCAGCGGGGTAGGGCGCGCCGACGCGCTGCTGCTGGCGGCGGAGGGCGCACGCGTGGTGCTCAGCGATGTGAACGAAGAGGCCGGGCAGGCACTGGCCCGCGAGATCGGCGATGCGGCACGGTTCGTACGTCACGACATCGCCAGTGAAGACGACTGGCGCAAGACCATGGCCGCCGCGCAGGACCGCTTCGGCCGGCTCGACGTGCTGGTCAACAATGCGGCCATTTGTCCGCTGGGTTCGATCGAGGACACCTCGCTCGACACCTGGCGCCAGGTCATGCGGGTCAATGCCGATGGCTATTTCCTTGGTTGCAGGTTCGGCGTGCAGGCCATGAAGGACAACCCGGCCGGCGGCTCGATCGTAATGATGTCGTCAGTGGCGGCGCTGGGCGGGTTGCCGATGATGTGCGCGTACAGTGGCGCGAAAGGGGCTGTGACCGCGCTGACGCGCAGCGTGGCCGTGCACTGCAAGCGCAACGGCTACCGCATCCGCTGCAATTCGATCCACCCCGACGGCATCTGGACGCCGATGACGCAGGCGCTGGTGCCTGACCTGGATGCGGCGGCGCTGGGTATCGGCACGGATCCGATGGCACGCATGTGCCAGCCGGAGGATGTGGCCAACCTGGTGCTGTTTCTGGCTTCGGACGCATCGCGCTTCATCAATGGCGCGGAACTGCGCATCGATAACGCGCAATTGATCTCGGGTCTGTAAGCCCGAGGCGGCGGCCTGCTTGCGCGGGCCGCCGCGCTGCCTTCTAGCGGTACTGCGCCACGATCTCGCTGACCGTGCGCAGGATGTCGCGGCGGCGATAGCCGAGCAGGGCTGTTTCGGCCGCGTCCGGCTCGTAGTAGAGCGTGTTGCCCCGGCCGAAGCAGAGCGCCGAGTCCGGCAGTAGCGGATGCTCCTGGTCGATGACCGGCGGAACCGGGCGGCCGGCAGCGCGGAAGAATGCGCCGAAGTAGTCCTGGAAAGTCAGGTTCTCGTCGCCGACGAGATAGGCCTTGCCGTTCTCGCCCCGCAACAGCGCACCTTCGATCGCTTCCGACAGAGACCTGGCCGAGATGAAATTGACGCCGCCCGGCGGTGCGAAGTCCGGCATCGGCGCAAAGCTGCCCCTGGCATATTCGGTATAGGCCTTGAACATAGGCACAGTCAGGCCCGGCACCGTGCCGACGACGAACGGGGCATTGACGCTGTTGACGCGGAAGTCATCGGTGGCCAGGACCCGCACGCCTTCGTCGGCCAGCTTGCGCGAGCGGATATAGGCGTTGTCCTCGGCCAGGCGCGGCGCCGCCTGCGGGTAGAAGCTGCCGACCAGCACCGCGGTCCGGATGCCGGCATCGCGCGCGGTGCGGAAGAAGCGCGGCACGCCTTCGACGTTGGCGCGCTCCCAGTGCGCCGCTTCGTCGCCGCCAGGCGGGACGTGGCGCACATCGTTGCCGGCGGCGAACACCAGCGCGTCGAAGGCAGCCAGCCGCGCCGCGGGCAGGTCATTGGCGATGTAGTCGCAGCGCAGGAAGTCCAGTTCGCCCAGCGGCGTGCCGGCGACGGGGCGGTTGCGTCCCGCGATGGTGACATCGTTGCCGCGGCGGCGCAGGTGCAGGGCCGCATGGCCCCCGATCATGCCGGTGCCGCCGACGATCAGTATCTTCATTATTGTCTCCTTGGTTGGTGGGGTGGCCGCGGAGTGCGGCCATCAGAGGTTCATGCCGTTACCGGCGATGACTGGCATGTTGGTCCACGCCCCCCGGGGGTCGCGGTACCAGCCGGCGGCGGCCAGGGCGCCGCCGTTGACATGCAGGGCCGTGCCGGTAATCCAGGCAGCGCGTGGGCTGGCCAGGAACAGGATGCCGTCGGCAATGTCCTGAGGCGTGCCGAAGCGGCCCAGCGGGATCCAGCGCGGGATATGGTGCCGATGTTCGGCCGCGACCATCTGCGACACGGGAACCTGCGGGGTTTCGGTAGTCTCGGGGGCGATCAGGTTGACGCGGATGCCTGCCGGCGCCAGTTCCAGCGCCAGGCTCTGCGTGAAACCTGTGATGGCAGCCTTGAAGGCGCCGTAGACGCTGCAGTACGGGATGCCGCGGAAGGCCTCGATCGACGAAACGCTGACGATGTTGCCCGCTTCGCTGCGCCGTAGCAGCGGCAGCATGGCGCGCGTGACGGTGAAGACGTGGCCGAGATTGGCTGCGTAGAGGCTGGCGATCTCGCCGTCGGTGTAGTCCTCGAACGGCTTGGCGATGCGAAGGAAATCGCCGACGTTGTTGACCAGGATGTCGAGCCGTCCGAAGCGCTGTTCGATCTGCGCGCCGAGTTCGCGCACAGCGGTGGCGTCGGCAGCGTCACCCTGCAACACCAGCACCTCGGCGCCGGGCTTTGCCAGCAGTGCGCGGGTATGGTCGGCGCGTTGCGCATCGATCTCGATGACCGCCACGCGTGCACCCTGTTCCAGAAAGGCCTGCGCGGTGGCGAGCCCGATCCCGGCGCCACCGCCGGTGACCAGCACGCACTTGTCGGTGAAATTCATCTCGCTTTTTCTCCTTGGGTTGCACTGCGGGAATGCAGGCATTGGAAAGGCCGGGCGCGGTACCGACATCGTCCGATTGCAGGTCAGGGAAAACACCGAGGGCCGCGCAGCGGCGGACAGCGTCCCTATAATTGCGCTGCCCCAGGTGCCGCAGAGCGCCGGCAGGCATGCACAGTGGTGTGCAACCAGGAGACGGAGAATGTTGATGGCGACCGTTGAGGCGCGGGAAGTGGCGTCGCCCTTGCCTGTGCAAGCAGGCCTGAGCGTCACGGAATTCAGCGCGCTGCTGGCCGCGGTCTATGAAGGGCCGATGGAGCCGGTGCCGTGGGGCCACGCCCTCGAGATGCTGCGCAAGCAACTCGGTGCCAGCTATGTGAGCTTCATCCTGCGCTCGCCTGCCAGCGACCGCAGCGGCCTGGCGGTGCATGCCTCGGCGCACGGCACCTCGCTGGAGGCCGAGGCTTCCTACAACAGCTACTACTACGCGATCGATCCCTTCATCAACCTGCCCACCGAGCGGGCGGTGACGGTCGACGAGGCGCTGGGCGCCAGCAACTGGTGCCGCAGCGAGATCTTCCGCCAGTTCCTGCAGCCGCTCGGCATCCGTTACCTGCTGGGCGCGGACATCCGTACCGAGGATGGTGTCGAGTGCCGCCTGCGCATTTGCCGCCAGCACGACACGCAGGACTTCTCCGAAGCGGAAAAGACGACCTGCGCCGCCATCCTGCCTCACCTGAAGCGCGCGATCCGGCTGCATTCCCGCCTCGATGTGGTGGAATCGGAGCGCTCGCTCTACGCGGGCGCGATCGACCGCATGCTGGTGGGCATGGTGATCCTCGACGCCGCCGGCGCCGTTCTCAAGCGGAATGCCGAGGCCGAGGAGATCCTTGCGGAGAACGACGGCATCCGCCTCAACGGCAATACCTTCGAGATCGCCTACGCCCACGAAAGCCGCAAGTTCCAGTACCTGCTGCGGCGCGCGCAACTGGGACACCACGGCAGCGAGCCGGCGCTGGCGGAGGCCATGTCGATCACGCGCCCGTCGGGGCGCGGCAAGCTGGGCGTGCTGATCCGCACCATTCCGCTCAGCGAATGGTCGGAAGAAAACCGCCATCGGCCCGCCTGCGCGGTCTTTATCCGCGATCCCGAGCGCAAGTCGCGCGCCTCGCACGAGGTGGTGCGCAAGCTGTTCGACCTCACCCCCGCCGAAACCGCGCTGGCGCTGGTGCTGGCCGACGGCATGACGCTCGACGAAGCCGCCGAGGCCCTCGGCACCAGCAAGAACACGGCACGCGCCCACCTGCGCGCGATCTTCGCCAAGACCGGCGTGACGCGGCAGGCCACGCTGGTGCGCATGCTGCTGAGCAGCGTGGTGACGCTCGGCTGAGCGCCAGCGCCGCACCACATCGCTCTAGTCCGATCGGAGGATGAGCACCGCCATCGACTCGCCTAGCATGCACAGGACCAGCGGGCGCGGCGAACAGATGGCACGTCAGGCGGATACGGCAATGCATGCGGTCCGCGCCCGTTCCTGTTCCGCGCACGCTTCAACCCGTCCGGCCACGGCCGGCACCTGTACCAGGGAGCGTGGAGCATGGAGAAAGTCATTTATATCGTCTGGCGCGATTCGCGCACCGAGCCGGCGGAATTCGCGCGCCGGCTGCGCACGACACTCGCGGACCAGCTGCTGGCACTGGGCGCACGCGGACTGCAGGTCAACGTCGCCGATGACGCCGTACTGCCTGCCGCGGGCCTGCGCCAGGCCAAGACCCGCCCGCAGATGGAAGGGCTGGTCTCGGTCTGGATGGACAGCGCGGTCGACCGCCTGCGCCAGCCGTTCGACCAGGCGCTCGAGGCAGCGGCCGGCCGCATCGCCGGCTACCTCGTGACCGAGTCCCAGCCGATCCGCAATACGCGCTTCCCGGCCGCGGCGGGCGAGCGCACGCCCGGCTTTGCGCAGCTGGCGTTCCTGACGCGGCCGCCCCGGCTCACGCCGCAGGCGTGGCTGGACATCTGGCACAACCACCACACGCAGGTGGCGGTCGAAACCCAGGACAACTTCCTCTATGTGCAGAATGTGGTGGTGCGGCCGCTAACCTACGCTGCGCCACCTTGCGACGCCATCGTCGAGGAGTGCTTTCCCGATGCGGCAATGACCGACCCGCACGCGTTCTTCGACGCGGTCGGCAATGAAGAGAAGTTCCAGCGCAACCTCCAGGCCATGATGGCGAGCTGCCAGCGTTTCATCGACTTCGACAAGATCGACGTGGTCCCCACCAGCCAGTACATCGTCCGCCCCGCCAGCGCCTGAATCCGGGCCTGGATCGGCTAGTCCCACTGGACGATGTGCCGCGTAGCCGCGCGCGGAAGAATAGGTCTCACCAGCCAGCAGTGGCAACGAACCTGAGGAGACCCGCATGTTGGATATCCGTGCGCTTGGCTACATCGTGGTCGAGTCCACCGACCTGGGGCAATGGCGGCAGTATGCGGAGCAGGTGCTCGGCATGACCTGCGCCGGCGCCCCCGGCGGTGCGCTGTACGTGAAGATGGACGAGCGCGACTACCGCTACCTGGTGGTGCCGGGTACGCGCGATCGCTACCTGGCATCGGGCTGGGAGCTGGCCGACGAGCCGGCCTATCGCCATGCGCTCGAGACGCTGCGCCAGGCCGAGGTCGAAGTCGTGCACGCCAGCCCCGCCGAGCTGGCGCAGCGCCGGGTGCAGGCGATGGCCTGGTTCACCGATCCGTCCGGCAACCGCCACGAGGTCTCGTGGGGCATGCGCTCCGACTTCCTGCGCTTCGTCTCGCCGGTGGGCGTGCCGCGCTTCATCACCGACCCGATGGGCGCGGGCCATACCGTGCTGCCGGCGCCGGTCTTCGACCGGACCTATGCCTTCCTGCGCGACGTGATGGGCTTCGGCCTGTCCGACATCTACCGCGTGCGCTTCACCAGCGACCCCAACGAGCCGGAAAAGCGCATCCATTTCATGCATTGCGCCAATGCGCGCCACCACAGCCTGGCGATCTTCGAGATGCCGTCCGAGGCCGGCTGCATCCACGTGATGGCCGAGGTGCCCGACATGGCCGAGGTGGGCCGCGCGCTGGACCGGGTGCAGCAGCACGGCGTGAAGCTGTCGGCCACGCTGGGGCAGCACTGCAATGACCGCATGACTTCCTTCTACATGAAGACCCCCGGCGGCTTCGACCTCGAGTTCGGCCACGGCGGGCTGGAGGTGGACTGGAGCCGCCACGCCGCCTACGAGGCCACGCGCGTCAGCCTGTGGGGCCATGACTTCAGCATCGGATACCGCTAAGCGCGGCACAGACCTATGACCAAGACCATCGACAAGACCATGAGCGCGGCCGACGTGGTCGGCCAGCTCGCCGACGGCATGACCATCGGCATCGGCGGCTGGGGGCCGCGCCGCAAGCCCATGGCGCTGGTGCGCGAGATCCTGCGCTCGCCGCTGAAAGACCTGACCGTGGTGGCTTACGGCGGCCCCGAGGTTGGCATGCTGTGCGCCGCCGGCAAGGTGCGCCGGCTGGTGTTCGGCTTTGTCTCGCTCGACGTGATCCCGCTCGAGCCGTACTTCCGCCAGGCGCGCGAGCGCGGCCTGCTGGCGGTGACCGAGCTGGACGAAGGCATGCTGCAGCTGGGCCTGCGCGCGGCCGCGGCGCGGCTGCCATTCCTGCCGACGCGCGCCGCGCTGGGCACCGACGTGCTGGACCGCAACCCGCACCTGAAGACCGTCCGTTCGCCGTACGACGATGGCGAGGTGCTGCTGGCGATGCCGGCGATCCCGCTGGATGCGGCGCTGCTGCACGTGAACGAAAGCGATGTGCTGGGCAACACCCGCATCGACGGCCCCGATCCGTTCTTCGACGAGTGGTTCGCGCGCGCCGCGCAGCGCTGCTATGTCAGCTGCGAAACGCTGCACCCGCGCCTCGAAGACACCGACCTGGCCCGCGCCCGCAACAACCCGTTCGAGCGCGCGCTGGTGACCGGCGTGGTGCACGTGCCGGCGGGAGCTCATCCCACTTCGTGCGCGCCGGCCTATGGCTGGGACCTGCCGGCGCTGAAGTCCTATTGCGCCAGCGCCGACGCCGAAGACGGCTTCCGCGCCTACCGCGACGAGGTGGTGGGCGACAGCGAAGCGCATTACCTGGCGTGCATCGGCGGCCTTGGCCACGTGCACGACCTGCCGCTGCCCGTACTTTGATCCCAAGGAGCGACCGTGAGCGCCACTTATGAATTTACCCGCGCCGAGCTGATGATCGCCATCGCCGCCCGCGCCTGGCGCGACGACGGCGAGGTGCTGGCCACCGGCATCGGCACCGGCCCGCGCATCGCCGCCGGCCTGGCGCGGCTTGCGCACAACCCCGGCCTGCTGCTGACCGACGGCGAGGCCTACCTGGTCGAAACGCCCGTGCCGCTGGGCCCGCGCGAGCCGGACTACCAGGTGCGCGCCAGCGGCTGGATGGGCTATGCGCGCGTGTTCGACTGCCTGTGGGGCGGACGCCGCCATGCGCTGGTGATGCCGACGCAGATCGACCGCTTCGGCCAGGCCAATATCTCCTGCCTGGGCGGCACCCATGCGCAGCCCAAGACCCAGCTTCTGGGCGCACGCGGCTTCCCCGGCAACAGCATCCATCACGCCAATTCGTATTTCGTGCCAGGGCACAGCACGCGCTCGTTTGTCGCCGGCGAAGTCGACATGGTCTGCAGCGTCGGCTACAACCCGGCGCGCCAGATCGAAGGCATGCGCAGCTTCGTCGACCTGCGCGCGATCGTCACCGACCTGTGCGTGATGGATTTCGGCGGACCGGATCACGCCATCCGCGTGCGCTCGCTGCACCCCGGCATCAGCCTGGAGCAGGTGCAGGCCGCCACCGGCTTTGCACTGGCCAACACGCCCGGCGAAGCGTTGCCGGAAACGGCGGCACCGACGCCGGAAGAACTGCGGCTGATCGCGCAGCTCGACCCGCACAACCTGCGCGCCGCGATCGTGCGCGGCAACCCTTCCGGACGCGCCTGAGACTGCCATGACATCGCCTGCCATCGAACCCATCAGCCTCGGCCCGAACGCCGAGGTGCTCTACCAGGTCGCCGACGGCATCGCCACGGTGACCATGAACCGGCCGCAGTTCCACAACGCGCAGAACTCGAAGATGACGTATGCGCTGGACGAAGCCTACCGGCGCGCCTCCGCCGACGACGCGGTCAAGGTGATCGTGCTGCGCGGCGCCGGCAAGCACTTCTCCGCCGGGCACGACATCGGCACGCCGGGGCGCGATATCAACGAGACCTTCGAGCGTGCCTCGCTCTGGTATGACCACGTCAACAAGCCCGGCGGCGAGTTCCTCTATGCGCGCGAGCAGGAGGTCTACCTGGGCATGTGCCGGCGCTGGCGCGAGCTGCCCAAGCCCACCATCGCCATGGTGCACGGCGCCTGCATCGCCGGCGGGCTGATGATGGCCTGGGTGTGCGACCTGATCGTGGCTTCCGACGATGCCTTTTTTGCCGATCCGGTGGTGCGCATGGGGATTCCCGGCGTCGAATACTTCGCGCATGCGTACGAGCTGCACCCGCGCATCGCCAAGGAATTCCTGTTTCTGGGCGAGCGCATGAGCGCCGAGCGCGCCGAGCGCATGGGCATGGTCAACCGCGTGGTGCCGCGCGACGCGCTCGAGGACACGGTCTACGGCATGGCCGCCAAGGTCGCGCAGATGCCGCGGCTGGGCCTGACGCTGACCAAGCAGGCGGTCAATCACGTCGAAGACCTGCAGGGCAAGCGCACCGCGATGGATGCGGTCTTTGCCTGGCACCACTTCGCGCATGCGCACAACGAGCTGGTCAGCGGCGACAAGCTGGGCGGCTACGACGCCCGCGCGATGGCGGCGTCGCAACGCACCAGCAGCGAGGAGAAGGCATGAACCCCGGCATGAGCACCGCGAGCCTGCACACGGTGCTGTGCGAGCTGCTTGGCTGCCGCTATCCGATCGTGCAGACGGCGATGGGGTGGGTGGCGGACGCGAAGCTTGTGGCCGCCAGCGGTAACTCCGGCGCCTTCGGCTTCCTGGCCGGCGCCACCATTCCGCCGGGCGAGGTCGAACGCGAAATTTTGCGCGTCAAGTCGCTCAGCGACCGGCCCTTCGGCATCAACTTCCACATGTTCCAGCCCAACGCGCACGAGGTCATCGAGATGGCGATCCGCCACCGGCTGCGCGCGGTCAGCTACGGGCGCGGGCCGGACGCGAAGATGGTCGGCCGGCTCAAGGCGGCAGGCATCGTCTGCATGCCGACGGTGGGCGCCGCCAAGCACGCGGCCAAGGCCGTCGAAATGGGCGCGGACGTGGTCACGGTGCAGGGCGGCGAGGGTGGCGGCCATACCGGCGGCACGCCGACCACGCTGCTGCTGCCGCAGGTGCTGGACAGCGTCAGCGTGCCGGTGGTGGCGGCGGGCGGCTTCTTCGACGGCCGCGGGCTGGCCGCGGCGCTGGCCTACGGCGCCGCCGGCGTGGCTATGGGCACGCGCTTCCTGATGTCGGCCGAGTCGCCGGTGCCGGCGCAGACGCTGGAGCGCTACGTCAAGGTGCGCGACCCGGGCCAGATCCGCGTCTCGCTGGCGATAGACGGGCTGCCGCAGCGGATGATCGACAACGACCTGCTGGTCGGGCTGGAAAGGGCCGGCCCGCTGCGCCGCACGTGGCTGGCGCTGGCTGCCGCGCGCAAATGGCAGGCGCGCACCGGCATGCGCAGCACGCAGCTGCTGGCGACCGCCTGGCGCGCGATGCGGGAGCAGGACTACAGCGCCGCGCAAACGCTGATGGCCGCCAATGCGCCGGTGCTGATCCAGCGCGCGATGGTTGAGGGGTGCCCGGATGAGGGCGTGCTGCCCAGCGGGCAGGCGGCCGCGGCGATCGGCGCGATCGAGTCGTGCGAACAGATCGTGGCGGGGATGGTGGTGCAGGCGCGAGCTCAGCTTCAGGCGCTGGCATCACGGCAGGCTGTACTTCGTTGATGCTCCCGGCCCTCACCCCGGCCCTCTCCCGCAAGCGGGAGAGGGAGCACCCCGACCCGAGCGGTCAGGACTGCAGGCCTTGCAGGCGCCGCCGGTGTGCTCCCCTCTCCCGCTTGCGGGAGAGGGGCAGGGGGTGAGGGCAGGCGCTTCCAATGCGAGGAATCATCAAAGCCAACACAACGCCCAAAAAACCATGACAAGCCAACCCACCATGAACACCACCGACCAACCCTTCCGCATCGACACCGCCGACGGCATCGCCGAGCTGGTGATCGACCACCCGCCCGTCAACGCGCTCGACAACGCCGGCTGGCATGCATTGGCCGCGGCCATCGACCGCCTCGGCGCCGATCCCCTGGT
The DNA here is from genome assembly GCF_003254285.1 of Cupriavidus phytorum. Classification (NCBI taxonomy): domain Bacteria; kingdom Pseudomonadati; phylum Pseudomonadota; class Betaproteobacteria; order Burkholderiales; family Burkholderiaceae; genus Cupriavidus; species Cupriavidus phytorum. The sequence continues at coordinate 359,643 of NZ_QKZN01000006.1, forward strand.
ACGCGTGATCGTGCTGCGCGGCGAAGGCCGCGGCTTCTGCGCCGGCGTCGACATCAAGGAGCTATCGGCGCATCCGGAGCGCATCGTCGGCGTCAATGCCGGCAACTACGCCACCTTCCGCGCCGTGCACCGCAATCCCAAGCCGGTCATCGTCGCCGTGCACAGCTTCGTGCTGGGCGGCGGCATCGGCATCTGCGGCGCGGCCGACATCATCGTGGCCTCGGAGTGCGCGCGCTTTGGCGTGCCCGAGATCGACCGCGGCGCCATGGGCGGCGGCGCGCACCTGCAACGCATGTTCGGCGTGCAGAAGGTGCGGGCGATGTACTTCACCGGCGAGATGATCGACGCCGCCGAGGCCTATCGCCTGGGCGCGGTGGAACGCGTGGTGCCGCGCGCCGAACTGAAGGACGCCGCCATCGCGCTGGCGCGCCAGATCGCCGCCAAGAGCCCGGCCATGCTGCAACTGGCCAAGGAAGCGCTCAACGGCGTGGAAGACGGCAACCTGGAAGACAAGTACCGCTGGGAGCAGGGCTTCACGCTGCAGGCGTACATGAGCGCCGATTCCGGCGAGGCGCGCGCCGCCTTTGTCGAAGGCCGGGAAGCTTCTTTCGCACAGGGAGCGCGCGATGCAGCTTGAATATACCGACGCCCAGCGCGCCTTCCGCGCCGAGGTGCGCGACTGGATGGCCGCTCACGTGCCGCGCACGCCGCTAGAAAGTTTCGATACCGAGGCCGGCTTTGCCCAGCACCGCGCCTGGGAAGCCACGCTCAACCAGGGCCGCTGGAGCATGGTCACCTGGCCGGCCGAACTGGGCGGGCGCGGCTGCGACCTGATCGAATGGCTGATCTTCGAGGAAGAGTACTGGCGCGCCGGCGCGCCGATGCGCGTCAACCAGAACGGCATCTTCCTGCTGGGACCGACGCTGATGGAATTCGGCACCGAGGCGCAGAAGGCGCGCTTCCTGCCGCGCATGGCCGCCGGCGAGCATATCTGGGCGCAGGGCTGGTCCGAGCCCAACGCCGGCTCCGACATGGCGGCGATCCGCTGCAGTGCGATCCGCGACGGCGACGACTATGTGATCAACGGCCAGAAGATCTGGTCGACGCGCGCGGTGTGGGCGGATTGGCTGTTCGGCCTGTTCCGCACCGACCCGGCGTCGACGCGCCATCATGGGCTGACCTTCGTGCTGGTGCCGCTGGATACGCCCGGGATCACCGTGCGTCCGATCCGCCAGCTTAACGGCCAGACCGGCTTTGCCGAGATCTTCTTCGACGACGTGCGCGTGCCGGTGGAAAACCGGCTGGCGGCCGAGGGCGCCGGCTGGCAGGTGGCGATGGCCACGGCCGGCTTCGAGCGCGGGCTGATGCTGCGCTCGCCCGCCCGCTTCCAGGAAACCGCGCGCGCGCTGGTGCGGCTGTACCAGGCCAACCGCGAGGCCGCGGACCGCGACCCGTCGCTGCGCGAAGCGGTGCTGCGCGCGTGGATGGATGCGGAAGCCTACACGCTGTCGACCTACGCCACCGCAAGCCGGCTGGTAAAGGGAGGCCATATCGGCGCGGAGTCGAGCACCAACAAAGTGTTCTGGTCCGAGCTGGACATCCATATGCACGATACCGCGCTGGCCATCCTGGGGCAGGCCGCCGAAGTCGCGCCGGCCGGCCAGCCGCCGGGTTCGCTCGGCCACTGGCTGGACGGCTTCCTGTTCGCGCAGGCCGGGCCGATCTACGCCGGCACCAACGAGATCCAGCGCAACATCGTCGCCGAGCGCCTGCTCGGCATGCCGCGCGCATGACGGCACCCGGGGAATAGACATGGATTTCGCATTGACCGAAGAGCAGGAACAGTTTGCCGAGGCGATCCGGCGCTTCCTGATGACCGAGATGACGCCGGAACTGACGCGCGAGCTGTGGGCGACCGAGACCGGCCGCTCCGACGCGCTGTGGCGGCAGCTGGCCGAGCAGGGCCTGTCCGCGGTGATGGTGCCGGCGGAGCAGGGCGGGCTCGGGCTGGGCGAGCTCGAATGGGCGCCGCTGGCGCAGGCGTGCGGCTATTTCGCGCTGCCGGAGCCGTTGCTGGACACCGCGCTGGTGGCGGCAGGCCTGCTGCGCGATGCACTCGAAGCCGCGCCCGACGACGCAACGCGCGCGCGTTGCGCTGCGCTGCTGGAACGCATCGCCGCCGGCGAGGCGCGCGTGGCAGTGGCGCACCCGCAGGACCGTCTGGTGGCGGACGCCCATGTCGCCGACGCCATCCTGTGCGCGCATGAAGGTGCCGTGCACCTGCTGCGGCCGGAGCAGGCCACGCTGACCGCGCGCACCGGCCTCGATCCGTCGCGCCGGCTGTTCGAGCTGGCGTGGACGCCGAGCGCCGAAACCGAGCTGGTGCCGGCCGCAGCTGGTGCCGGCCTGTGGGACGCGGCGCTGAACCGCGGCGCGCTGGGCGTGGCAGCGCAGCAGTTGGGCCTGACCCAGCGCATGCTCGACCTGGCGATCGACTACAGCGCGCAGCGCAAGCAGTTCGGCAAGGCCATCGGCGCCTACCAGGCGGTCAAGCACCTGCTGGCCGACGTGGCGATCCAGCTGGAGTTCGCCAAGCCGGTGCTGCTGCGTGCCGCCGCCGCGCTGGCGCATGGCCTGCCGCATGCGGGGCTGCATGTCTCGCATGCCCGCGTCGCCGCCGCGCGCTGCGCGTGGAGCGCGGCACGGCAGGCGATCCAGGTGCATGGCGCGATGGGCTACACCTGGGAACTGGACCTGCAGATCTTCACCAAGCGCGCCTGGGCCCTGGCCGGAAGCTGGGGCGACCGCGCCTTCCACAAGGCACGCCTGGGCGCGCACATCCTGGACGGCGAGCACGCGATCGGCGCCGGCGCCACCTTTGCCTGAATCGCCCGATCCCAAGGAGACCTATGACCATGAAACACGCCTATATCGTTGATGCCTTGCGCACGCCCACCGGGCGCCGCAAGGGCGGACTGTCGCACGTCCACGGGGCCGACCTGGGCGGCTTCGTGCTGGCCGAGCTGGTGCGCCGCAACGGCATCCCGGCCGAGGACTACGACGACGTGGTGTTCGGCTGCGTCGACACCATCGGCCCGCTGGCCGGCAATATCGCGCGCAGCGCTTGGCTGGCGGCCGGGCTGCCGCTGACGGTGCCGGGCGTGACGGTGGACCGCCAGTGCGGCTCGTCGCAGCAGGCCGTGCACTTCGCCGCGCAGGCGGTGATGAGCGGCACGCAGGACGTGGTGATCGCCGGCGGCGTGCAGACCATGACGCAGATCCCGATCTCTTCCGCGATGCTGGCCGGGCAGGCGCTCGGCTTTGCCGACCCGTTCTCGGGCAGCAAGGGCTGGCAGGCGCGCTTCGGCGATGCGCCGGTGTCGCAGTTCCACGCGGCGCAGCGCATTGCCGAGCACTGGAAGCTGTCGCGCGAGGCCATGGAGGCCTATGCGCTGGAAAGCCACCAGCGCGCGGCCGCGGCGATCGAGGGTGGCCGCTTCGCGCGCGAGATCGTGCCGTGCGAAGGCGTGACCCGCGATGAAACCCCGCGTGCCGACACCACGCTGGCCAAGATGGCGGCGCTGGAGCCGCTGATGCCGGGCAGCTCGCTGACCGCGGCGGTGTCCAGCCAGACCGCCGACGCCGCCGCGGCGCTGCTGATCGTTTCGGAGGACGCGCTCAAGCGCTACGGCCTGACGCCGCGCGCGCGCATCGCCCATATGAGCGTGCTGGGCGACGACCCGCTGTGGATGCTGACCGCGCCGATTCCGGCGACCAAGCGCGCGCTGGAGCGCAGCGGCCTGCGCCTGGCCGATATCGACGTGGTCGAGATCAACGAAGCCTTCGCCTCGGTGGCGATGGCGTGGCTGGCCGAGACCGGCTATGCGCCGGAGCGCACCAACCCCAACGGCGGCGCCATCGCACTGGGCCACCCGCTCGGCGCCACCGGCGCGCGCCTGATGACCACGCTGCTGCACGAACTGGAACGCAGCGGCGGCCGCTATGGCCTGCAGACCATGTGCGAGGGCGGCGGGCTGGCCAACGTCACCATCATCGAACGGCTGTAAGGAGAGCGCCATGGGAATCTGCAAGGGACGCACCGTCATCATCACCGGCGCCGGCGGCGGGCTGGGCCGCGCCTATGCGCTGGCCTTCGGCGCCGAGGGCGCCAACGTGGTCGTCAACGACATCCGGCGCGACGCGGCCGAAGCGGTCTGCGCGGAGATCCGCGCCGCCGGCGGCAGTGCGCTCGCCAGCGATGACGACATCACGCAGCTGGCCACCGCGCAGCGCATCGTCGCTGCCGCGGTCGAGGCCTATGGCGAAGTCCACGTGCTGGTCAACAACGCCGGCATCTGCCGCGACCGCATGTTCGTCAGCCTGACCGAGTCGGACTGGGACGATGTCATGCGCGTGCACCTGCGCGGCCACTTCTGCCTGGCCAACCTGCTGGCGCGGCGCTGGCGCGATGCCGCCAAGGCCGGCCGCGCGGTCGACGCACGCATCATCAACACCAGCTCCGGCGCGGGCCTGCAGGGCTCGGTCGGGCAATCGAACTACGCCGCCGCCAAGGCCGGCATCGCCGCGCTGACGCTGGTGCAGGCCGCCGAGCTGGGCCGCTACGGCATCACTGCCAATGCGCTGGCGCCGGCTGCCCGCACCGGCATGACCGAAGACGTGTTCGCCGACATGATGAAGGCGCCGGAAGACGGCTTCGACTACTACGACCCGGCCAACGTTGCGCCGCTGGTGGTGTGGCTGGGCAGCGCGGAGTCCGCGCAGGTCAACGGGCGCATGTTCGAGGCGGCCGGCGGCATGGTGTCGGTGGCCGACGGCTGGCGCACCGGGCCGAAGGCCGACAAGGGCGCACGCTGGCAGCCTGCCGAATTGGGCGCTGCGGTGACCGGGCTGCTGGCGCAGGCCGAGCCGCCCCAGCCGGTCTACGGCAGTTGAGCACGACGGCCATGGATTTCTCCCTTTCCGTCGAACACCAGATGGTCCGCGACAGCGCGCGCGACTACCTCGCCGCCCACAGTGATTCGGCGGCGGTGCGGCGCGCGACCGAGGCCGGGCCGGCTCACGACGACGCCCTGTGGCACGCGATCGCGAGCGAGCTCGGCTGGTGCGGCATCGCGCTGCCTGAAGCCGCGGGCGGCGCCGGCCTGGGCGCGCCCGGGCTGGTGCTGCTGCAGGAGCAACTGGGCCAGCGCCTGGCGTGCGTGCCGTTCTGGTCGACGGCATGTGTGGCGGCGCCGTGGCTGCTGGGCAGCGTCGGCGACAGTGGACCGTGGCTGGAGCGGCTGGCCGCGGGCGAGTGCCGCGCCGCGGCGGTCCTGCCGGACGATGGCGGCTGGCACTACGACGGTGTCCCGGTCACTGCGCAGGCAGGGGCGGACGGCTTCGTGCTGCACGGCAGCGCCGCCCAGGTGGCCGATGCCGCCGGGGCCGACTGGCTGCTGGTGCCGGCGCGGCTCGGCGATGGCGAGCCGGCGCTGTTCCTGCTGGAGCCCGCCACGCTGGCGCAAGACGCGCGCTTCGCCATTGCGCCGCTGGACACGCTCGACCGCACGCGGCCGCTGGCGTCGCTGCGGATCGACGGCGTGGCCGTTGCCGCAAGCGCCTGCCTGGCGCGCGGCGATGCCGCCGTCCAGGGCCTGGCCCAGGCGTGGTGGCACGGCAAGCTGATGCTGGTCGCCGAGCAGCTCGGCGCCGCGCAGCAATGCCTGGACCTGACCGTTGCCTATGCCGCCGAGCGCATCCAGTTCGGCCGCGCCATCGGCTCGTTCCAGGCGGTCAAGCACCGCTGCGCGCAGATGATGGTGCTGGTCGAGGCGGCGCGCTCGGCGGTGTATGGCGCGGCGCAGGCGTGGGAGACAGCGGCCGTCGCCGACGCGCGGCTCGAGGTTTGCGCCGCCGCCGTCGCCGCCGACGACGCGCTGCGCTTCTGTGCGCAGGAAGCCATCCAGCTGCATGGCGGGGTCGGCTTCACCTGGGAATACGACCCCCAGCTCTATTTCAAGCGCGCGCAGGCCGCCAACCAGTGGCTGGGCGGCGCCGGCGCCGCGCTTGCCTACATCGCCGCAAACGGCCCGCAGGCATGGAGGACAGCATGAACACGAATGACGAGTCGGCATTCCGCGCCGAGGTTGCGCGGTGGCTTGCCGAAAACCTGGCCGGTGAGTTCGAATGCCTGAAACATCGCGGCGGCCCCGGCGATGAAGAGGCCTATCCCGAACTCCGCAAGGCGTGGGAGCGGCGGCTGGCCGAAGGCGGCTGGACCGGGCTGGGCTGGCCCCGCGCGCATGGCGGGCGCGAGCTGCCGGTGATGCAGCAGGTGATCTTCCACGAGGAATACGCGCGCGCCGGCGGCCCCGGCCGCATGGGACATATCGGCGAGGGCCTGATCGGCCCGACCTTGATCGCCTTCGGCACCGAGGACCAGCAGGCGCGGCTGCTGCCCGGCATCCGCAACGGCACCACGTTCTGGTGCCAGGGCTATTCGGAACCCGGCGCGGGCTCGGACCTGGCCAATGTGCGCACGCGCGCGGTGCGCGATGCCGGCAGCGGAGACTGGCTGGTGAGCGGGCAGAAGGTCTGGACCTCGCTCGCGCATGAGTCCGACTGGATCTTCGTGCTGGCGCGCTGCGAGCCCGGCTCGCACGGCAGCAAGGGGCTGATCTTCCTGATGCTGCCGCTGGACCAGACCGGCATCGAGATCCGCCCGATCCGGCAGATGGGCGGCGGCGCCGAGTTCAACGAGGTGTTCTTCGACGGCGCGCGCGCCGCGGCCGCCGACGTGCTGGGCGAGCCCGGCGACGGCTGGCGCATCGCCATGGCGCTGCTGGGCTTCGAGCGCGGCATTTCCACGCTGGGCCAGCAGATGCAGTTCACGCATGAGCTGGAATGGGTGGCACAGGCCGCGCGCGACAACGGCAGCAGCCGCGACGCGCTGGTGCGCCAGCGCATCGCGCGCGCCTGGGCCGGCCTGCGCGTGATGCGCGCCAATGCGCTGCGCATGCTGGCCGGCGCGGCGCAGGCAAGCGAGGACGGCGGCACCGCGCTGCAGCGCGAGGCGCTGATCTACAAGTACTACTGGTCCAACTGGCACCGCGACCTGGGGCAACTGGCGCTGGACGTGCTGGGCCCGCTGGCCAACGTGCTCGACACGAACGACGCACGCCGCACCCGCCTGCAGCAGATGGCGCTGTTTTCGCGCGCTGACACCATCTACGCCGGCACCAACGAAATCCAGCTCAACATCATCGCCGAACGCGGGCTGGGCATGCCGCGCGAAGCCAGAGGACAGTCATGACCCTTCACGCAGAAATCCCCAGCGCCCCGGCCTATGTGCCGGGCCACCAACTGCTAGCCGGCAGGAGCGTGCTGATCACCGCCGCCGCGGGCGCCGGCATCGGCTTCGCCGCCGCGCGCCGCTGCGCGGAAGAGGGCTGCCGCGCGCTGATGATCTCCGACATCCATCCCAAGCGCCTGGACGAGGCGGTCCAACGCCTGCGCGCCGAAACCGGGCTGCAGGCCATCCATGGCCAGCTGTGCGATGTGTCCGACGAAACGCAGGTGCGCGCGCTGGTGGCCGCGGCGGAAGAGGCACTCGGCGGCACCGACGTGCTGATCAACAACGCCGGCCTGGGCGGCTCGCGCCGCCTAGTTGATATGGACGATGCCGAGTGGTCGCGCGTCATCGATATTTCCCTCACCGGCACCTTCCGCATGACGCGCGCGATGCTGCCGCACATGCAGGCCCGCCGCCGCGGCGCCATCGTCAACAACGCCTCGGTGCTGGGATGGCGGGCACAGAAGGAGCAGTCGCACTACGCCGCGGCCAAGGCCGGGGTGATGGCGCTGACGCGCTGCAGCGCGATGGAGGCCGCCGAGTTTGGCGTGCGCATCAATGCGGTGGCGCCGAGCATCGCGCTGCACGACTTCCTGAAGAAGTCGGCGCCGGCGGACCTGCTGCGGCAGCTGAGCGAGCGCGAAGCCTTCGGGCGCGCGGCGGAGGTGTGGGAGGTGGCCAATGTGATGGTGTTTCTGGCCAGTGACTATGCGTCGTATATGACGGGGGAAGTGCTGCCGGTGAGTAGTCAGCGGGCTTGAGGGGCGGCTGACCGCGCCTGTGCTTGCCACCGCCGCTGGCAAAAGCTCCCCTCTCCCGCGCGCGGGAGAGGGTGGGGGAGAGGGCCGGAGCATCAACGAAGTAACGCGCGCCGGTATGCCAGCGCCTGCCCTCTCCCCCGGCCCCTCTCCCGCAAGCGGGAGAGGGGAGCAAACAAGCGGGATGCAGGACTCACCGGTGAAGCTTGCACCGATGAGGAATCGAAGGAAACAGCAATGCCAAGAATCTTCCGTTCCCCCGAAGACATCCACGCCGCCGTCGGCCAGGACCTCGGCGCCAGCGCCTGGACGCGCATCACCCAGCAACAGGTCGACCAGTTTGCCCATGCCACCGGCGACCACCAGTGGCTGCACGTCGACGCCGAACGCGCCGCGCAGGGCCCTTACGGCGCCTGCATCGCGCACGGCTACCTGACGCTGGCGCTGGTCAACCAGTTCCTGCCGGAACTGGTCGCGGTCGAAGGCATGAAGTTCGGCGTCAACTACGGCTGCGACAAGGTGCGCTTCCCGGCGCCGGTGCGCGTCGGCGCGCGCGTGCGCGGCGTGGGCGAGGTGGTGCGCGCCGAGACGCTGGATGGCGGCGTGCAGTCGGTGGTGCGCATGACCGTCGAGATCGAAGGCGAGCCCAAGCCCGCCTGCGTGGCTGAAACCATCAGCCGCTACTACTTCTGAACAGGAACACAGCATGAAAGACGCAGTCATCGTCGCCGTTGCGCGCACGCCGATCGGCAAGGCCTTCCGTGGCGCCTTCAACGATACCGAAGCCCCGGTGCTGGGCGGCCACGTGGTGCGCGCGGTGGTGGAGCGCGCCGGCGTGGACCCGGCCGAGGTCGACGATGTGCTGATCGGCGCGGCCGCGCAGCAGGGCACCCAGGGCTACAACCTGGGCCGCCTGAGCGCGGTGGCGGCGGGCCTGCCCGACAGCGTGCCGGGCATGACCATGGACCGCATGTGCGGCTCCGGCCTGATGACGATTGCGGCCGGTGCGCGCGCGATTCAATGCGGCGAGGCCGACATCATCGTCGCCGGCGGCGCCGAGTCGATCTCGCTGACGCAGAACAAGCACAAGAACAGCTATCGCGCCCAGTCCGAAGCGGTGCTGGCGCGCCAGCCGGCCGCCTACATGGCGATGATCGAGACCGCCGAGGTGGTGGCGCGCCGCTACGGCATCAGCCGCGCCGAGCAGGACGCCTACGCCTGGCGCAGCCAGCAGCGCACCGCCGAAGCACAGCGGCGCGGCGCCTTCGATGACGAGATCGTGCCGCTGGAAACGCGTCGCGCGCTGTTCGACAAGGCCGGCGCGCTGACCGGTCACGAGATCGTGCGGCTGGCGCAGGACGAATGCAACCGGCCCGACACCACCGCTGCCAGCCTGGAGGCGCTCAAGCCGGTCTGGAGCGGCGGTCAGGCCGTGGCCGCGGGCGAGCACATCACCGCCGGCAACGCCTCGCAGTTGTCCGACGGCGCTGCCGCGGTGCTGCTGATGAGTGCCGACGAGGCGCGCCGCCGCGGGCTGCGACCGCTGGGGCGCTACCGCGGCATGGCGGTGACCGGCTGCGCGCCGGACGAGATGGGCATCGGCCCCGTGTTCGCGGTGCCGAAGCTGCTGGCGCGCCATGGCATGACGGTGGCCGACGTGGGCCTGTGGGAGCTGAACGAGGCCTTTGCCTGCCAGGTGCTGTATTGCCAGCAGAAGCTGGGCATCCCCGATGCGCGGCTGAACGTCAACGGCGGTGCTATTTCGATCGGCCATCCGTTCGGCATGTCGGGCGCGCGCATGACCGCGCACGCGCTGATCGAAGGCCGCCGCCGCGGCGTGCAGCAGGCGGTGGTGACGATGTGTATTGGGGGCGGTATGGGCGCGGCGGCGCTGTTCGACGTCTTGTAAAGAACCGCGGGTTTTCTCCCCTCTCCCATTTATGGGAGAGGGGCGGGGGAGAGGGCGGGAGCATCGACGAAGTGAAGTGCGTCGGTATGCCGGCGCCTGCCCTCTCCCCCGGCCCCTCTCCCGCCAGCGGGAGAGGGGAGCAAACAAACAACATCACTCCAACCCGGAGGAGACATCATGAAACGACTGATCGGCATCGCCATGTCGCTGGCCGTGCTGGCCACCGCGGTATGGGCCTTCGCGCCGCGTCCGCTGCCGCCGTTCCCGGCCACCGCGCTGCGCCCCGACGGCCTGCAGGTCAACGGCATCGCCCGCGCCGGCGAGCGCCTGGTCGCCGTCGGCGAGCGCGGCAAGATCCTGTTCAGCGATGACCTGGGGCGCAGCTGGCGCCCGGCAGCGGTGGATAAGCCGCAAGGCGCCACGCTGACGCAGGTGGCCTTTGCCGACAGCCGCCGCGGCATCGCGGTCGGCCACAGCGGTCAGATCCTGCGCACCGAAGACGGCGGCGCGCACTGGCAGCAGGTTGCGTTCGATCCGGAATCGTCGGATCCGCTGCTGGGTGCGCTGGCGCAGGCCAGCGGGCCGTGGTTCGCGGTGGGCAGCTTCGGCCGTTTCCTGGTGTCGCGCGACCAGGGCCGGCACTGGGAAGAGGCCGGCGGCAAGGCCATGCAGGACCGCCACCTCAACGCCATCGCCAGCGACGGGCAGGGGCGGCTGATGCTGGTCGGCGAGGCCGGGCTGGTGCTGCGCTCGACCGACGGCGGCAGCCAGTGGGAGCCGGTCAAGACCCCTTATGAAGGCTCGCTGTACGGCGTGCTGCCGCTGCGCGACGGCGCCTGGCTGGCCTACGGCATGCGCGGCAACGCCCTGCGCAGCGAAGACTTCGGCACCACCTGGCGCGCGGCGCAGACCGGCCTCAGGACTTCGTTCTTCGGCGGCGCCGAGCTTGCCGACGGCCGCATCGTGCTGGCCGGGCAGGGCGGCGTGCTGGTGATGTCCGCCGACGGCGGACGCCGCTTCACGGTGCTGCCGGCGGGCAGCCCGCAGACCCTGGCCGCGCTGGCCGCCACCGGCAAGGACACGCTGGCGCTCGGCGGCAATGGCGGCCTGGCCGGCGCCACGCTCGCCGCCAATCCCTGAACCCAACCGACCGGACGCGAGAACCATCATGACCCGCCCCCAATCCCCCGGCCGCCTGGGCCGCTTCGTCGACGCCTGCGCCGGCGTGCTGATGCGCCGGCGCCGGCTGCTGCTGTTGCTGTGCCTGGCCGTGACCGTGGCGCTGGGCTTCTCCGCCACGCGCCTGCGGCTCGATCCCGGCTTCAACAAGATGATCCCGCTGCAGCATCCCTACATGCAGGTGTTCACCAGGTACGCCAGCACCTTCTCCGGTGCCAACACCGTGCTGGTGAGCCTGCGCTGGAAGGGCGACGGCGACATCTACAACGCCGCCTTCATGGACAAGCTGCGCCACGCCACCGATGAAGTGTTCTTCATCCCCGGCGTGGACCGCTCGCGCGTGTTCTCGCTGTTCACGCCCAACGTGCGCTACACCGAGGTCACCGAAGCCGGCTTCCGCGGCGACGTGGTGGTGCCGGGGCGCTTTTCCGGGGCGCCGGACGAGCTCGACAAGGTGCGGCGCAACGTGGCCCGCTCCGGCCAGATCGGCCGGCTGGTCAGCAATGACCTGAAGTCCGCGCTGATCCGCGCGGAACTGCGCGAGACCGACCCGGCCACCGGCAAGACCATCGACTACGGCTCGGTGGCGCGCCAGCTCGAGAAGATCCGCGCGCAGTTCGGCGGCACCGACGTCGAAGTCAATATCGTCGGCTTCGCCAAGCTGGTGGGCGATGTCGAGGACGGCATCGCCGGCGTGATGGGCTTCTTCGCGCTGGCCTTTGCCGTCACCGCGCTGCTGCTGTGGCTGTACACGCGCTCGCTGCGCATCACCGCGCTGGCGCTGGTGGTGGCGCTGCTGCCGGTGGGGTGGCTGCTGGGGCTGCTGCCGCTGCTCGGCTACGGCATCGACCCGATGTCGATCCTGGTGCCGTTCCTGATCTTCTCGATCGGGGTCTCGCATGCCGTGCAGATGACCAATGCCTGGAAGCAGGAGGTGGCGCAGGGGCATGGCCCGCTCGACAGCGCCAGCGCGGCCTTTCGCAAGCTGTTCATTCCCGGCACCGTGGCGCTGCTGACCAATGCGCTGGGCTTCATGGTGATCATGCGCATCGAGATCGATATCGTGCGCGAGCTGGGCATCACCGCCTGCCTGGGCGTGCTGCTGATGATCGTGACCAACAAGGTGTTCCTGCCGATACTGCTGTCGTACACGCGGCTGGAGCCGTCGGCGCTGGCGCGGGCCACGCGCGCGGCGCACGCAACGGGACAGGGCAGCCTGTGGCACAAGTTCGGCGCGCTGGCGCGCCCGGCGCCGGCACTGGGCGTGTTCGTCGCGGCGCTGGCGCTGCTGGCCTACGGCGCGATCGAGTCGCGCGACCTGAAGATCGGCGATGTCGGCACCGGTGCGCCGGAGCTGCGCGCGGACTCGCGCTATAACCGCGACAGCGCCAGCATCGTCAGCCAGTACAACATCGGTTCGGATGCGCTCACCGTGGTGGTCGAGCCCACCGGCTTCGACGATGGCTGCCTGCACTACCCGGTGATGAGCGCGGTGGAACGCTTCGAGATGCATATGCGCGGCGTATCCGGGGTGCAGTCGGTGGTCAGCGTGTCGTCGCTGGCCAAGGTGGTGATCGGCGCCTACAACGAGGGCAATCCGCGCTGGGAGGCGCTGCCGCGCAACAGCGCCGGCCTGAGCCAGGGCGCCAAGGCCTTCGACCCGGACAACGGCATGAATACGTCGAACTGCCAGGCGATCCAGGTGCTGATCTACACCGCCAACCATGAAGGCGCGACCATCGCCCACATCATCCGCGAGATCCGCCGCTTCGAAGCCAGCGACAAGACCCCGAACGTGGCCTTCCGCCTGGCGGGCGGCAATATCGGCGTGATGGCGGCAACCAACGAGGCGGTGGAAGAGGCCGAGGTGGCGATGCTGCTGGCGATCTTCGGCGCGATCACGCTGCTGTGCCTGCTGACATTCCGCTCGTGGCGCGCGGTGCTGTGCATCATCGTGCCGCTGACGCTGGTGTCGGCGCTGTGCAATGCGCTGATGGCGCGGCTGGGCATCGGGCTGAAGGTGTCGACGCTGCCGGTGATCACGCTGGGCGTGGGCGTCGGCGTGGACTACGGCATCTACCTGTACGAGCGCATCCAGCACCAGATCCGCGAGGAAGGGCAGGCGCTGCCGCAGGCCTTCGCCGAGGCCATGCGCCAGCGCGGCTCGGCGGCGCTGTTCACCGCGCTGACGATGTGCATCGGCGTGGGCACGTGGGCCTTTGCCGCGCTCAAGTTCCAGGCCGACATGGGCATCTTGCTGGCGTTCATGTTCCTGGTGAACCTGTTCGGCGCGGTGTCGCTGCTGCCGGCGCTGGCGGCATGGCTCGGCGTGGAGCAGGAAGAGCGGGCCCGCGCCCGCGGCGCGGCCGCCCGGCCGGCCGGGGCTGCCACCGCGGCCGAGTCGAGGCCGGTGGCGCATGGCCTGGAGTCCCTGAAGTCAGACACGGCCTGAACCCCGTAACCGGAGAGACTGCATGCCCGAGATCCAGACCTCCGCGGCGCCGGCCTTCACGCCGCTTCGCCTCGGCCCGCTGACGCTGCGCAACCGCTTTATCAAGGCCGGCGCGAATGAAGGCATGACGCCGCAAGGCCTGCCTACCCGGGCGCTGGTCGAGCATCACCGCGCCATGGCCGCGGGCGGCGTGGGCATGACCACGGTGGCCTACGCGGCGGTCGCCGACGACGGGCTGACCTTCGCGCACCAGCTCAGCATGCGCGCGGAGCAGGTGCCGCACCTGCGCGTGCTGACCGACGCGGTCCATCGCGAAGGCGCGGCGGCCTGCCTGCAGATCACGCACGCGGGCTCGTTCACCACCATGCGCCACGGCGGCAGCCGGGCGCCGGGCAGTGCCTCGTCGGGGCTCAATGCCTTCGGCATGATGCACGGCGTGTATTTCCAGCGCGCCATGCGCGCGCCGGACATGGAGCGCGTGGCCGGCCAGTTTGCCGCGGCGGCGCGGCTGGCGCGCGACGCCGGCTTCGACGCGGTCGAAATCCACATGGGGCACGGCTACCTGCTCAACCAGTTCCTGTCGCCGCTGAGCAACCGGCGGCGCGATGCCTTCGGCGGCAGCGTGGAGAACCGGAGCCGCTTTCCGGCCGCGGTGCTGCGCCGGGTGAAGGACGCGGTCGGCGCCGACCTCGCGGTGTGCTGCAAGCTCAGCGTCAGCGACGGCGTGCCCGGCGGCAACCAGCCCGCCGACTCGGCGCTGACCGCGCGCCTGCTGGAAGCCGAGGGCGCCGACCTGCTGACCCTCAGTGGCGGACGCAACGTGGAAAGCCCGTGGGCCTTGTTCGGCAGCCCGATGCCGACCGCGCAGATGAAGGCCGCCGCGCCGACCGCGCTGGCGCGCCTGGGCATCACCATGCTCGAGAAGCGCACGCCACGCGACCTGGCCTTCCGCGAACTCTATTTCCTCGAAGCGTCGCGCGTGGTGCGGCAGGCGGTGCGGATGCCGCTGGCCTATATCGGCGGAGTCAAGTCGCTCGACAACGTGGCGCAGCTGATGGGGGAAGGCTTCGACGCCGTCGCCCTGGCGCGCGCGCTGATCCACGACCCCGCGCTGGTCGCCGGCTGGCGCGCCGGCACGTTGCAGCGTTCGGCCTGCGACAGCTGCAACGGCTGCGTGGCGCGCATCTACGATCCCGCCGGGGTCAGCTGCGTGCATGGCCCCGGCAACGACCCGGCGCTGACCCGTCTGGTTGCGCTGCAGTAGTCCGATGGGACGATGAGGGCCGGGCCGGACGCCCCTATCTTGAAGGTCCCACGGGATTTCAAGGAGACAGACGCCATGAGCGTACAAGGCTACAAGATCGAATCGCGCCCGCCCGAGGCCCGCTACGCGCGTGGCTGGCATTGCCTGGGCCTGGCCGACAGCTATCGCGACGGCAAGCCGCACACGCTGGACATCTTCGGCAGGCGGCTGGCGGCATTTGCCGACTCAACCGGCGCCATCCGCGTGATCGACGGCCATTGTCCGCACATGGGCGCCGACCTCAGCACCGGCACCGTGCAGGGCGACAACCTGGTATGCCCGTTCCACGGCTGGCAGTGGGGCGGCGACGGCGCCTGCAAGTCCATCCCCTATTGCAAGCGGGTGCCGCCCAAGGCGCGCATCGGCGCCTGGGAAACCTGCGAGCAGAACCGCCTGCTGTTTATCTGGCACGATCCCGAAGGCCGTCCGGCACCGCAGGAAGTCGCGATCCCGCGCATCGATGCCTGCTTCTCTGACGCGTGGTCCGACTGGGCCATCGACGAGATGGTGATCCGCACCAACTGCCGCGAGCTGGTCGACAATATCTCCGACATGGCGCATTTCGGCACCGTCCATGGCGCGCCGGTGGACTACTTCGCCAACCTGTTCGAAGACCACAAGGCCACGCAGCTGATGATCGGGCGCAGCGCGCGGCTCTCCGGGGACTCGCAGCTGACGGCCCTGTCCACGTACTTCGGTCCGGCCTACCACATCACCGATATGAGCGGCCGCATGGGCGACCAGGAAATCCATTCGGTGCTGCTGAACTGCCATGTGCCGATCGACCTGAACAGCTTCGTGCTGCGCTACGGCGTGCTGGTGAAGAAGGTGCCCGGGCTGTCCGACGAACAGAACCGGGCCATGGCGCAAGCCTATGTCGACCAGGCCCGCGCCGCGTTCTACGAGGACGTGGCGATCTGGGACAACAAGATCCGCATCGACAACCCGCTGCTGTGCGAAGGCGACGGGCCGATGTACCAGATGCGCGACTGGTACCAGCAGTTCTATACGGACGTCGAGCAGGTGCGGCCGTCCAGCGTGGCACGGCGCGTGGTCGAGATGAACCCGGGCAATATCGAGCCGCCGGCGCTGCGCCACGTGTTCGAGGACTGACCATGAAAACCGTGATCGTTACCGGCGCCGCGTCCGGCATGGGCGCGGCGGTGCGCCGGCGCATGCTGGCCGACGGCTGCCGCGTGATCGGGGTCGACCTGCGCGACGCCGACATCCTGGCCGATCTTTCCACCGAAGCAGGCCGCGCCGCGGCGATCGATGCCGTGCTGTCGCAGTCGGGCGGCCGCATCGACCAGCTGGTCTGCTGCGCCGGCCTGGGCCCGCATGTCGACCCGGCCACGCTGGTGGCATCGGTCAACTACTTCGGCGTGGTGGCGTTGCTGGATGGCTTGTTCGACGCGCTGCGCGCGGGCACGCAGCCGTGCGCCGTGGTGGTGTCTTCCAACTCGGCGACGCTGCAGTCATGGGACGGCAGCCCGCTGCGCGATGCCTACCTCGCCGGTGACGAGGCCGGCGTGCTGGCCATGCTGGCCGCCGCCGCGCAGGCCGAAGCCACGCGCGACCAGGCCGGGTACATTGCCTACGCCAGCTCCAAGCATGCGGTGACCGCCGCCGCGCGGCAGCGGTCGGCGGCGTGGGGAAGGGCCGGGGTGCGCCTCAATGTGGTCGCGCCGGGCGCGGTGGAAACGCCGCTGCTGCAGGCCGGGCTGGCGGACCCGCGCTACGGCGATGCCATCCGCGATTTCGTTGCGCCGCTGGGCCGCCGTGCGCAAGCGGAGGAGGTGGCGGCGCTGATCGCCTTCCTGTGTGGGCCGCAGGCGGCCTATATGCACGGCAACGTTGTATTTATCGACGGCGGCCTCGATGCCGCGCAGCGTCCGCTGACGTTCTGAGCCGCGAATCCGGGCTCTGCTCTGCCCACGGTGTACTCCCTCTCCCGCTTGCGGGAGAGGGTTGGGGTGAGGGCGGGAGCGTCAGCGAAGTAAGGCCTGCGGTATGCCACCGCCGGCCCTCACCCCCAACCCCTCTCCCGCTTGCGGGAGAGGGGAGCAAACCATCGCCCACACCCTAACGCAAATCAAACGCGACGTTGTCGATCTCACCGGTAAAGCCATAGTCCCGCGGGTATGCCCCCACCGGCGATTGGCTGTCGGTGCCAACATCGAACGGTTCGCTGATCGAAAAAAGCGCCGGCACGGTCCGCTCGATGCGGGCCTGGCCCGCGGGGCGGCCGTTGACCAGCAGCGTTGCCACGCCGCCCTTGCCGCGCCCTTTGCCGTCATAGGCAAAGTCCACACGAACCTCGGCATCCCCCGCTGGCAGGCGCACGTCGCTGCTCAGCGTCGTACGCTTGCCGGCAAACACATAGGTGTACACGGGCAGCCCGCGCTCGTTCACGTACAGTGCCCAGCCTGAACCGGAACCGCCTTGCGCGGCAAGCACGCCATGCACGCCGGCCGCGGGCACCCGCACTCTTGCGGTGATGGTGTGGGAGCGGTTCTTCAGGTTTGGCGCACTGGCTTCATTGATGCCGACCGCGCCCGGGTAGTAGACAAAGCGGTTGCGTCCCGCGGTCAGGCTGGGGCGCAACTGCGCCTGTCCGGCATCGTTGGTCAGGGACAGGCGCTCGGCGAAGCGGTCGTCCAGCGGCAGGACCTTGTTCCGTGCCGCTTCCTGCCAGAACAGCCGCTGCAACTGCCGCAGCCTGGCGGGATGCTGCGCGGCGAGGTCATGCGCCTGCGTGAAATCCTTGTCGAGATGATAGAGCTCCCACTGCTCGGTACCCAGCGCGCTCGGGCCCCTGGCCAAGACGTTCCACGGCATGTGCGCCGGCCGGGTCGATGCCATCCAGCCATCCTGGTAGATCGCGCGGTTGCCGACCATCTCGAAATACTGGGTGCGGCGGCGTTGCAAAGCATCAGCGCCTTGTGGGGCATCAAAGGTGTAGAGCAGGCTCTGTCCATCCACGCGCTGCTGGGCGACACCGTTGACCTGCTTCGGCACGGGAATCCGCGCCGCTTCCAGGATGGTCGGCATCAGGTCGCTGACATAGCTGAACTGGGAGCGCAGCCCGCCCGGCGAACGAATCCTAGCCGGCCAGCTGATCACCATCGGATTGCGGGTCCCGCCAAGGTGGGAAGCGACCTGCTTCATCCACTGGAAGGGCGTATTCATGGCCCACGCCCACGGCGAGGCGTAGTGCGGCAGGGAGGCGGGGCTGCCGATATCGTCGAGGCGCCCGGCTATGACGGCGGCATCCTCGGCGACGCCGTTGAAGCTGTCGATCTCGTGGAAGTGGCCATGCAGGCCGCCTTCGGCGCTGGCGCCGTTGTCGCCGACGATGTAGACAAAGAGCGTGTTGTCGAACTGCCCCATGCGTTGCAGGGAAGCGGCCAGGCGTCCTACCTGGGCATCGGTATGGGCCAGGAAGCCCGCATACGTTTCCATCAGGCGCGCCGCGACTTTTCTTTCATCGGCGGAAAGGCCGTCCCACGCGGGCAACTCCTTCGGCCGTGGTGTCAGCACGGCATCGGCGGGTACCACGCCTTGCGCTTTCTGCCGCGCGAAGATCTCTTCACGCACCTTGTCCCAGCCCTGGTCGAAGCGTCCCTTGAAGCGATCGATCCAGGGCCTGGGCACTTGCAGCGGTGCGTGCGTGCCGCCAGGTGCCCAGTACACGAAGAAGGGCTTGTCCGGCGCCACCGATTTCTGCTGTTGCATCCAGGCGATGGCGCGGTCGGCCAGGTCCTCGGTCAGGTGGTAGCCGGGCCGGTCGGGCCGGCGTGCCGGTGCGGTGTTGTCGACCAGCGCGGGCTCGTACTGGTCGGTCTCGCCGCCGAGGAATCCGTAGAAGCGCTCAAAGCCCTGCCCGGTGGGCCAGTGGTCGAACGGCCCGTTGAAGGATGACTCCCACACCGGGGTGTTGTGCCACTTGCCCCATGCCGAGGTGGCGTAGCCGTGCTGGCGCAGGATCTCCGCGACGCTCGCGGCGCTCCTGGGGATGAGGCCAAGATAGCCGTCGTATGGCGTGCTCAGCTCGCTGACCACGCCCCAGCCGACCGCGTGCGGATTGCGCCCGGTGAGCAGCGCGGCGCGCGTGGGCGAGCACATGGCCGTGGTGTGGAAGCGGTTGTAGCGCAGGCCGCGGCTGGCAAGCGCATCGAGTGCCGGCGTTGGGACCAGGCCGCCGAAGGTGCCGGCGGCGCCGAAGCCGACATCGTCAAGCAGCACCACCACCACATTCGGCGCGCCCGCAGGGGCTTTTTGCCACTGGCGCGTCGGCGCGGTCGAGTCCTTGAAGGTGTGGCCGATGATGCCGGGGCTCGTCTCGATGTCGGCAAGCGGCAGGGTCAGCCGATCCGGCAGGGTGCCAGCGTGTGCCGGCACGGTCACGGTCGAGTAAAGCAGGGCAAGGCAGGCGAGGGCGCCGGCCTTCGGCCGGCAAGGGGCTGGTGGACGCATTGATGGAATCTCCAGGCGAGGTTATGCCGGGAGACGATAGGCGGGGGCGCCGTCGGCGCACCACCTCGGAATGGAGTAGACGGCCCCTGCCGACATGGACGATGCGGGACGAGGGCAAACGAGCGGTGCATGCCGGCATGCCTTCGGGTGAACGCCAATAGCGCTCGCCATGGCGGGCGTGGAACAATCCCGTCGGCAAATTTTCACCTGGACACGAGAGGGACAAGTTGATGGCGACTACCGGGCACTTGGTCGAGCCGTCAATCTATGCATTGGCGGGCTTTTCCGTAGCGCAGTATGGCGAACTGCTCGACGCCATCTATCGCGGGCCGCTCGAGCCAGCCCCATGGTCCGGCGCGCTCGAGTCCGTGCGCGTGCTGCTCAACGCCTGCTCGGCGACCCTGGTCCTGCGCCCGCCCACGTTCGACCGCCCCGGCTCGATGTTCAACATGCCGCCGCGGGACACCTACCGGCGGCAAGGCGTCACGTACAACAGCTACTATCACTCGCTGGACCCGTTTGTCGACCTGCCGCCGGGCACGGTGACCACGGTGGACAGGTTCGTCGGCGCCGAGGCATGGTGCCGCAGCCCCATCTACCAGGAACTGCTCAAGGACCTGGACATGCGCTATGTGCTCGGCGCGGATATCCAGACCGCCGACGGCGTGGTGTGCCGCTTCCGCCTGTGCCGGGGCCATGACGCGCACGACTTCTCGGAGAAGGACCAGGCCGTCTGCCTGGCGCTGCTGCCGCATCTCAAGCGCGCGGTCGACCTGTATTCGCGCATCGACGTGGCCGAGTCCGAGCGCGGCCTTTACGAGTATGCGGTGGACCGCATGCTGATCGGCATGGTGCTGCTCGACGACCAGGGCATGGTGCTCAAGGCCAATGCGGCCGCGCGCACGCTGCTGGGCGAGAACGACGGCATCCGCCTGCGCGGCGGCAAGTTCGAGTTTGCGGATACGCGCGAGCGCGGGCGCTTCCGTGAGCTGCTCAGGCGCTCGATCGATTCGATCTCGGCCACGCCGGATGACGGCGCCGCCGCGCCCATGGTAGAGGCGATGTCGCTGGCCAGGCCTTCCGGCACGGGCCGGCTGGAGGTGCTGATCCGCGCCATCCCGATGCGCGAATGGTCGGACGAGAACAAGTGGTGCCCGGCCTGCGTGGTGGTGATCCGCGACCCGGCGTGCAGCGCACAGACCTCAGTCGAGGTCTTGCGCCAGTTGTTCGACTTCACGCCGACGGAGGCATCGCTGGCACTGCTGATGGCCAACGGCGCTTCGCTGGAGGCCGCGGCCGAAGCGCTGAAGGTCAAGACCAATACCGTACGCGCCCATCTGCGCGCGGTCTTCCAGAAGGCGGGCGTCACGCGGCAGGCGGAGCTGGTGCGCACGCTGCTCAACAGCGTCGTGTCGCTCAGCTGAGCCATGCACGTGCCGCGTCGCGGCGCCACCCCTATTTGTAGTAGAGGCCTCTTGCTCAGGCAGACGATGTCGGCCGTCGGCGTTGCCGGGACACTGGCATGCGTGGCGGCGCAGCGTGCCGCCTTCTTTTGCTCAAGGAGCCTGCCGATGTACGCCAACTGGATGCGGCACGCCCGCATCGCTGTCCTTGCCCTTGCCCTCGCCTGCCTGCAGTCCCACGCCCGGTCCGCGCCGGCGCCGGCACCACTCCCCCCCGCTGGCATCGATGCCCGCATCACGCCCGCACAAATCGAAGCGCTGACCCGGCAGGCCTACTTCTGGGGCCTGCAGCAGACCGGCTTCTACGAGCTGCGCTACGTCTTCACGCAGGCGCAGCAGATGCCGGCCTACCGCGGCATCAACCGCCTGGCGCAGAACCGCCAGCTCTTTACCGCCAGGGAGCGCTT
Organism: Cupriavidus phytorum; assembly: GCF_003254285.1. Taxonomy (NCBI): domain Bacteria; kingdom Pseudomonadati; phylum Pseudomonadota; class Betaproteobacteria; order Burkholderiales; family Burkholderiaceae; genus Cupriavidus; species Cupriavidus phytorum. Next base: position 380,941 of record NZ_QKZN01000006.1, read on the forward strand.
TGCCACCACCCCGAACGCCTCGACGCTGTATTCGGGCGGCTTCTTCGACCTGTCGCAACAGCCGGTGGTGGTGACCTCGCCCAGGGTCGACGATAGCCGCTACTGGAGCATCCAGGCGCTGGACCAGTATGCCGACTGGTTTTTCATGGTGGGCAGCCAGTTCACCGGCAACGCGGCGCAGCGCTACCTGATCGTCGGGCCGGACTGGAAGGGCACGCTGCCGGCGGGATTCCGCGGCACGGAGGTGGTGCGGGCGCCTTCCAACGCGTTTTCGATCACGCTGCGCGTGGCGGTCACCACGCGCGACGCTGCCGACTTCGCGGCCGCGCACCGGCTGATGGACGGCGTCAGTGTCGAGCCGCTGGAGCGCTGGCAACGCAACGGCGGCAAGCCGGTGCCGCTGGACGAGGTGCCGACGCAGCCGGCGAACTACCGCACCTTTGCACGCATGGCGCAGATTCCGGATGTGGCCAAATCGATGACCGCGACCGACTACCTGCAGCTGGCCAGCCTGGTGATCAACGACGACACCCTGACCCAGCGCAGGGACTCGGTGACCGAGCGCGAGACCCTGCGCGCGCTGGCGCCACTGGGCCTGCGCAAGGGCGTACAGTTCGACCCGCAGCGGCTCACGCCCGCACAGCGCCGCGCCGTGCAACGGGGCTTCGACGCCGCGCGCGCGCAGGCACGCACGGCATTCAGCGCGGCGCAGGTCGACATGAACGGCTGGAAACTGCAGAGCAGCCTGTTCTACGACCCCAACGACTACAAGGTCAGGGCCGGCGCCGCGGACATCGCCTGGGGCAGCCCCGTGCCATACCAGTCGCACACCATCGCCTACGCCATGACCGACGCGCACGGCAAGCCGCTGGACAGCGGCCGGCGCTACACCATGACGCTGGACATGAACAACCTGCCGCCGGTCACCGAGTTCTGGGAGCTGCCGGTCTACGACGACAACGGCTACTTCGTCGACAACCCGATCGACCGCTACAGCGCGACCAGCTACCAGGTCGCGGCCGGCCAGTTCGCGGTGCGGGACGGCAAGCTCACGCTGTACTTCCAGCACGACAAGCCAGCCGACGCGGCGCAGGCGCGCAACTGGATGCCGCTGCCGGCCAAGGGGCCGTTCAGGCTGGCGGCACGTTTTTATGGGCCCACCGCGCCGCTGGTCGACGGGACTTACGCCATGCCGCAACTGGTGCGGCAGGACTGAGGAGATGGCAATGAGATGGCAAGAACCGGCGCGGCTGGCGGCGGCCTTTGTTGCCTTGGCAAGCGGCCTGGCCCACGCCGAGGGCGGCAGCGCGGCCACGCCGGACGGCACCCTGGCCTTTGCGGCTTCGCACTATCCGGACGGCGATACCGCAGCGCGGCTCTATGACGAGCTCGACTACCAGCGCGCGGTGCAGGCCTATATCTGGGCGCAGCCGCTGGTCGGGCTCGCTGCCATGGCCGAGGGCGCGCGCCGGATCGGCATCCGGCCGCTGGAGCTGTTTGTGTTCGACCAGCTGGAGCAGGTCAACCAGCGGCTGCAGACCGGCAACGACGACGTAGTCTATTCGTTCAGCTATTTCGACCTGCGCGACAGCGGCCCGCTGGTGGTGGAGATTCCGGCCGGCAACCAGTACGGCGTGATGCTGGATGCGTGGCAGCGGCCGATCGAGGATGTCGGCCGGATCGGGCCGGATGCCGGCAATGGCGGCCGTTACCTGATCGTGCCGCCCGGTTATCGTGGCGAGCTGCCGGCGCAGGGGTATCTGGTGCGCCGGTCGCCGACACATCATGGCATGCTGTTTCTGCGCGCGGTGCGCAGGCCGGGCGAAGCCATCGAAACTGCCGTGGCACGGCTGGCACAAGCCAACCTGTATCCCTACGCGGCACACGCCGCGCCACCGCCGCCGCGCATGCGGCGCATGGGCCTGGACGACTACGACGGCCTCACACCCCAGGGCCTGGATTTCTTCCGGCTGCTGGCGCAGCGCGTGCGGGAAGAGCCGGGCGAGGAGCGCGACCGCATGATGCTCGGCATGCTGGCCACGCTGGGCATCGAGCCGGGCAAGCCGTTCGCGCCGGATGCGCGCCTGTCCGCGCTCCTGGAGCGCGCCGCGCGCACCGGGCGGATGATGGTGGCGAACCTGGAATTCAACCCGCGCAAGCCGCGCGGGCAGATGTTCAGGGACACCCAATGGCGTACGGCCACGGGCATGTCGCACTACAGCCAGGAACTGGGCCCGCGCACCGAGATCGACGAACGCGCGGCGCTGTTCCGCTTCGGCTTCGGCATGCACAAGTTCCTCGCGCCCGGCTACAAGCCGCTGGTGGGCAAGGGGGCGATCTATGGAACCACCTATCGCGATGCCGGCGGGCGCTTTCTGCAGGGCTCGTCCACCTATCGGCTGCGCGTGCCAGCGGACGTGCCGGTCCAGGATTATTGGTCGGTCTCGGCCTATGACGCCGACACCTTCAGCTTCGTGGAGACCGACCAGCGCCGCCCGTCGCTGTCGTCGCTCAGGGAACTGAAGCGGAACGCCGATGGTTCGGTCGACCTGTATTTCGGACCCGCGGCTCCCGCGGGCATGGCATCGAACTGGATCCAGACCGTGCCGGGGCGCGGCTTCTTCCTGCTCTTCCGCCTGTACGGGCCTACCGAGGCGCTGTATGCGGGCAAATGGCAGCTCGGCGATGTCGCGCCGGCACAGCTCTAGCGGCATCGCGGCCGGTGTTCGTCCGCGGGGATAGTCCGGGCGGACGATGCCCGCCTCGCAGGGTGATGGGAACAATGCGGAAACCATGCCGGGCGGCAATGACATGCCGCCGCGCCGGCCAACGGATATCGCACCACGCCTATGCCATTTTCCCGAAAGTTCATCGCCACATGCCTGGCGTTGGCCGCCACGCCGACCTGCATGCCGGTCCACGCGCAGCCGGGCCCAGCACTTGCCGGTACTGCAATCAGTCCGGCCTACCAGGTCAAGGCGCCGGCGGGCGCGCCCAACGTGGTGATCGTGCTTCTCGACGATGTCGGCTTCGGTGCGGCCTCGACCTTCGGCGGCCCGGTGCAGACGCCGGTGCTGGAATCGCTGGCGCGCGAAGGCCTGCGCTACAACAACTTCCATACCACGGCGATCTGCTCGCCTACCCGCTCGGCACTGCTGACCGGGCGCAACGCGCATGCGACCGGCATCGGCGCGGTGGCGAACGTTGCCGACGAGCGCCCGGGGTACAGCAGCTTCCACACCAAGGACACCGCCACCATCGCGGAGGTGCTGCGCCAGAATGGCTACAACACCGCGGCGTTCGGCAAATGGCACCAGACCCCGGACTGGGAGCTGTCGCCAAGCGGCCCGTTCGACCGCTGGCCGACCGGCGAAGGGTTCGAGCGCTTCTATGGCTTCCATGGCGGCGAAACCGACCAGTACGAGCCTTCGCTCTATGACGGCACCACGCCGGTGATGCGCCCGCCCGGGCGCGACTACCACCTCACCGCAGACCTTGCCGACAAGGCGATCGACTGGCTGCGCGTGCAGCACGCGGTCACGCCGGACAAGCCGGTGTTCCTGTACTTCGCCCCGGGTGCCGCGCACGCGCCGCTGCAGGCACCGAAGGCGTGGATCGAGGCCTACCGCGGCAAGTTCGACCAGGGCTGGGACCGGCTGGGCGAAGAGATCTTCGCGCGGCAGAAGGCGCTCGGCGTGATTCCGGCCAATACGCAGCTGACCGCGCGCATGCCGGACCTGCCGGCGTGGGACACGCTGACACCGGACCAGAAGCGGGTCGCGTCGCGGCTGATGGAGGTCTATGCAGGCTTCCTGGCGCATGCCGACGCGCAGGTGGGCAGGCTGGTCGAGGCGCTGAAGGCGAACGGACAGTTCGACAACACGATGTTCTTCTACATCGTCGGCGACAACGGTGCCAGCGCCGAAGGCGGCCTGCTCGGCAGCGCCAGCTACTTCGCGCCGGTGCAAGGGTTGCCCGAAAGCGATGCGACGCGGCTGGCGCAGCTCGACGCGCTGGGCGGGCCCGGCACCTATCCGCACTATCCCGCCGGCTGGGCCTGGGCGCTGGACACGCCGTTCAAATGGACCAAGGCGGTGGCGTCTCACCTGGGCGGCACGCGCAATCCGATGGTGGTGACGTGGCCCAGGCATGTCGCCCCGCGCGGCGGGCTGCGCAGCCAGTTCGGCCACGTCAACGACATCGTGCCGACCATCCTGGAAGCCGCGAGACTGCCGGCGCCCGCGGTGGTCAACGGCATCGCGCAGAAGCCGATGGATGGCGTGAGCCTGCTCTACAGCTTCGCCGATGCCAGCGCTGCCACGCGCCATACCACGCAGTACTTCGAGGTATTCGGTCATCGCGCCCTCTACCAGGATGGCTGGATGGCGTCGGCCTTCCACAGCCGCCGCCCGTGGACCGTGATCGACTATGGCCAGAAGAAGTTCGAGGACGACCAATGGGAACTCTATGACCTGAACAGCGATTTCTCGCAGGCCCGTGACCTAGCCCAGCGCGAGCCAGAGCGGCTGGCGCGGATGCAGGCATTGTTCCAGAGCGAGGCGCAGCGCAACCAGGTGCTGCCGCTGCGCAACATGTCGCCGAACCAGGCCGGGGCATTGCCGTCGTTGTCAGCGGGCCGCACCAGCATGACGTTCGCGCAAGGCGTGGTCGGCGTGCCCGAGTCGGCCTTGCCCAAGACCTATAACCGCTCGTGGAGCGTGTCGGCCACCGTCGATGCCGGTGAGCGCGCGCGCGGCGTGATCGCCACGCTGGGCGGGCACAGCGCGGGATGGTCGCTTTACCTGGATGACGCCGGCGTTCCGGTGTTCAGCTACCGCCTGTTCAACCTGAAGACCGTGACGCTGCGCGGGCCGGCGCCGCTGACCGCCGGGCGCCACCAGCTGCGCTTCGATTTCCGCTATGACGGCGGCGGCTATGCCAGGGGCGCGGACGTGCAGCTGCTGGTCGACGGCAAGCCCGCCGGCACGGACCGCTTGCCGGCGAGCCCGCCCGGCTTCTACACCATCGACGAGACCTTCGATGTCGGCATCGACCATGGCTCGGCCGCGGGCGATTATCCCGCTGACGCGCTGCCGGGCTATGCCTTCAGCGGCGGGCGCATCGAGCAGGTCTCGCTCGACCTGCGCTAGCGGCTGCGGCCGCTAGCGGCCCCTGTGCGAGCCCTGCGCTACGGCGTGGCCGGCGCACGGAGAACGACGGCGCGGGTGATGTCGCTGGCCGGCCTGCCAGCGCGGCTCAGTCCGGACATGGTGCGCAGGTATGGCGCCACGTGGCCGAAGAAGCGGTAATAGCCGTCGCAGAGGTAGTTCAACCCGGGCTCGCCGTCGCGCGTCGTGGTGAAGCGGTGCTTCGGGCAGCCGCCCCAGCAGCCCTTCAGCATCTTGCACCCCGCGCATTGCCGCGGCAGCGAGCGCAGCTTGTCCTGGCCAAACGCCTGCTGGGCCGGTGAATCGACCATCTGCTCCAGCGACGCGGTGCCGAGGTTGCCGAGCCGGTACGCCGGATAGACGTAGTGGTCGCAGGCATAGACGTCGCCGTTGTGCTCGACCGCCACGGCGCGGCCGCAGGTTGGCTGGTGATGGCAGGCAGCGCCCGGCTCGCCCATGTAGTTCGCCAGCGCCCATTCGAAATTCATCACGTGGACGGTGCCGACATCGCGGCGCACCCACACGTCGAAGATGGCATTGAGGAAGTCACCGTAGCCACCGGACGGTACCGACCATTCGGTCACGCTGCCGGCGGCGCCTGGCAAGGCCGGCGCCAGCACCTTGCCGCCCGGGCCATGCAGCGTGAGGCCGATGGCGCTGTCGGCCGCGTTGGGGCGGCGTTCCACCACCGGAATGAACTGGATATGCCTGACGCCGTGGGCGCGCAGGAACTCGTAGATCCGCAGCGGCTCGGCCGCGCTGCGGCGGTTGACGCAGGCCAGTACGTTATGGCGGACGCGATGCGCCTGCAGTGTTGCCAGGGCGCGCATCACCAGCGCGTGGGTCGGCTGGCCACCGGCCGAGACGCGGTAGGCATCGTGGATATCCGCCGGGCCATCGAGTGACAGGCCCACCAGGAAGTCGTGGCTGGCGAAGAAGGCGCACCATTCGTCGTCCAGCAGTACGCCGTTGGTCTGGAAGCTGTTCCGGATGGACCGGCCTGCGCGCCACTGCTGCTGCAGGTGGATCGCCCGACGGTAGAAGTCCAGGCCCAGCAGCGTGGGCTCGCCGCCCTGCCAGGTGAAGACGACTTCGGCGCCCGGGGGATGCGATGCGATGTAGTTGCGCACATAGGCCGCCAGCACATCGTCCGGCATGCGGCGCTTGCGTTCGCCGGGGCCCAGTTGATACAGCGCGGCTTTTTCCAGATAGAAGCAATAGGCGCAGTCCAGGTTGCAGTCGGATCCGCTGGGCTTGGCCATCGCATGGAACGGCCCGGACTGTTGCGCGTGGGGAGGCGAGGTGGAAGGCGAGGGGGCAGGGAAGGTGGTCATGGCGCTTGGCCACGCCGGCGCCAGCCGTGACGGTGAAGCGCGCGGCCTGTGGCGAACTGGATTGTGGAGGGGACAGCGCAGGAAGCAGGCCAGGCCGGGCGAAGTCGCGCCCGGCCCGCATCACGATCCGGTCAGGTACCCGATCCGCGCGCCGCGTCCGGCGAGAAGAAGGCCTCGCTGAACTCCGGGCTGTTGTTCAGCTTCGGCATCGGCCCTTCGTTGGTCAGGCGGTCGGCCAGGTACGCGCCCGAGATCAGGTCATGGTAGAACGTGGTGGTCGGGTAGTAGCGGCGCGCATCGTAGGCATAGACGGAAGCCTGCAGGTTGGTGCGCCACAGCTGGCCGCGGCCGTCGTAGTTGTCGGCGGCCAGGGCCTGCCAGGTGTCTTCGTCCAGGAACAGCACGCGCTTCGCATACTGGTGGCGGAAGCCGGACTTGAGCGTGGCCTCCAGGATCCATACGCGGTGCAGCTCGTAGCGCATCACGTCCGGGTTGGCGTGGCCGTTGGTCAGCAGGTCCTTGTACTTGACCGAAGCGCTCAGCAGCTTGTAGTTGTGGTACGGGACATAGATTTCCTTCTTGCCGACGATCTTCCAGTTGTAGCGCTCGCCGGAGCCGTTGAAGAGGCGGTCGTCATCCACGGTGCGGAAGCCGCCGGGGCCCTGCGGCTGGTCGAAGCCGAATTCCGGCGCCTGGCGCACACGGCGCGTGCCCGGGTTGTAGATCCAGGTGCGGTTGGTGTCCGAGCCTTCCTGGTCCCATACCGCATAGCCCACGATCACCTGGCCGCGGTCGCGCAGCGGCAGGTCGGTGGCGGTGCGGAAGAAGGAGCGGTCGTTGAGCTTGTTTTCCGGGTCGAACTTGCCGTGATTGCGCGGCGAGAAGATGTTGTACGAGACCCGGCCCCAGGCGATCGAGCCGTTGGGATAGACCACGGCCTGGTCATACTGCGCCTTCTCCGCGCCGATGGCCGACGAGAAGCGCTGGTTCCACAGCAGCTCCATCGCGGTCTTCGGGATCGGATAGGGCACCTGCGGTCCCGCGTCCTTCAGGCCGTTGGCGTCGGGGGTCATGCTGACGGTGGTGGCGTAGGTGCGTATGTCCTTGTAGGCCGCGTCTTCGTAGCGGAAATCGCGATGGCTGGGGTACACCGGCATCTTGAAGGTGTCGGGGTACTTCTTGAACAACGCCTTCTGGCCTTCGGTCAGCCGCTCGGCATACTGGGCCATGTTCTGCGCGGTGATGACGAACAGCGGCTTCTCGTCGCCGTAGGGGTCCGCATAGCGCTCGCCACGTTGGTATTTGACCTGGGGCGGCGTACCCAGCCACTTGCCGCTCCACGCCGGCACATCGCCGTCCTTGCTGGCGGCGCGCTCGGCGCCCATCGGCGTGAGGTTGCCGTCAAGCTGCTTGAGTTCTTCCGGGGTGACCTTCGCCCACGATGCCGCGGCCAGTGCCATGCTGGTCACCAGCAGGCCGCCGCGCAGCAGTCGATGTGTAGTGGATGTCATTGCAGTCTCGCTCCTTGGGAATGGCCGGCGACGTCCGTGCCTGTGGACACAGGGTAGTGACGGCGCCGCGGCCGGGAATCGTTGGAACGGACTAGTGGATTTCCCCTAGGCGGGGGAGCAGGGGCAATAGAAAAGGCCGGGCAAAGTGCCCGGCCTTCGGAGTTCTCACAGCGTATCGCGTGTCGTTGGGTTGCTCCCCCTTTCCCGCTTGCGGGAGAGGGGCCGGGGGAGAGGGCAGGCGCGTGGAAAGCATCGCGACGCTTCACTTCGTGGAGACTCCTGCCCTCTCCCCTGCCCCTCTCCCATAACTGGGAGAGGGGAGAAAACAGCTGGATGATCAAGCCTCCATCACTTCGCCAAAACGCTGCAGGTGGTAGTCGCTGTCCCCCAGCAGCTGGTCCAGCATGGTCAGGCGCTTGAAGTAGTCGCCCACCGACAGCTCGTCGGTCATGCCCATGCCGCCATGCAGCTGCACCGCCTGCTGGCCGACGAAGCGGCCGGCGCGGGCCACCGTGACCTTGGCGGCCGACAGCATGCGGCGGCGCGCGGCGGGGTCGGTCTCGTCCAGCGCCTGCGCGGCGACGTAGGCCATCGACAGCGCCAGTTCCTTCTGCACCAGCATGTCGGCCATGCGGTGCTGCAGCGCCTGGAAGCTGGCCAGCGGCTTGCCGAACTGCTGGCGCGTGCCCAGGTATTCGCCGGTGATCTGGATCAGCTTTTCCATCGCGCCCGCGCCCTCGGCGCACAGCGCCGCGATGCCGTGCTCCAGGCCGACGCCCAGCGCCGCCAGGCCGTCCGCGGGCTGGCCCACCAGCGCGCTGGCCGGCACGGCAACGTTCTGCAGCGACAGGTCGGCGGCGCGCAGGCCATCGATGGTCGGGTAGGCGGTCACCGTCAGGCCCTTGCTGTCGCGCGGCACCAGGAACAGCGCGATCTCGTTGCTGCCCGCGATGCGCGCGGTCAGCAGGTAGGCGTCGGCGGCGGCGCCGTGCCAGACCACGCTCTTGGTGCCGCTGATCAGGTAGCCGTCGCCGCTGCGCTCGGCGCTGGCGCGGGCCGATTCCGGGCGGTAGCGCGTGGTCGGCTCCAGGTAGGCCAGCGTGACGATGCGCTCGCCCGAGGCGATCGCGGGCAGCCACTCCTGCTTCTGCGCGTCGCTGCCGCAGGCGGACAGCACGGCGGCGGCCATCACGCCGCTGGGCGTGACCGGCTCCAGCACCAGGCCGCGGCCCAGCTCGCGCTGCACCACCAGCTGGCTGGCGGGGCCTTCGCCGAAGCCGCCGAAGTCGGCCGGCACGGTCAGGCCCAGCACGCCCATTTCGGCCAGCTTGTTCCACACGCCGCGGTCCAGGCTTTCACCCTGGCGCGCGCTCTTGCGGCGGGCCTCGAAGGTGTATTCGGTATCGATGAAGCGACGCAGGCTGTCCGCCAGCATCTGTTGCTCTTCGCTGTAGGTGAAGTCCATGTCAGCTATCCCTTCAGAAACCCAGGATCATCTTGGAGATGATGTTCTTCTGCACTTCGGTCGCGCCGCCGTAGATCGAGGTCTTGCGCATGTCGTAGTAGGTGGAAGCGGCGGGGGCGGCCCATTCCGGACCGGACACCGGCTGCGTCGCGCCGGGCTCGAGCCAGTCCGGCGAATACGGCCAGGCATTGGGGCCGGCAACTTCCATCATCAGCATGGCCAGGTCCTGCTGCACCTCCGAGCCGCGGATCTTGACGATCGAAGCTTCCGGCCCCGGCGTGCCGGCGGCCTGCGTGGCCACGCGCAGCAGCAGCATCTCCAGCGCCATGATGTCCATCTCGACGCGCGCGATCTTGTCGCGCATGCGCACGTCCTCGATCAGCGGGCGGCCGGCGCCGTCGGTGGCCTGCGCGGCGTAGTGCTTGAGCTGGCGCAGCTCGCGGTGGCAATGGCCGATGCCGGCGATGCCGGTGCGCTCATGGCCGAGCAGGTACTTGGCGTAGGTCCAGGCGCGGTTCTCTTCGCCGACCAGGTTCTCGACCGGCACTTCGACGTCCTCGAACCAGGTCTCGTTGACGTCGTGGCCGCCGTCGAGCGTGGTGATCGGGCGCACCGTCACGCCGGGCGACTTCATTTCGATCAGCAGCATCGAGATGCCTTCCTGCGCCTTGGCTTCGGGATCGGTGCGCACCAGGCAGAAGATCCAGTCGGCGAAGTGGGCCATCGTGGTCCAGGTCTTCTGGCCGTTGACGATGTACTTGTCGCCCTTGCGCACCGCGCGGGTCTTCAGCGAGGCCAGGTCGGAACCCGAACCCGGCTCGGAGTAGCCCTGGCACCAGAAGTCTTCCACGCCCGGGATGCGCGGCAGGAAGCGCTGCTGCATCTCGGGGCTGGCGTACTTCATCAGCACCGGGCCGATCATGGTCAGGCCGAACGGCAGCAGGCGCGGCGCGCCGGCACGGAAGGTCTCGATCTCGAAGATCAGGCGCTGCAGCGCGGTCCAGCCGGTGCCGCCCCATTGCTTGGGCCAGGTGGGCGCGCCCCAGCCCTGCGCCTGCAGGATGCGGTGCCAGCGGACGTAGTCGTCCTTCTCCACGCGCTGGTGGTTGAGCACCTTGTTGCGGATGTCTTCCGGCAATTTTTCCTGCACGAAAGCGCGGACTTCCTCGCGGAAGGCCTGTTCCTCGGCGGTGAAACGCAAATCCATCTGAATGTCCCCTGTGGTACGCGGGCTCCGCGCTGCGGCGTGCAAACCGGCGATGTTGCCGGTTGTGCAGCGCGCCATGGCGCCAGCCCTTGCTGTGCCGGCCGATTGTATTGGCGGCCCGGGATTCGTTGCTTTATCAATCCGGAAGGCGTCCTTCGCGCAGGTGGAACCAGCCGCACCCGCCATGCCTGCGCATGGGCGCCAGCGTCAGGACCCCGGCGTGGACGAACACGACCTTAGTGAATTCCAAATGGCTGCGGCGCGGGGCTTGCCGCAAACTGATGCGGCCGGTTTTGATGTGGCCGGGTGCATTCCGCCGCATATCCGACTCCGCTCGCATTCGAGAGATCCTCCAGCACCATGTCTTCCTTCCGCCCCCAATTCATCCACGAGATCCCCGCCCACTGGGCCGCGCAGACGCCCGAGGCCCCATGCCTGTACGAGAACGGCGCCGTCATCAGCTATGGCGAGCTGTGGCGGCGCATCGAAGCCGCGCGTGACTGGCTGGCCGGGCAGGGCGCAGGCGAGGGCGACCGCGTCATGGTCGTGGGCGAGAACTGCAACGAGATGGTGGTCACGCTGTTCGCCTGCAGCCTGCTGCACGCCTGGCCGATCAACGTCAACGCGCGCCTGTCCGCGCGCGAGATCGACAATATCCGCGACCACGCGCAGCCGGCGCTGGTGCTGTTCACCGGCCATGTTTCAGACGTGGCCGCGGCGCACGGCGAGCGGCTGGGCGCGCAGGCTACCGGCTGCGCGGTCTATGACCACGGCATGCGCGTCGTCCGTGCGGACAGTGCACCCAAGCGCGAGCCTGCCGAACTGGCCCGCCGCGTCGCCACGCTGATCTATACGTCCGGCACCACCGGCGCGCCCAAGGGCGTGATGGTGCCGCACGCCGGCCTGACGCAGTTTGCGCGCATCTCCGCCACCTCGCGCGACATGGGCCCGGCCGACGTGGCCTACGGCGCGCTGCCGATGTCGCATATCTTCGGCATTGCCACGGTGCTGATGGCCACGCTGTACGCCGGCGCCGGGCTGTTCCTGCGCCCGCGCTTCGACGCCAATGAAGTGTTCGAGGCCCTGGCCGAGCCCGGCGTCACCATCCTGCAGGGCGTGCCGACCATGTTCACGCGCATCATGGCGGTGGCGCCCGCGCTGGGCGCGAAGCCCGGCGCCTATCCGCGCCTGCGCTACCTCTATACCGGCGGCGCCCCGCTCGATCCCACGCTCAAGCGCGACGTCGAGACGCTGTTCGGCCAGCCGCTGCACCACGGCTACGGCATCACCGAATACGCCGGCTCGCTCTTCATCACGCGCATGGACGCGCCGCGCGCCGATTGCTCGGCCGGCTATATCGTCGAAGGCGTGGAGATCGCCATCACCGATGCCGAAGGCAAGCCGCTGCCCGCGGGCGAACGCGGCCAGATCCGCGTGCGCGGCCCGGGCGTGATGGTCGGCTACTACCGCAATCCCGAACAGACCGCCGAGGCACTGTTGCCGGGCGGCTGGCTCAACACCGGCGACCTCGGCTATCTCGACGCCGACGGCGCGTTGTTCATTTCCGGCCGCTCCAAGGACCTGATCATCCGTTCGGGCTTCAACGTCTACCCGATCGAGGTGGAGTCGGTGATCAACGCCTTTGCCGGCGTGCGCCAGTCCGCGGTGGTGGGGCGCAGCACCAACGACGGCAACGAAGAGGTGGTGGCCTTCATCGAATTGCAGGAAGGCGCCGAGCTCGACCGCAAGGCGCTGGACACCTACCTGCGCGACAGCCTCGCACCGTACAAGCGGCCCGCCGAAGTCCGCACCGTCGACGTGATTCCGACCACGGCGAGCGGCAAGCTGCTCAAGCAGCCGCTGCGCGCCATGCTCGATTAAGCCCCCGGGGCACGCGGCCCCGGGCAATAAGCCATCCTGGAGGAGAACACAAATGAAAACATGGAAGACGCTGGCGGCGCTGACCGCCACGCTGCTGCTGCAGGGCGCGGCATGGGCCGCGGACGCCTACCCGTCGCGCCCGGTCAAGCTGCTGGTCGGCTACGCCCCCGGCGGCCCGGTCGATACCGCCGCACGCATCTACGCCGAGCAGCTCGGCCGCGTGCTCAAGCAACCGGTGGTGGTCGACAACCGCGCCGGCGCCAGCGGCGCAATCGCCGCCGACATGACCGCCAAGGCGGCGCCGGACGGCTACACGCTGTACTTCGTCGCCAGCCCGACCATGACCATGACGCCGCTGATCCAGCACTCGGTCAACTTCAATCCGGTCAAGGACTTCAGCTACATCGGCCTGATCACGGACTACACCAACGTGCTGCTGGTCAACAAGGACTTCCCGGCGAAGAACGTGGGCGAACTGGTCGCCTACGCGCGCAAGAACCCTGAGGGCGTCTCGTTCGGCTCCGCCGGCGTGGGCGCGTCCAACCACCTGTCGGCCGAACTGCTGGCGCAGATGAACAACGTGAAGATGCTGCACGTGCCGTACAAGGGCAACGCGCCGGCGATGGCCGACGTGATGAGCGGCAAGGTCACGTTCATGTTCGACATCACCGGCACTGCCATCGGCCATATCAACGGCGGCAAGGTGCGCGCGCTGGCGGTCACGTCCAAGACCCGCAACCCGGCGCTGCCCAACGTGCCGACCATGATCGAGTCGGGACAGAAGGACTATGACCTGACCGGCTGGTATGCGCTGGTAGGACCGCAGAAGCTGCCGGCCGATGTGGTGGACAAGCTGGTCAAGGCGCAGAAGGCGGTGGGGGAGGATGCCGCCTTTCGGCAACGGATGACTGCCGGTGGTTATGACGTCAATATCAGCACGCCCAAGGCGCTGGGGGACCGGATCCAGCGGGAGCTGGCGTTGTGGGGTGGGGTGGTGAAGAAGGCGAATATCCAGGCCGATTGAGGGCTAATGGATACTGCGGAGAGGCCGGCTGAAAGCCGGCCTTTTTATTTTTTGGGGCGGCGGAATTCGAGGGGGCGTTGTGTTGGTCGGATGTTCTCACTTTCGCGAGTCACCCCATTCGAAATTGGTTTTTGTAAATCAGAAATTTCCGGATGAAATTCGCCGTTGTCGCATCGAAAATATTCTGCGTGTTCCGAGTAACGCACGCGGATCTGGGCAGCAATTATCCCGATCCATCGCCTGGAGCCAACGTTTTCATTGTTTTGGAATTTTTAAGGCAAGTCTGATAGACGCATTAGTCTGGAAAACGGTTAATTCGTTCACCGCCGGCAATCACATGTGTGGAATCGGCCGAACGCCGGAGCCGAACCTGGTAATTCCCTTGAACTGTTCAACCGTTCGATTTCAGACGGTGATAAAACGCGGTATGCCCTGGATAGCAATGGAAACCTGAACCGCTACTCTTCTGATGGAAATGGAATCTACCACTGGTCAGGTTCGACAGGCGATCCACGTAACCCACTCCGGGGTGACTCTATTCCCATCGATGTTCGAAGGGCTCTTGGATACAAGGGGAAATAAAATTGATTATTGGTAATCCTCAGCAATTTGCCATTTGGCTTGATGAAGTCACCCATTGGTCAACCTCGAGATTTTCCAATGGTTGCCTTGCATATATTATCGACGAGATGATGTACCCATTCAACCCATTCTTGTCAACGATCGGGGATGATATTGCTTCAATGAAGCGATTCGCGTGCTTGCAACGTGAAATTGGGGACGGCAACCTCGCTGGCAAGGATTTGCAGGAATCTTTCAAGCAGCTTTATTCACTGGCCTTCCCGTCAACGGATTCAGGCGCCCAATGCAGTGACTATACGCATCTAGTCTCCCCGCAGAGCCTTGTCGATGCCGGCTACATATTCTTCCTTCTGCAAGAACCCGAAAATGATCGATTGCTCTTTGCCATGCTGAAAGACGAGGAAGTCGTACGAGAGTTCAAGCTTCCTAAGGGGTCATTTATTTACACCGTCGAACAAGCTATCAAAGCTTGGGATCAGTTTTTGTTGTCGAAACAGACGAAGCCGCCAGGGTGACTCCAGAAACTTGCCAGACCTGCGATGTCTTTATGTGGACTGTAAGCGACATCAAGGATGTGATTGCAGCGGGCCCCGCAGGAAGCACTACAGATAATCGATCGGGTGCAAAAACGCCAGACGGAGTGCCACGAAGTGACACCGCTTCCGTTTATGGTTCAAAGAGCGGATATGTTGTGATTAATGACAGGACTGGCGAGGTTGTTCAGGTGAGTGGTAAGAATGACCCAGGCTGGATTCCTGATAGCCGGATTAAGTGGAAGTGAGACCTTATGAAGAACATTGATCCTCTGCAACGCTACGATTCCGCCGACGCGTTCTTCATGCTCGGTGGCAGCGTGCTCATGAAGTTGTCGGCGGATGCCGCAATTACTGTCTGCACCACTGCGGCAGCTTATGGGCTCGTCGTCACGAGGGTTGAAGGCGGGGTTTGGCACCACCCCGGGTTTGAAGCGCGAGTGGATTGCATTTGGGACGGCGTTGATCCACCAGTAACCCTAGAGGCCTTGGAACAAAATAATCGAAAAGCCTCAGCGTTCATTAGCACGGAGCTATCAGAGCATGATGTCTTCGTGCTGACAACGCAACCTGCGTAGATTGCTGCGCAGTTGTGCTATCTCGCAATGTGGTTGCCATTGAATGAACAAGAAGAATCTGCCTAAACAGCTGTTCCTGGAACTTGGGGTTTTGTCGATTCTTGCCGCCCCTATGGCACTCGCTCAAGTAGTGCCCAATAGCCCAGGTCAATCTCCTGCGACAACGGCCTCTGAGCAGGAGCAACGCACCCGCCAGCAACAGGAAGCGCGCGAGCGCGCTCAAGCGGTACAAGCGCCTGGCATCCGTGCGGAAGATGCTGCGCCAGCGGAATACCCAACCCTGCCAACTGAAGCGCCGTGCTTTCGCATTGACCGCTTCACGCTGGAGGTGCCCACCGACCTGCCGGAGGCAGCCCGAGTGCAAGGCGCCTCGGCCCTGCCGCAGGACCCATTTGCATTCGCCCTCGCATGGCTCGGCCACTACCAGGGCGCCTGCGTCGGCAAGCAAGGCGTGGACCTCCTGGCCAAGGGAGTTTCGCAGGCCATCCTGAGCCGCGGCTATGTCACCACCCGCGTGCTGGTCCCGCCTCAGGATCTGAGCACCGGCGCGCTGCGCCTGGCATTGATCCCCGGCCTCATCGGAGAACTCCGCTTTGCCGATCCCGAAACACGCGGCACCTGGAAGTCCGCGTTCCCGTCTCGCTCTGGAGATCTGCTCAACCTGCGCGACCTAGAGCAAGGGCTAGAGCAAATGAAGCGCGTGGCCAGCCAGGACGCCGACATGCAGATCGTGCCGACCGCAGCGCCTGGCGTCAGCGTTGTGACGATTACTGTCAAGCGATCCAAGCCGTGGGCGTTCGTCGCTTCCGTGGACAACTCCGGCACTCGGTCCACTGGCCGACCACAGGGCAATCTGAGTCTGGCTATCGACAACCCGCTAGGTCTTAACGACCTCTTCAACGTCGGCTATAGCCAGGACCTGGAGTTCAGTGACAAGAGCCGAGGCACGCATGGCTGGAACGGCTTCTATTCGGTGCCGTGGGGCTACTGGACCGGCACGCTGTCGGCCTATTCCAACACCTATTTCCAGCAGATCGCCGGCGTCAACCAGACCTTCGTGTCCAGCGGCGATTCGCGGACGGTCGACCTTAAGCTGCACCGCGTGATCCGGCGCAGCCAGAACGATGTGTTGGGACTGCAGTTCCGGCTGTCGCGCCGCTTCGGCCACAGCTTTATCGAGGACACGGAGATTACCCAGCAGCGGCGCAACAACACCGTGCTGGAGGCAGGATTTACCGACCGCCACTATTTCGGTGCGGCGCAATTTGACGGCACCGTAGCGTACCGCCAGGGCATTGGCGGATTCGGGTCGCAGGATGACGCCCTGACCGCGATCGGCGGGCCGACCTGGCGATTCCGGATGCTTGTCGCGGATGCCAACCTGTCGGTGCCGTTCAAGGTGGCTGAATATCCGCTGCGCTATGTCACGACCTTTCGCGGGCAGTACACCAATGACCGGCTTTACTCGTTGGACGCCATGACCATCGGCAGCCGGTACACCGTGCGTGGTTTTGACGGGGATCGGCTGCTGGCCGGCGACAGCGGCTTCTATTGGCGCAATGAAATGCAGCTGCCGCTTGGCGCAACCGGTCAGGCGCTGTACGCGGGTCTCGACTATGGCAGCGTTTTCGGGCCGTCGACGGCCGGCCTTGCCGGTACGCGCCTGGCCGGCGCGGTGATTGGGGTGCGCGGCGGGTTCGGCTCTGGCTTTGGCCGGCTGTCCTACGATCTGTTCGCGGGCACGCCGGTGTATAAGCCGGCGGCCTTTCATACCGCCAGCGTGTCAGGCGGATTCCAGTTCGTCTACCAGTACTGACGGGGGCGCTGATCGCTCGGAGCCCCTGCCTTTACCCCTCCACCTCCGCCCACCCCTGCATCGCCTGCCCGCCAGCATCATCCCCCGTCCACAGCACCAGCCGCCCCGGCTGCGCCGGATCGGCCGCGCCACCGACCGTGATGGTGTCCTGGTCGAACAGCGGCGCCAGCCCTCGGAACCCGAAGCGGCGCACGCGCGCCTTGGGCTGCTCGCGCGCCACCAGGTCCAGCATCAGCATCGCCTGCATCGGGCCGTGCACCACCAGGCCGGGATAGCCTTCGACGTCGCGCGTGTACTGGCGGTCGTAGTGGATGCGGTGGCCGTTGAAGGTCAGCGCGGAATAGCGGAACAGCATCACCGGGTCGGCCTGCAGCGTGCGCTGCCATTGCGCGGTCTGTTCCAGCCGCGGGCGCGGCGGTTGCGGCTTGGTGGGGTCGGGCATGGCGCGGTAGACA
Organism: Cupriavidus phytorum; assembly: GCF_003254285.1. NCBI lineage: Bacteria > Pseudomonadati > Pseudomonadota > Betaproteobacteria > Burkholderiales > Burkholderiaceae > Cupriavidus > Cupriavidus phytorum. Next base: position 398,495 of record NZ_QKZN01000006.1, read on the forward strand.
ATGTCGTGGCGCTCGTTGACCGCGGTGTTGCCGTTGACGGTCAGTTCGTGGTCGACGGCGACGAACCAGAGCTCGCCGGTGCGGCCGGTCTTGTACTGCACGTCGCGGATGGTGGAGGTGCGCGTGACGGTGTCGCCGATATGCAGCGGATGGTTGAAGCTGACTTCGCTGCCGGCCCACATGCGGCGCGGCAGCGGCACCGGGGGCATGAAGCCGCCGAGGGTGGGGTGGCCGTCGCGGCCGAGTTCGCGCTGTGGCGCGCGCGGCAGGAAGTAGAGCCAGTGCCATAGCGGCGGCAGCGGGCCGGAGGCGACGGCTTCGGGATCGAGGTCGAAGGTGGCGGCCAGGCCGGCGACCGGTTCGGGCGACAGCGTTTCGGTGCGCGTTTCGCTGCGGCCGATCCAGCCGCGCAGGCGTTCGAGTTCAGAAGTGGCGTCAGTCATGGCAGGTGGCCTTCAGATGCATGAGGGGAGTCGGATGGCGCGCTATTGCGCCAGCGCCAGCAGCCGGCGGGCCTGCTCGATCACGGGGCGGTCGACCATCTTGCCGTCGACCTGCACCGCGTGGCTGCCGCTGGCGGTGGCGGCGAGCACGCGCCGGGCCCAGTCGAGCTGCTCGGGGCTGGGCAGGAAGCCGGCGCGGACCGCGCCCAGTTGTGCCGGGTGGATGCAGAGCTTGCCGGCAAAGCCGAGTTCGCGCGCGTAGGCAACGTCGCTGGCGAGCACGGCTTCGTCCTTGAGCGCGGTGGTGACGCCATCGACCGGCGGTGGCAGCCCCGCCACGCGCGAGGCCAGCACGATGCGTGCACGGGCAAAGGCGAGGGCATCGCGGGTATGGCTGCAGCCCAGGTCGACGGCATAGTCGAGCGAGCCGAAGGCCAGGCGCGCCACGCCGCTGGCGGACGCCACGGCGTCGATCTGGTGCAGGCCGAGCGCGGTTTCGATGATGGCGACCAGCTCGCCCTGCGGGTTGATGGCTTGCAGGGCCTGGGCGATGGTGTCGAGCGCGGCGGCATCCTCGGCCTTGGGCACCAGCAGCCCGGCCAGCGTGGTGCCCTGGGGCAGTGCGCGCAGCCAGGCCATGTCGGCGGCAAAGGCGGGCGAGGCGCAGTCGTTGATGCGCACGAAGGCGTTGGCGCCGGGCCGGCCGGCCAGCCATGCGGCGATGGCTTCGCGCGCGGCGGGCTTGGCGTCCGGATGGACCGCGTCCTCGAGGTCGAGGATCATCACATCGGGGCCGGCGGCGGCGGCCTTGTCGAAGCGTTCGGGCCGGTCGCCCGGCACGAACAGGTAGGTAACGGCGGTGGACATGGCGATCCTCAGCGCGCGGCGGGCAGCCAGTCGTTGACGTCCGGGGCCTGCTCCAGTGCCCACACGCGCTGGATGATGGCGCGCATCTCGGCCTCGCTCGCGCCCTGGCGGAATGCGCCCAGCTGCAGCGCCTTGGCTTCCAGTTCCGGGCGCGAGAGGGTGTTGTCGGGATCGCCCTTGGGCACGTCGACGCGTGCGGCCAGGGTGCGGCCGTCGGTGGTCTTTGCCGTCACGCGGCCGATCCACTGGCGCGGGTAGGCGGCGTTGATCTCGGCATCCAGCTCCATGTCGACCTTGCCGCGGAACGCGGCCACCGCCGGGTCCTGCAGCGCATGCTGCTCGAACTCCCCCAGGCCGGCGTGGCCATGCACGGCCACCAGCCCCAGCACCGTGCCCATCGAGAACTTGGCCTGGTGGATGGTGGCGGGATTGACCACGGGGCCAAGCACGTCGATGGCGCCCTGGTGCACGTGCGTGGTGACGCTGGCGATCTGGTCGGCGGCAACGCCTTCGCGCTGCATCAGCGCCTTCAGCGCATCGGCGGCCGGGTGGGTATGGCGGCACGAGGCGAAAAACTTGAACGACGTCTCCGCCGTGGCCCAGCGCGTGCCCAGGCCATCGGTCAGGCAGGCGGGGTTGGCATCGCTCGACATGCCGGCGGCCATGCCCTGCGCGCCCTCGAGGATCTGCTTCGCGCCGGTGAAGCCGGCGCGCGCCAGCCAGGCTGACTGCAGGCCATCAGCGGCGGCCTTGGCGGTGTGCAGCTGCTTGGAGTCGGCGGCGTCGCGCAGGAATTCCCACAGACCCGCGGCCTGCGTGCCGGCCGAGCCCAGCGCCTGGTTGACGCCTTCGGCATCGAGGCCGAACAGCTTGGCCACTGCCGCGGCGGCGGCCAGCGTGCCGACGGTGCCGGTGGTGTGGAACACGCGGTAGTGCGAGCGGCCCATGAACTCGCCGATGCGGATGCCGGCTTCATAGCCGGCGATCGAGGCCAGCAGGACCTCGGCGCCGGTCTTGCCCTCGGCCTGCGCGGCCGCGACCACGGCGGGGAATACCACCGCGGCCGGATGCAGCACCGAGCCGTTGTGCACGTCGTCCTGCTCGACCACGTGCGAAGACGCGCCGTTGATCAGCGCGGCGAAGTAGGGCGAGGTGCGGCGGCGGTCGACCAGCACTTCGGCGGCGCCGTCGGACGGGCCCATGGCCGCGGCGAATTCCTGCAGCTTGCGCACGGCCGGGGCGTCCTTGCCGGCGATGGCCGATGCGATCCAGTCGAGGAACAGGTCCTTGGTGCGCTCGATCACGGGCGCGGGCACGTCGGCCAGCTTGAGGTTGGCCAGGAATTCGCAAAGCTGGCGGGTCGGGTAAGTGGTGTCTGCGGCTTGGCTCATGCCGGCTCCGGAGATTGAACAGTGCTTGCGGAAAGAGAAGGGCCCCGGGCTAGCCGCGGGCGCCCGTGTCGGTTCAGATGGTGCGCTTGTCGGCCAGGGCGTCGATGTCGGTCTCGCCGTAGCCCAGCTCGGCCAGGATGCTGCGGCTGTGCGCGCCCAGCGCCGGCACGTCGCCCATCACGGGCTCGACGCCCGACAGGTTGGCCGGCGGCAGCAGCGCGCCGATCGGGCCGTTCGGCGTATTGACCTCGCGCCAGCGCTGGCGCGCCTGCAGCTGCGGATGGTTCCACACCGCCTCGATGTCGTTCATCGGCGCATTGGCGATCTGCGCCTGGTCCAGCAGCGCCTCGGCCTGCGCCACCGTCAGCGAGGCAAAACGGGCTTCGATCAGCGCGGTCAGTTCGGGGCGGTTGCGCACGCGCGCGGTATTGCTGGAATAACGCTCGTCCTGGGCCAGCGCGCGGTCGCCCAGCACGATCTCGCAGAAATTGGCGAACTCGCGCTCGTTCTGCACGCTGAAGATCACGCTGCCATTGCTGGTGCGATGCACGCCGTACGGGGCGATGGTCGGATGCGAGGCGCCGAAGCGCGCCGGCGGCGTGCCGCCGTAGTGGCCGAAGTAAAGCACCTGGTTCATCCACTCGGCCATCGCCTCGAACATGGTCACCTGCACGCGCAGGCCCTTGCCGGTGCGGCCGCGCTGCAGCAGCGCCGACAGGATGCCGCTGTACGCGTACATGCCGGCCGAGATGTCGGCGATCGACACGCCGGCGCGCGACGGCTCGTTCGGGCCGCCGGTCAGGCCCACCAGGCCGGCGGCGGCCTGGATCAGCAGGTCATAGGCCTTCTTGTCGCGATAGGGGCCGGAGTCGCCGTAGCCGGAGATGTCGCAGACGATCAGCTTCTCGTACTTGCCGTGCAGGGGGTCGAAATCCAGGCCCATGCGGGCGGCGGCGCCCGGCGCCAGGTTCTGCACCAGCACGTCGGCATCGGCCAGCAGCCGGTGCAGGATGGCCTGCGCTTCGCTGTCCTTCAGGTCCAGGGCCAGGCTCTCCTTGCCCCGGTTGAGCCAGACGAAGTAAGAGGCCTGGCCGTGCACGGACTGGTCATAGCCGCGCGCGAAGTCGCCCACGCCGGGACGCTCTACCTTGATCACGCGCGCGCCCAGGTCGGCCAGCTGGCGCGTGGCGAAAGGCGCGGCCACGGCGTGCTCGAGCGAGACCACGCGGATGCCGTCGAGCGGGCGGATGCCTTGGGAGGGTTGGGACATTAGGTTTCTCAGAACGAACGCGGCAACTCGAGCACGTGCTCGGCCACGTAGGACAGGATCAGGTTGGTCGAGATCGGCGCCACCTGGTACAGGCGGGTCTCGCGGAACTTGCGCTCGATGTCGTATTCGGCAGCGAAGCCGAAGCCGCCATGCGTCTGCAGGCAGACGTTGGCTGCTTCCCACGAGGCATCGGCGGCCAGCAGCTTGGCGATATTGGCTTCCTTGCCGCACGGCCTGCCGGCGTCGAACAGCCGTGCCGCCTTGTAGCGCATCAGGCTGGCGGCCTCGACGTTGATGTATGCGCGGGCGATCGGAAACTGCACGGCCTGGTTCTGGCCGATCGGGCGGTCGAACACGACGCGGTCGCGCGCGTAGTTGCTGGCGCGCTCGACGAACCAGTAGCCGTCGCCGATGCATTCGGCGGCGATCAGGATGCGCTCGGCGTTGAGACCGTCGAGGATGTATTTGAGGCCCTTGCCTTCCTCGCCGATCAGGTTGTCGGCGGGGACTTCGAGGTTGTCGAAGAACAGCTCGTTGGTCTCGTGGTTGACCATGTTGCGGATCGGCTTGACCGTCAGGCCCTTGCCGATGGCATCGCGCAGGTCGACCACGAATACCGAGAGGCCGTCCGACTTGCGCTTGACCTGGTCCAGCGGCGTGGTGCGCGCCAGCAGCAGCATCAGGTCCGAGTGCTGCACGCGCGAAATCCATACCTTCTGGCCATTGACGAGGTACTTGTCGCCGTGGCGCACCGCGGTGGTCTTGAGCTTGGTGGTGTCGGTGCCGGTGCTGGGCTCGGTCACGGCCATCGACTGCATGCGCAGCTCGCCCGAGGCGATGGCCGGCAGCCAGCGCTGCTTCTGCGCGTCGGAACCATGGCGCAGCAGGCAGCCCATCACGTACATCTGCCCGTGGCAGGCGCCGGAATTGCCGCCGCTGCGGTTGATCTCTTCCATGATGACCGACGCAGCGGTCAGCGACAGCCCCGAGCCGCCATAGGCTTCCGGGATCAGCGCCGACAGCCAGCCGGCTTGCGTCAGCGCCTGGACGAAGCTCTCCGGAAAGGCTTCCTGCTCTTCCACCCGTTGCCAGTACGCCGAATCGAAGTCCGCGCACAGGCTGCGCACGGCCTCGCGGATTTCGGGGTACAGCTGGTCGGGATCCTGGTCTGCGTGCATGGTCGCCGGGTCGATTGGAACTGGAGGCCATTATTCCCGAGCCCCCTGCACGCTGAAATTCGGATTTGCGAAAGAGCGGCTTAGGGGCGGCTTAGGTGGGCAGCAAGCGTCGCAGCGAAGGCCGCGACACCATGCAAGACGCCCGGCGAACCGGGCGTGCAGGGTGTGGCGCGCGGGGCGCCGGTGAAGGGTGGGCCGGTGCCGCGGCACCGCCTGCCGGTCAGTGGACGAAAAGCCAGATCAGGACCAGGACAAAGGCCGGAACACCAAGTAGCCAGGCGAGGATATAGGGCATGGTGCAACTCCATGGGAGGACTGTGGTTGGTGATTCCAATATAGGAATGCCGCGCCGGCGGGACTGTCGGGGAGCTTCCGCTTGCCGTGTAGGACGTCGCCGCACAGGCCGGACCGCTTGCCGATGTGGCGCCCAAGTCTTGCCGCGGCCCAGGTGTGCCGTGCTACGCTCAGGCCTGCACCCTAGTCCCGGAGGTTGGCGATGGAGTCTGTCTGGACCGATATCTTCCGTACCTTTCGCGCAGAATTTGCCGACGTGCCGGACGCGGCCGAGGCCACTCGCATCCTGTTGCGGCTGACCATGGCGGTGCTGCTCGGTGGCCTGATCGGCTATGAGCGCGAGTCTTCCGGCAAGGCGGCGGGGCTGCGCACCCATATGCTGGTGGCGCTGGGCTCGGCGCTGTTCGTGCTGGTGCCGCTGCAGGCCGGCGTGCCTCTGGCCGACATGAGCCGCGTGCTGCAGGGGCTGATCGCCGGCATCGGCTTCCTCGGCGCGGGTGCCATCCTCAAGCAGAACGACGAAGCCCATATCAAGGGCCTGACCACCGCGGCCAGCATCTGGATGGTGGCAGCGATCGGCGTCGCGGCCGGGCTCGGGCGCGACACCACGGCGGTGATCGCCACGGTGTTCACACTGGTGATCCTTCAGATCCTGCAGCGCTGGAAGTAGCGCCGCGCGCCACGGACCGGTGCGCCGGTCTGTGCCCTTGCGCCCCAATCCACCCCTTTCCCCCGGCTTTTGTGCGCCCAACGCGCGCCGAATGCGCGCCGGCGCACACAGCGGGGGCCTCGCGCGCCCTATGCTGTGCACAGGCCGCGCCGTGAAGCCAGGCGCCGCCGACGCAGCAGAGGGGAGGGTTGGCATGCATGCATCGATCCGTGACGACGCGGCGCTGGCCGCATTCGTGGGGCCGCGCTTTCCGTACTACGGCGAGCGCTGGTCGGTAGCCGAGACCCACGGCGGCATCTCGTGGAACTGGGCGGCGTGCCTGCTGGGCCCGTTCTGGATGGCATACCGGCGCATGTACTGGCAGGTGGGCGTGTATGCGCTGATCGTCGGCACCGAGCCGTTGCTGCACGCAGTGTTCGGCCTGCAGCTGCCGATGGCGGGCCGGCCGCTGCTGTACGCGATGGCACTGCTGCTGGGCCTGTACGGCAATGAGCTGTACCGCTGGCACGCCGAGGCCACCATCCGCCATGTGCGCGAGTACCACTACTCGCCCGAACTGGTGACCGACTCGCTCGAGCGCCGCGGCCGCACCAGCTGGCCGGGCGTGTTCGCCATGGGGTTGCTGCTGCTGGTGATGGTGGTGTCGCTGCGTCCGCTGGCGGCGCTGATGGTGCAGGGCGGCGCGCCGGGCGCCGGCTGAAACGCTGAAACCCCGCGCCGCGCTACACGGGCTCGCGCGCGGCGTCGACCAGGTACTGGATCAGGGTTTCGGCGAACTGCGGCAGCTCGCGTCCCGGCCGGCGCACCAGGCGCAGCTCGCGCCGGGCCCATTCGTCTTCCAGCGGGATAAAGCGCAGCACCTTGCGGCTGGCATAGCGGCGCGCGCAGCTGTTGGGCACGATGGCGATGCCCGCGCCGGCCTCGACCATGCGGCATACCGCATCGAAGCTGCCCACCTGGATCCGCAGGCTGATGCGCTTGCCCATGCCGGCGGCAATGCGGTCGAGGAACGACTGGATCGCGCTGAACTGGTTCAGCCCGACAAAGCGGCAGGTATCGAGCAGGTCGGCGAAGTGCAGCCGCTTGAAGGTTGGCAGCGGATGGTTGACCGGCGCGATCACGATCAGCGCGTCGCTGCACAGGTGCATCGCATCCAGGTCCTGGGTGGCGACCTCGCCGGCGACGATGCCGAGGTCCGCCGCGCCGGCGCTGATTGCCGACACGATCTCCTGCGACAGGTGCTCTTCCAGCTCGATGTCGACGTCCGGGTTCTCGCTGAGGAAGCGCGACACGCCGGTGGCGAGGAACGAGTTGGTCGCGGTGGTATTGGCCAGCAGCCGCACGCGCCCCTTCACGCCCTTGGCATACGGCCGCAGGTCCGCGTGCAGGCATTCGAGTTCGCGGAAGACCTCGCGCGCGTGCCGCAGCAGCGCGTCGCCCGCCGGCGTGAGCCGCACGCCCTTGACCTGACGGATCAGCAATTGTGTCTGGAACGCCTCTTCCAGCTGCTTGATGCGCGTGCTGGCGGCGGGCAGCGACAGAAAGCTGCGCTCGGCGGCACGGGTCAGGTTCTCCGTCTCGCCGACATTCAGGAAGAGGCGGAGGTCGGTCAGGTCGTAATGCATGGGCTTCTGTCAGGCCAAAGGCCAGTTTTGTGATTCGTGAATTCCAAAGGGTCGGGCGTCAATTTATCGTATCCGCTGCGGCGTGGACATCCGGATTGACCGCAGCGGCGGGCGTTGCCCGCTGCGCGGAGGCTGTTTCACCGGGTTTGCGGTCGGTGACCGCACAAAAAGTATTCAGAGGTCGAGTTCAGAGGAGACATGCAATGAGCGGTTTGATGGCAGGCAAGGTTGCGCTGGTGACGGGCGCCGGGGGTGGGATCGGACGCGGCATCGCGCTGGCCATGGCGGCCGCCGGTGCCAGGGTGGTGGTCAATGACCTGGGCGTGTCGATGACCGGCGAGGGCGGCGACGCCGGTCCCGCGCAGCGCGTGGTCGAGGAAATCCGCGCCGCCGGCGGCGAAGCCGTGGCCAGCACCGACAGCGTGTCGACCTGGGCCGGCGCCAACGCCATCGTGCAATGCGCGCTCGACAACTTCGGCCGCATCGACGCCGTGGTCAACAACGCCGGCAACCTGCGCGACCGCATGTTCTTCAAGATGAACGAGGAAGAATGGCGCTCGGTGATCGACGTGCACCTGAACGGCACCTTCTTCGTCAGCCGCGCCGCGGCCAACTACTTCAAGGACCAGGAGAGCGGCGCCTACGTGCACATGACCTCGACCTCGGGCCTGATCGGCAACCTGGGCCAGGCCAACTACTCGGCGGCCAAGCTGGGCATCGCCGCGCTGTCGAAGTCGATCGCGCTGGACATGCAGCGCTTCAACGTGCGCTCGAACTGCATCGCGCCGTTCGCGTGGAGCCGCATGACCAGCTCGATCCCCGCCGAAACCCCGGAAGAAAAGGCGCGCGTGGCCAAGCTGCAGAAGATGGAAGCCGGCAAGATCGGCCCGGTCGCGGTCTACCTGGCGAGCCCGGCGGCGAGCGAGGTCAACGGCCAGATCTTCGCGGTGCGTGCCAACGAGATCATCCTGATGAGCCAGCCGCGTCCGGTGCGCTCGGTCCATATGAGCGACGGCTGGACGCCGGAGTCGGTGGGCGAGGTCGCCATGCCGGCGATGCGCAGCAGCTTCTTCAAGCTGGAGCGCTCGCCCGACGTGATCAGCTGGGACCCGATCTGATGACGGGCGGCCAAGCCCCGGCGCGCGGCGCGCTTGCCGGCGTGCGCGTGCTGGACCTGTCGCGCATCCTGGCCGGCCCGTGGTGCGCGCAGAACCTGGCGGACCTGGGCGCCGAGGTGATCAAGGTCGAGCGCCCCGGCGCCGGCGACGATACCCGTTCGTGGGGGCCGCCGTGGCTGCCCGGCGCGGACGGGCAGCCGTCGCGCGACGCCACCTACTTTGCCGGTGCCAACCGTGGCAAGCAGTCGGTCACGCTCGATATCGCCAGCCCGCAAGGGCAGCAGATCGTGCGCGAGCTGGCCGCGAAGTCGCAGATCGTGCTGGAGAACTACAAGGTCGGCGACCTCAAGCGCTACGGGCTGGACTACGACAGCCTGAAGGCCGTCAACCCGGCGCTGGTCTACTGTTCGATCACGGGCTATGGCCAGACCGGGCCGAGCGCGCACAAGCCCGGCTATGACTTTATCTTCCAGGGCCTGGGCGGCCTGATGAGTGTCACCGGCGAACGCGACGACCTGCCCGGCGGCGGGCCGCAGAAGGTGGGCGTGGCGGTGGTCGACATGCTGACCGGCATGTACGCCACCGTGGCGGTGCTGGCCGCGCTGCGCCATGCCGAACGCACCGGCGAGGGCCAGCATATCGACATGGCGCTGCTCGACGCGGTGGTGGCGGTTGGCGCCACCCCGATCATCGCGCAGCGCGTGACCGGCCAGGCCATGCCGCGCTACGGCAACGCGCACGCCAACATGGTGCCCTACCATGTGTTCGCCACCGCCGACGGCTACATGATCGTCGCGGCCGGCAACGACGGGCAGTGGCAGGCGTATTGCCGCGGCGTCGAGCGTCCCGACCTGGCCGCCGACGAGCGCTTCGCCACCGGCCCCGGCCGCATCATCCACCGAGACACGCTGGTGCCGCTGCTCGAGGCGCATATGCGCACGCGGCCGACCGCGCACTGGGTGCAGGCGCTGGAAGCGCAGGGCATTCCGTGCGGGCCGATCAACGACTATGGCCAGGTGCTGGAAGATCCGCAGGTGCGGCATCGGGAGTTGCAGGTCGATCTGGTGCGCGACGACGGGAGCTTGTGCCCGACTGTCAAGAGTCCGCTGCGGTTGTCGGCCACACCGGTACAGTACGACGCGCCGCCGCCGCGGCTGGGCCAGCATACCGAGCAGGTGCTGCAGACGGTGCTGGGGCTGTCGGCTGAACGTGTTGCGAAGTTGCGCGAGCAAGGCGTGGTCTAAGGGCGATTGGTTGGTTTGGCGTGCTTGGCGGGCGTGGCTGTTTCGCCGGCGTAGCCGGCGACCTCCTTTCTGTCCGAGCCCTCCATGTCAGGATAGTTGTCGTCCCGCCGCCTTTCGATGAAGGACAATGGAGGGCGGAAGCGGTTGGAGAATGAAACGCTATCCGGCGGAGTACAAGGAGTGGGTGGTTGAGCAGATGATGCCGCCC